>CBFGZI010000085.1:0-16542 GCA_965653225.1 uncultured Propionibacteriales bacterium | reverse complement strand
GGCGGCCTTCTCTGCTGCCTTCTCTGCTGCCTTCTGGGCGACGCCGATCTCCTTGGCCGGCTCGGCGTTCTGGTCGAGCGCGGACGGCGCGGGCACGGTCCACATCCAGTCCCGCAGCCGGTCCTTCTCATGGGTGAGCTCGCGGATGTCGAGCTCGGCGTACTCGAACTCCGGGCTCCAGTGCAGCGCGTCGAACGGGCAGACCTCGATGCAGATCGAGCAGTACATGCACAGCGAGAAGTCGATCGCGAACCGGTCCAGCACGTTCCGGGTCTTGTCCCGGCCGCCCTCGCTGGTCGCGGGGATGGTGTCCTTGTGCGAGTCGATGTAGATGCACCAGGACGGGCACTCGCGGGCGCACAGCATGCAGCTCGTGCACTTCTCCTCGATCAGCGCGATCACGCCGCGAGAGCGCGGCGGCAGCTCGGGCAGCGCGTCCGGGTAGTGCGCGGTCACCGATCGGCGGGTCAGGTTCCGCCAGGTCACCGCCAGCCCGCGCAGCAGACCGGTCCCGGGCATGCTCACCGGACCACCACCCCTACCGTCGTGATCGCGAGCTGGAGCAGCACCAGCGGCACCAGCCCCTGCCACGCGAACTTCTGCAGCTGGTCCTCCCGGAGCCGCGGGTAGGCGACCCGCACCCAGATCACCAGGAACGCGACCAGGAAGGTCTTCACCAGGGTCCACAGCCACCCGAGCTGGTCCTCGAGCGGCCCGTGCCAGCCGCCCAGGAACAGCACCGTGGTCAGCGCGGAGAGCACCACGATCCCGGCGTACTCGGCGAGGATGAACAGCGCGAACCGGAGCCCGCCGTACTCCGTGTACGGGCCGAACACGATCTCCGCGTCGGCGACCGGCATGTCGAACGGCGGGCGCTGCAGCTCCGCCAGCCCGGCGGTGAAGAACACGAACCCGCCGATGCCCTGCCACAGCAGCCACCACGGGTTCCAGGCGTCCACGATCCCGGTCAGCGACAGCGTGCCGGCGGCCATCGCCACCGACGCGGCGGCGAGCACGAACGGGAGCTCGTAGGCCATCAGCTGGGCCGCCACCCGGATCCCGCCGAGCAGGCTGAACTTGTTCGCTGACGACCAGCCGCCCATCAGGGTGCCGACCACGCCGGCCCCCATCACCGCGAGCACGAAGAACACCCCGACGTCGAGGTCCTGGCCGACCAGGCCGGGCCCGAGCGGGACCACGATCAGCGCGACCAGGTAGGGCAGCAGCGCGACGATCGGCGCCAGCTTGAACACGGTCCGGTCGGCCGCGGCCGGCACCACGTCCTCCTTCTGCACGAACTTGACGCCGTCGGCGACCAGCTGCGCCCAGCCGTGGAACATGCCGGCGTACATCGGCCCGACCCGGCTCTGCATGTGCGCCATCGTCTTGTGCTCGACCTGGCCGACCAGCAGCGGCAGCAGCAGGAAGGCGGCGAGCACCACCAGGAGGCGGAGGACCACCTCGGCGACCTCAGGCATCGCCACCGTCCTGCGGCTCGGTGGACTCGCTGGGCTCGGGCGATGGCTGCCGGCGCTCCCGGGGCGCCCGTCGCGGTCGTCCGGGTCCGCCGCTGGCGGCCGCGGCCAGCGGGTCGGGCTGTTCCGAGCCGGCCTCGCGCGGCCCCCACTGCTCGGGCTCCGGTACGCCGGGAGGGCGGGTCCGCCGCCGAGCCGGCGCAGAAGAACTGGCGGCGTCGTGGTCGCTCTCCCCCGGCTCCTTCGCGCCCGGCCAGGGCTTGGCGACCCGGGAGGCGAGCACGAAGTCCTTGCGGAGCGGGTGCCCCTCGAACTCCTCGGGCAGCAGCAGGCCCTCCAGCTCCAGCACCTCGCCGTCCACGACGAAGTCCCCGCCGAACATCTCGTGGGTCTCCCGCTCGTGCCAGCGGGCGCCGGCGAACAGGTCCGCCACCGACGCCAGCTCGGCGCCCTCGCGCGGCACCAGCGTGCGCAGCAGCAGGTGCTCGACCCCGCCGCGACGGTGGTTCGCGAGATGGCAGACCACCCGGAACCCGTCAGTCAGCTCGTCGACCGCGGACAGCCAGTCGAAGAACGTGCAGTCCAGGCCGTTCCGCGCCAGCGCGACCGCCTCGACCCAGCGGTCGGCCGGCACGTCCACGGACAGCGGCCCGAAGCCGTCGTCCACCGAGGCGTCCTCGGTGAACCGCTCTGTGTAGGCGGCCCGGACCCGACCGGGCCACAGGTCCACCGAACTGGTCATGTCACTGCCCCCGGCGGCGGGGTGACCAGGCCGCGGGTCACCGACGCGGCGCCATCGGAGCGGTACCGGTCGCGCAGCGACTCGCCGTCGATCTTCTCCTGCAGCTTGAGGATCCCCTGCAGCAGCGACTCCGGGCGCGGTGGGCATCCCGGCACGTACACGTCGACCGGGATGATCTGGTCGACGCCCTTGGTCACGCAGTAGGAGTCCCAGTAGGGCCCGCCGGAGTTTGAGCAGGAGCCGAACGAGATCACGTACTTCGGCTCCGGCATCTGCTCGTAGAGCCGGCGGATCGCGGGCGCCATCTTGTCGGTCACCGTCCCGGACACAACCATCAGGTCCGCCTGCCGGGGCCCCGGTGCGAACGGGATGACCCCGAGCCGGATGAAGTCGTGGCGCGCCATCGAGGTGGCGATGAACTCGATCGCGCAGCAGGCCAGCCCGAAGTTGAAGACCCACAGGGAGTACTTGCGGCCCCAGTTCAGCAGGTAGCGCGCCGGCTTCGGCGCGAGCTTCTGCAGCGGCCCGACCTGCGGCATCCCGAGGTCGGTCGTCGTGCTCACGTCCACGTGAGCACCCCCTTGCGCCAGGCGTAGACGAGGCCGACGGCGACGAACCCGATGAACACGCCCATCTCCGCGATGGTGGTCCGGCCGAGGCTGCCGAACACGGTCGCCCATGGGAACAGGAACACGGCGTCCACGGCGAAGATCACGTAGAGGTAGGCGTAGACGTAGTAGCGCACGTGGTTCTGCGCCCAACCCTCGCCGACCGGGTCCACGCCGCACTCATAGGTGAGCAGCTTCTCGCTCGTGGCATGGCTGGGCCGCAACATCCGGTTCCCGGCGAACATGCCGCCCACGAGGAGCGTGCCGATGACGATGATCGCCACCAATGGCAGGTACGCCGTGTAGTAGTCCGCCACGGTGTTGAGTCTAGGGGGTGCGGATAGAGGGTTTGTGACGATCGGGTCACGGCCGGACTCCCCCGGAGTGGCGGCCCGTTCCACGGTGGTTGGTGGCCTACCGTTCAAGGCTGGTCGGTAGGCAACCGATCTGGCTTCACCCGCGTCTAGGAGACCAGAAGGCCGACGCGTCGTCGGCCTACGACCCACGGGAGACGGCATGCGACGGGGACCCAAGACGGCTGCGGTACTGGTCAGCGGCTCGCTGATGCTCGGGGCGGCCGCGGCCTATGGCGCGGTCACGCTGGCCGGCTCCACCGCCGCTGCGCAGCGTCCGGCCACGGTGCACCACCCGAAGCCGAAGGCCACTCCGACGAGCCCGGCAGCCACCCCGACTCCGACCCGCGAGGTCGACGCCCGCCCGAGCGTGGTGCTGCAGGTCGGCGACAGCGGTCGCAAGGTGCGCGAGCTGCAGGCCCGGCTCACCCAGCTGGAGTGGTTCACCCCGCCGACGACCGGCACGTACGCCGGCGGCACCCGCGCGGCCGTCGCCGGATTCCAGGCCAAGCGCGGCTTCAAGGCGACCGGCACCGTGAACGCCCGAACCTGGCACCGGCTGGTGACGATGACCCGCACGCCAACCGGAGCGGACATGTTCAACCGGGCCGGGCCGGCGCTCTACGGTCCCGGCGACGACGGCCCGGAGGTGCGCGAGATCCAGGCCCGGCTGCGCCAGATCGCCTGGTTCTTCGGGGACGTGACCGGCCACTACGGCGCCCCGACCCGCAAGGCGGTGACCGGCTTCCAGGGCAAGCGCGGCATCCCGCAGACCGGCGGCGTGGACCAGCGCACCCTCGACCTGCTGGAGGGCATGACCACCAAACCGACCAAGGACGAGCTCGCGAACCGCAAGCCCGACCCGGCCGACGGCGCACCGCTGGACCCGCGCTGCACCACCGGGCGGGCGCTCTGCATCGACAAGGCCACGAGCAGCCTGCGCTGGGTCGTCGACGGCAAGGTGCTGATGAGTCTCGACGTCCGGTTCGGCGCGTCGTACAGCCCGACCCGGGAGGGGCTGTTCCACGTGTACACCAAGGACGCCGACCACGTCTCGCACCTGTACGCCACTGCGATGCCGTACTCGATGTTCTTCAGCGGCGGGCAGGCGGTGCACTACTCCTCGGACTTCGCGGCCCGTGGGTACGCCGGCGCGTCGCACGGCTGCGTCAACGTCCGCGACTACAGCGCGCTTGCCTCGCTGTTCAACCAGGTGCGTGTCGGGGACAAGGTCGTCATCTACTGGTCGTGACCCGGGTCAGCGACCTATGACCTCGTCGAGGGCGTAAGTAGTGGCCTGCTCAGGGGTCATCGCACCGCCCTCGTGCCGGGCTGCCTCGAACGCGGCTTCGCCGAGCCGTCTCGCGGTCTCGACGACCCAGGCATCCAGACGGGCCCGGTCCGGCTGGGGGCCGCGAACCCCGAGGTCCTGCCGTGCCGTCTCCGCGGCGCCGGCCAGGCGGGCGGCAGGGGTCCACTGGCCTTGCGTCGCGGCGAGACCCACCGCCGCCTCCAAGGTCTCGGTGAGCCCATTCGGGTCCTGCCACTCCCCGAAGACCTCGAACGCCTCCCGGATGGGCTCCTGGGCGTCGGCGGCCTTGCCGCCGAGCACGTACGCGACGCCGAGGTTGAGCGCGGTGCAGGCGGCGCCCCAGTCGTTGCCAGAAGCCTTGTACCGCGGCAGATTGGTCCGGAAGATGTCGCAGGCCTGCGCCCAGCTGCCCTCGTGCAGGTAGACGACACCCAGGTTGTCCAGGGCATCGGTCTGGCCGACGGCATCACCCAGCTTGTCGAAAAGAGCGGCCGCTGTCTGCAGATGCTCGCGGGCCTCGGCGCGTCTGCCCGCGGAGGCGGCGACGATGCCGGCGCCGTTCAGGCACCGCGCCTCGCCGGTGCGGTCGCCGACCTCCTGGTAGAGCTCGCGCGCCCGAGTCAGCAGCTCCATCGCCCGGTCGGGCTGCTGGCGTTGGGCGCTCATGATGCCCAGCGCCAGCAGTGCCTGGGCTCGGGTCGCCGCAGGCGCCTCCGGGGCTTGGGCGAGAGCACGCTCCAGCCAGTCGCTGCCCATCAACGACAGACCGTGGGCGTACCAGTAGTGGCCCATCGCCCCCGCCAGCTCGAGCGCCTTGTCGGCCGCTCCGGTGGCGTCGGCGCCACGGTCCAGCCAGTAGGTGAGCGCGGCACGCACGTTGTCGTAGTCGTCCTGCACCCGTCGGATGTCTGCCTTCTTGGCGGTGGCGCCTGGCGGCAACATCTCGTGCACCAGGTCGAGGTAGTGTCCCGCGTGCCGCTCAGACAGCAGCGCCTGATGCAACGGCTCCTCGTCGAGCAACCCGATTGCGTAGTCGCGCAACGTCTGCAGCATGTGGAACCGCGGCTGGCCGTCCGGGTCCTCACGCTGGACCAGCAGGCTGTGGTTCACCAGCGAGGTGACCCGGGACAGCACGTCCTCGTGGGACGTCACCACCGCCTCGACGCTCTCGAGCCGCGCACCACCGCTGAAGACGGCAAAGTCTCGGAAGAACCGGCGTTCGGCCTCGTCGAGGAGCGCGTAGCTCCAGTCGACAGTGGCCCGCATGGTCCGGTGTCGGGTCGGGATGTCCTGGGTCGCGCTGGTGAGCAACTGCAGGCGGTCCTCGAGCTTGCCGACCAGCGCGCGCGGCGCGAAGAGCCGGATCCTCGACGCGGCGAGCTGGATCGCCAGCGGAAGACCGTCGAGCAGCCGGCATGCCTCTGCGACCGCGGTGGCGTTGTCTTCGGTCAGCTCGAAGTCCTGGCGCGCCATAGAGGCCCGGGCTACGAACAGCTCGACGGCCTCGGAGTCACGGATCTCGCGCAATGAGTTGCCGCGCGGAAGGCCCATCGGGGGCAGGGCGTACTCCTGCTCGTCCTGCAGCCCCAACAGGACCCGACTGGTCACGAGTGCCCGGAGCCCGGGGCAGCTGCGAAGCAACCCCGCGACCGCGACGGCCGCGTCCAGGACCCGCTCGAAGTTGTCGAGCAACAGCAGCATCCGCTTGTCGCCGATCCGGCCGGCCACGGCGTCCTGGGCCGACTCGTCACCTTCGAGTGGAACGTGCAAGACCCGGGCGATCGCTGGTAGCACCAGCTCCTTCTTGTCGAGGTCGCTGAGGTCGACGAAGTGCACCCCGTGCGGGAACCGCTCGAGCAGGTCGAGTGCGACGGCTGCGGCCAACCGGGTCTTCCCTGCGCCCCCCGGACCTGTGACCGTCACGAGACGCGCGTTGGCTTCGGTCAACAGCGCCCGGAGATCTGCCTTCTCCTGCAGACGCCCGACCAGGTCCGCGACCTGCCGCGGCACGTTGGTCGGCGGGCTCATCGACTGCAGCGGCGGGAAGCTCGTGGGCAATCCTTCGATGTCCAGCTGCAGCAGGTGCTCGGGCGCGGCAAGGTCCTTGAGCCAGTGGTGACCGAGGTCCCGGATGGCCATCAGACCCTCGGGCAGTCGGTCGCCCAGCAGGTCCCCGACGCGTGCAGAAACGACGACCTGCCCACCATGCGCCGCATGGCAGATGCGCGCCGCGCGGTGCACGTCCATGCCCACGTAGTTCTCGTCCACCACCAGAGGCTCGCCGGTGTGCAGCCCCATCCGCACCCGGACCGGCTCACCGTGCGGCCAGGCGTAGCCGAGCAGCGCCCGCTGGGCGTCCACCGCCGCGGCGACTGCGGCGTACGGCGAGGAGAACGCGACGAAGAACGCATCCCCCTCGGTATCGACCTCCGTACCGTCGTGCGCCCGGATGCAGTCACGCACCAGCGCGTGGTGGGTCTGCAGCACCTCGCCATAGGCGTCGCCGAGCTTGTGCAACAGGCGTGTGGAGCCTTCGATGTCGGTGAACAGGAACGTGACGACGCCCAGGGGTAACAACCGATGGGACGCGCTCGACATGCTGTCGGTCGTCACATGTTCACAGTAGGACCGTGAGCCTGCCGAGAGCCACGCTCAGTCGGGGGCGTCCCACCGAGGGGGCGCGGACATCTCTGACAAGGCGGCGCTTAACGCCGAGATCCGGTCCACGCCGCTCGGGAGTGGTTGCCGGGGCAACACCGCCGTGCCACTCTCGACGCATGCCCTGGCACTGGAGGATTGCGCTCTCGGGTGCGGGTGCGGCGCAGCCGTCTCTCGCGGCCGTCGAGGCGGCCACAGACACGGACAGCGACTTCGAAGATGTTTTCGCTGACTCGCTGAAGGTGCAGGGCGACGGTGACTTGGTGTTCCGGGAAAGCGGCTCGGTCAAGGTTGTCGTCGCGAAGGGCACATACACGTCTGTGGTCCGACTGGAATTCATCCCTCCGCATTGAGGGACCTAGCCCGCCTGCGCGACCGCGCCACCACGATTCAGTCCTGTTCGGGCTATGCCTTGACGTCCCTGGCTCGGCGACGATGGGGGCGTGACGACGGTAGTGATCGGCGCCGGCCAGGCCGGTCTGGCGGTGAGCCACGAGCTGGGGCTGCTCGGCGTCGAGCACGCCGTCCTCGAGCGTGCTCGGGTGGCCCAGGCCTGGCGGAGCCGGTGGGACAGCTTCACCTTTGTCACCCCGAACTGGACGATGGACCTGCCGGGCAGCCCGTACACCGGCGACGACCCGGAGGGCCACGTTCCCCGCGACGCCATCGTCGACTACCTCGCGGACTACGCCGCGAACCTCGCCCGGGCGCCCGTCCAGGAGGGCGTCTCGGTGGCGCGCGTGGGTGCCGGCCCGGCGGGCGGGTTGAGGCTGGAGACCTCCGAGGGGCCGGTCGACGCCGACTCCGTGGTGGTCTGCACCGGCGCCTACCAGCGGGCCCACCGTCCGGCGATCGCTGCGGAGTTCCCCGACGATCTGCTGGTGCTCGACGCCACCGGGTACCGCAACCCCGGCTCGCTGCCCGACGGCAGGGTACTCGTGGTCGGGTCGGGCCAGACCGGTGTCCAGCTGGCCGAGGAGCTGCAGCTCGCCGGTCGTGACGTGGTGCTCGCCTGCGGTCGGGCTCCGTGGACCCCTCGCCGGCTGAACGGGATCGACACGGTCACCTGGCTGGCCCGTGTCGGCTTCTACGACCAGCCGGTCGGGTCGCTGCCCGGTCCGGGCGCGAGGCTGGTCGCCAACGTCCAGACGACCGGAGCCCGCGGCGGCCATGACCTGCACTACCGGGTCCTGCAGGCGATGGGCGTGCGGCTGGTGGGCCGGCTCGAGTCGGTGGCCGGCCATCGTGCACGGTTCGCCGACGACCTGGCCGCCTCGGTCGCCTTCGGCGACGCCCGGTATGCCGACGTACGCAAGATCCTGGTGGAGCGGCTCGGCCCGGATGCCCCGGAGATGCCGGACCCCGAACCTTTCCAGCACCGCGCCGAGGTCGAGGTCGACCTGCACGGGTTCGGCGCCGTGATCTTCACCGCCGGCTTCCGGCCCGACTACGTCGGCTGGGTCGACTTCCCGGTGTTCGACCAGCTGGGCTTCCCCGTGGTCGACGACGACCTCCGCACCGCCGTGCCCGGGCTGTACTTCTGCGGCGTGCACTGGCTGCGCACCCGCCGCTCGTCGCTGATGTTCGGGGTCGGCGCGGACGCCAAGCTGGTCGCGGCCGCCATCACCGGCACACCCCACAGCAGCTGAGGCCTTGCCCGGGACCGCCGGTCCTCAGACTGCCTGGTGCACGGGCTCCCTCTGCCGGCCCATCACCGGGACCATGGTGGCGCCCCGGGTCGCCGCCATCCACACGTTGCTGCCGACCGCGACTCCGAGGTTGCGGGCCATGGTCCGGGTAACGGTCACCGAGACCTCCTCGGCGTCGCCGTTGCCGACGGTGGGGCGGACCTGCAGCCGCACCTCGAAGCCGACCCGGACCAGCCGGGTGACCACACCTGGTACGGCGCCGAGCGCCCCGTCGTGGTCGAGCAGCTGGATGTCGTGCGGCCGGATCAGGTGACCGGACAGCTGGGTGACCGGGCCGAGGAAGCTCATCACAAAGTCGGTGGCGGGCTCGTCGTACAGCTCGTCCGGCGAGCCGATCTGCTCGACCCGGCCGTCGTTGATGACCACGATCTCGTCGGCGACCTCCAGGGCCTCCTCCTGGTCGTGGGTGACGAACACGGTGGTCACGTGCACCTCGTCGTGCAGGCGACGCAGCCAGCTGCGCAGCTCCTTGCGCACCTTGGCGTCCAGCGCGCCGAACGGCTCGTCGAGCAGCAGCACCTCGGGCTCGACCGCCAGCGCCCGGGCCAGGGCCATCCGTTGCCGCTGCCCGCCGGACAGCTGGGACGGAAGCCGGTGCGCGAACTGGGTCAGGTGCACCAGGTCCAGCAGCTCCTCCACGCGGCGCTTGACCTCGGCCTTGGGCCGCCGGCGGATCTCCAGACCGAAGGCCACGTTCTTGGCCACGTTCATGTGCTTGAACGCCGCGTAGTGCTGGAAGACGAACCCCACGTTGCGCTTCTGCGGCGGCAGGTGGGTCGCCTCGGTGCCGGCGATGGACACGGTCCCCTCGTCGGCGGTCTCCAGCCCGGCGATGATCCGCAGCAGCGTGGACTTGCCGCCGCCGCTCGGGCCGAGCAGCGCGGTCAGCTGACCCCGGGGGATCGACACCGAGACGTCCTCGAGGGCGACGAAGTCGCCGAACTTCTTGCTCACCTTGGACACTTCAATGCTCATGACTTCTTCTCCTTGGGGCGCAAGAGCGCGACGATCACCAGGCACAGCACCGAGGCGACCGCGAGCACGAACGCGGTCGTGTAGGCCTCGGACTGCTGGAAGTTCTGGTACTGCTGCTCGACGACGGTCGTGGCGGTCTGGGTCTGGCCGACGATGTTCCCCGACACCACCTTCACGGCCCCGTACTCGCCGAGCGAGCGGGCCAGGGCCAAGACCACGCCGTAGACCACGGCCCACTTGATGCTGGGCAAGGTGACCCGCAGGAAGGTCTGCACCCGGTGGGCACCGAGGCTCCAGGCCGCCTGCTCCTGCTCGTCGCCGACCTCCTGGAGCACCGGCACCACCTCACGAATCACCAGCGGCAGCGCCACGAACACCGTCGCCAGCACCATGCCGGGCACTGCGAAGATCACCTGGATCCCCTGGCCTTCGAGGGTGGGCCCGAACCAGCCCTGCAACCCGTAGACGAGCAGCAGCGCCAGGCCGACCACCACTGGCGAGACCGACAGCGGCACGTCGATCAGGGCGGACAGCAGCCGTTTCCCGGGGAACCGGTACCGGACCAGCAGCATCGAGATGGTCACCCCGAACACCAGGTTGATCAGCACCGAGATCACGGTCACGATCACGGTCATCTTCAACGCGTGCGTCACGACCGGGTCGGACAGCGTGTGCAGCGGAGCGGCCAGGCCGTCCGCGAAGGTGTTCTTGGCGATCAGGCTCACCGGCCAGCCCACCAGCAGGCCGACATACGCGATGACCACCAGCCGGAGCGTCCACCGGACGATTGGTGTGCCCCTACCCACGGCGCGCCACCCTCCTCTGGATCACGTCGAGCGCGATGATCACCGCGAACGACACGACCAGCATCATGGTGGCCACCGCGGCAGCCGAGGCCATGTCGCCGGTCTCGATGTACGTGTACACCCGCACCGAGGCGACCTCGGTGCGGTTCGGCAGGTTCCCGCTGATCAGGATCAGCGAGCCGTACTCACTGATCGCCCGGGCGAACGACAGCGCCGCGCCGGCGGCGATCGCCGGGGCGAGGCTGGGCAGGATCACCCGGCGCAGCGTGGTGAACGCCGAGGCGCCGAGCGATGCCGCAGCTTCCTCCACGTCCTTGTCGAGCTCGTCGAGCACCGGCTGCACCGTGCGTACGACGAACGGCAGGGTGACGAAGGCCAGCGCCAAGAACACCGCCGCCCGGGTCTGCGCCACGTTCACACCGATCGGGCTGTGCGGGCCGTACAGGGCGAGCAGCACCAGACCGGCGACGATGGTGGGCAGCGCGAACGGGATGTCGATGACCAGGTCGAGGACCCCCTTGCCCCAGAACCGGTCCCGCACCAGCACCCAGGCCACCGCGGTCCCGACCACGATGTTGAGGGCGGTCACCCCCAACGACTGGAGGACGGTCAGCTTGACCGCGCTCAGTGTCTGCGGGTTGGTGAGCGCCGCGCCGAACGCGGACCAGCCGCCCTCGGCGCTGGTGGCGATCACCGCGGCCAGCGGGATCAGCACCAGCAGGCTGAACCACATGACCGAGAGGCCCAGTCCGAGGGCGGCGGGACCGTCCAGGGAACGGCCGGAGGCCGACCGGCGCTTGCGCGCCGGTCGACCCCGGATCGTCGCTTCGAGAGCGGTCACGACTTGCCCGTCTCAGCCAAGAGCTTGGTGACGATGCCGTTGTTGTCGTCGAAGAACTTCTTGTCCGCCGCGGCCCAGCCACCGAAGTTCTTGTCGATGGTGAGCAGCGTCTTGGGCTGCGGGAACGGGTTGTTCGGGTCGTTGGCGCCCTTCACCGGCACGTGGATGCTCGACTGGAGCGGCCGGAAGCCCTGCTCGGCGTAGTCGGTCTGACCCGCCTTGCTGGTCTGGAACTGGTAGAAGTCCTTGGCCGCCGATGTGGCGTCCTTGGTCGTCGCGCCAGTGTTCTGGATCAGCAGGGTCTGGGGCGGGACCATGTAGTCGAAGTTGGCGCCTGCCTGACGCGCCTCGATCGCCTCGTTCTCGTAGGACAGCAGTACGTCGCCGGTGCCGCTCTCGAACGCGGTCGTGGCGTCATGCCCGCTGCTCGGCATGGCCACGGTGTTCTGGAGCATCTTCTTCAGATACGCCTGAGCCTGCGCGGGCGAACCGCCCTGGGCGATCACGTGCCCGTAGGCAGCCAGCATGTTCCACTTCGCCGAGCCGGACGAGCCGGGGTTCGGGGTGACGACCTTCACGCCCGGCTTGGTCAGGTCGTCCCACGAGTGGATGTGCTTGGGGTTGCCCTTCCGCACCACGATGCTGACGACCGACTGGGTGAGCACGCCGTGGTTGGACCCGGCGTTCCAGTTCTTGGGCACGATGCCGGCGTCGACCAGGCTGGTCACGTCCGGCTCAAGTGACAGGTGCACCTCGTCCGCGTGCAGGCCGGACGCCACCGCCCGGCTCTCGTCACCGGAGGCGCCGTACGCCGTGGTGAACTTGACGCCCTTCCCCGCGGGCGTGTTCTGGAAGTCCTTGAAGACCTGGGTGTTGGCGGTCTGGAGCACAGAGAAGCCGACCACGCTCACCGACTTGCTGTCGGTCGCGCCGGAGCTGGAGCCGCCGCACGCCGCCAGGGTCAGCAGCCCCACCACCGAAGCCGCCACGCCGGCGGCCTTGATCTTGCTACGCATCGAATCATCCTTCCGAGCTAAGGGCCCCCGATGGCCAACAAACTAACACAGGTAAGTTACCCGACTTTACCTGGTTACTAACAATCGGCTCGCCTGGTGAGCGCGTCTCCCGGTAACGTGACGCGCGCAACACTTGGTCTCGGGCCGTGATGCGGACTTGCGCTGTGCCCGGTTGGGTTCGGTCGTAGCATGAAGGTGAGCAAGACGAACCTGACTGACGGACGGGTCGACGCCTCGAGAGACCACCGCGGGCAGGGAGCCCGCTGAGGGACCTGTGACGGGGCGGTCCCGCGGAAAGAAGGCGACAGCGTGACCAAACAGGTCAAGCAGCTCGACCGTGTGATCATTCGCTTCGCTGGCGACTCCGGCGACGGTATGCAGCTCACCGGTGACCGATTCACCCAGGAGACGGCGACGTTCGGCAACGACCTGTCGACGTTGCCGAACTTCCCAGCCGAGATCCGCGCGCCAGCGGGCACGCTGCCGGGTGTCTCGTCGTTCCAGGTGCACTTCGCCGACCACGACATCCTCACCCCAGGCGACTCGCCGGACGTGCTGGTCGCGATGAACCCGGCCGCTTTGAAGGCGAACCTGGCCGACCTCAAGCCCGGCTCCACGATCATCGTCGACAGTCACGACTTCACCACCCGCAACCTGTCCCGGGCCGGCTACGCCGAGAACCCGCTCGAGGACGACTCGCTGGCCGAGTACGCCGTGCACCCGCTGGACCTGACCACGATGACGGTGGAGGCGGTCAAGGAGTTCGGGCTGTCCCGCAAGGACGCCGGCCGCGCGAAGAACATGTTCGCGCTCGGCCTGCTGTCCTGGATGTACGGACGGCCCACGGACCCCACGGTGTCCTTCCTCGAGCGCCGGTTCGCCAAGGCCCCGGAGATCCGGGACGCCAACGTCACCGCGTTCAAGGCGGGCTGGAACTTCGGTGAGACCACCGAGGCGTTCGTGGTGCAGTACGAGATCAAGCCGGCGCCGATGGCCCCGGGCACCTACCGCAACATCACCGGCAACCTGGCGCTCGCGTACGGCCTGATCGCGAGCTCGACGCTGTCCGGGCTGCAGCTGTTCCTGGGCTCGTACCCGATCACCCCGGCCTCGGACATCCTGCACGAGCTGAGCAAGCACAAGCGGTTCGGCGTCACCACGTTCCAGGCCGAGGACGAGATCGCCGGCGTCGGCGCGGCCCTCGGCGCGTCGTTCGGGGGCGCGCTCGGCGTCACCACCACGTCGGGTCCGGGCATCGCGCTGAAGTCGGAGACGATCGGGCTCGGCGTGATGATGGAGCTGCCGCTGCTGGTGGTGGACGTACAGCGCGGCGGCCCGTCGACCGGCCTGCCGACCAAGACCGAGCAGGCCGACCTGCTGCAGGCGATGTTCGGCCGGAACGGCGAGGCGCCGGTGCCGATCGTGGCGCCGCGCTCCCCCGCCGACTGCTTCGACGCGGCGCTGGAGGCCACCCGGATCGCGGTCACCTACCGGACCCCGGTGATGCTGCTGTCCGACGGCTACCTGGCCAACGGCTCGGAGCCGTGGCAGATCCCGGAGATCGCGGACCTGCCCAGCATCGAGCCGAACTTCGCCACCGAGCCGAACCACGCCGCTGAGAACGGCGACCCGGAGTTCTGGCCGTACCTGCGTGACGAGGCGACGCTCGCCCGGCCGTGGGCGGTGCCCGGCACCAAGGGTCTCGAGCATCGGATCGGCGGGCTGGAGAAGGGCGACGGGCACGGCAACATCTCCTATGACCCGGCCAACCACGACCTGATGGTCCGCACCCGCGCCGCCAAGGTGCAGCGGATCGCCGAGTCGCTGCCGCCGATGGAGGTCGACGACCCGTCCGGTGACGCCACCGTGCTGGTGCTCGGCTGGGGCTCGACGTACGGTCCGATCGGCGCGGCGGTCCGCCGGGTGCGGGACCAGGGGATGGCGGTCGCGCAGGCGCACCTGCGGCACCTGAACCCGTTCCCGAACGACCTCGGCGACATCTTGAAGAAGTACGACGCGGTGATGGTCCCCGAGATGAACCTCGGGCAGCTGTCCATGCTGCTCCGCTCCCGGTACCTCGTCGACGTGGTCGGCTACAACCACGTGCGCGGGCTGCCACTGCGGGCCTCCGAGCTCGCCGAGGCGATCGGCGACCTGGTGCAGCAGACCGACCCGCGCGTCGGAACCGCGACCACCGCAGACTCTGACACCGCGAGGGAGGCAGTGCGATGACCCAGACCGAGCTTCCGATGCCCACCGCCCGCGGCACCGCCGGCGTGCCCACCACGGACGCGCCGCAGAACCGCAAGGACTTCACCAGCGACCAGGAGGTCCGCTGGTGCCCCGGCTGCGGCGACTACGCAGTGCTCGCCGCGGTCCAGGGCTTCCTGCCCGACCTGGGCCTCAAGCGCGAGAACATCGTGTTCGTGTCCGGGATCGGCTGCGCTGCGCGGTTCCCGTACTACCTGAACACCTACGGGATGCACTCCATCCACGGCCGTGCGCCGGCGATCGCCACCGGGCTGGCGACCACCCGCAGCGACCTGTCGGTGTGGGTCGTCACCGGTGACGGGGACGCGCTCTCGATCGGCGGCAACCACCTGATCCATGCACTGCGCCGCAACGTGAACATGAAGATCCTGCTGTTCAACAACCGGATCTACGGGCTCACCAAGGGCCAGTACTCGCCGACCTCCGAGCCCGGCAAGGTCACCAAGTCGACGCCGATGGGCTCGCTGGACAACCCGTTCAACCCGGTGTCCCTGGCGCTCGGCGCGGAGGCGACGTTCGTGGCCCGCACCATCGACTCGGACCGCAAGCACCTCACCTCGGTGCTGTCCGCGGCCGCCGCGCACCGCGGCACCGCGCTGGTGGAGATCTACCAGAACTGCCCGATCTTCAACGACGGCGCGTTCGACTCGATGAAGGCCCGCGGCGCCCAGGACGGCCAGTCCGGGATCATCCCGCTCACCCATGGCGAGCCGATCCGGTTCGGCGCCGACGGCAGCATGGGCGTCGCCCGCGACCCGAAGACCGGCGGTGTGCAGATCGTGGACGTCGACGAGGTCGGCGTGGACCAGCTGCTCGTGCACGACGCACACGCCAACGACCCGACGACCGCGTTTGCGCTGTCCCGGCTCACCGACGCCGGGGTGCTGCAGCAGGCTCCGGTCGGGATCTTCCGCCAGGTCGAGCAGCCGACGTACGACGACCAGGCCCGTGAGCAGATCAGCACCGCGCAGCAGGGCACCGACGACCGGGACGCCGCGCTGGCCGGGCTGGTTGCTGGCGGTGACACCTGGACCGTGGTCTGAGCGTCGCCGCCGGCGCAGGTCAGGCCAGGTAGGTGTACACGTGGAGGACCCAGCTGTATGACGTGATGTACTGCGCGCCGCCCGGAACCTTGATCCGGTAGTACCAGTTGGGGCCCACCTTCTTCGGGAAGTCCACCCGGAACTTGAACGCACCGGACTTCGTGGTGCGCTGGCTCTTGTAGCCCTTCCACGCACAGGTCTTGCACGTCTTCCGCTGCATGTAGACCGTCTTGTTGCCCCACCCGGGGTCGACGTTGCCCTTGAAGTAGTAGACGTTGGGCGCGGGGTTGCTCGTGGTCTCGTTGAGCTTCCGGGTCACGAAGATGTTCTTGGTCGCCGAAGAGGGCGCCAGGGTGACTGTGTCCCCCGTGTCCGGGTTGCTGGCGGTCGCGCCGGCGAAGGTCACCTGGTACGTGGCATTGCGGGTTGCGGTGGTGTCGAACTCGTAGTCACCGCTGGCGTCCGTGGTCGTGGTGCCGACCGTGGTCCACGTCTTCGAACCACGCCACTGGCGCTTGAGCGTGACTGACTCCCCGTCGACCGGGACAACCAGACCGGTCGAGGGGTCCGACACGTACGACACGCCGCCGGTGAAGGCGATCGGGGTGTCGTACACCTCGGTCGCGCCCGGTGTGACATTCAGGACCAGGGTCGTGTCGAACGAGTAGTCCGTCGCCGAGGCCGGTCCGGCGGCGAGCACCACGGGCAGCACGACCAACGACGACAGGAGCAG
>CBFGZI010000084.1:0-17241 GCA_965653225.1 uncultured Propionibacteriales bacterium | reverse complement strand
GACGTAGGCGAAGTAGCCGATCCCGCCGCTGGTCACACCGGCGCCGCGCAGTCCGGCCTCGCACATGGAGGTCGTGGTGGTCTTGCCGTGGGTGCCGGTGATGCCGACGGTGGTGAGCGCCTCGGCCGGCCGGCCATACAGCCGCGCGGCGAGTGCGCCGAGGATGCGCCGCGGCCGCTCCACCACACAGACGGGCACGTCGGCGGCAAGCGTCGCCGCACCCTGCTCGTCGGTGAGCACGGCGACCGCACCAGAGGTCAGCGCGGGCCCGACGAACTCGGCGCCGTGCACACGGCTGCCGGGAAGCGCGGCGTACAGGTCACCCGGTTCCACCAGACGCGAGTTCAGCGTCAGCCCGGTGACCTCGACGTCGTCGCCCCGAACGGTCCCACCCACCCACTCGGCCACCGTCTGCAGCGACACCGGAGCGGCGCGTGGACGCGCCAGGCTCACGGCCGGGGCGGCGGCGGGAGGGAGGTCTGTTGGCACGGCGTGAGGCTACCGGCGGTCACCAGTGGGTCGGGAGTTTGGGGGGCTTGCTTCCCGTCGGCGGTACGCCGTACTTCTGCAGCGCATAGCTCATCACGTCGTGGAACACCGGCCCGCCGGCCGAGCCACCACCGTCGCCACTGCTGGGGTCCTGCAGCACCACGTAGGTGAGGAAGCGAGGGTTGTCGGCCGGCGCGAACCCGCCGAAGGAGATCGTGAAGCCGTTGTAGCCCCCGGTCTGCGGGTCGACCCGCTGCGCGGTGCCGGTCTTGCCGGCCACCCGGTAACCGGGGATCTGCGCGGCGGGCGCGGTGCCGTTGTCGGCCGTGACCATCTCCATCATGTGCGTCACCTGCCGTGCCGCGGACGCACTCACGACCCGGCGCCGGTCCGGCGGGGGTACGGGGTTGAAGTCGCCGTGGGAGTTGACGTAGCCCTTCACCAGCGACGGCGCGATGCGCACGCCGCCGTTGGCGATCGCGGACAGCGCGGAGGCCATCTGCACCGCGGTCACCGACATGCCCTGGCCGAACGCGATCGTGTCGTGGGTGATCGGCAGCCAGTCCTTCGCGGCCGGCAGCAGGCCGCCGCTCTCGCCCTTCAGCGCCAGGCCGGTGGGCTGGCCGAGCCCGAACTTGACCAGGTAGCTGCGCAGCCGCGGGGCGCTCATCTGCCTGGCCGCCAGCGCGGTGCCGATGTTGGACGACAGGGCGATGACGCCGGCCATTGTCAGGTGCAGCGTCGGGTGCGGGAACCAGTCCTTGATCGTGTCGGGACCGGTGTGCAGCAGCGGCGGCACGGTGATCTTGGTGCGCGGCGTGACCATGCCGGCGTCGACCAGTGCGGAAACGGTGAGCGCCTTCTCCACGCTGCCGGGCTCATAGACGTCCTGCACCGAGGGGGCTCCCAGGTCAGCCGAGGGGCTGTTCAGGGGGTCGTTGGAGTTGAACGTCGGGTAGTCGGCCAGCGCGAGGATCTCGCCGGTGCGGACGTCCATCGTCACCAGCGACCCCGACTGCGACCCGGTGTCCTTGACGGCCTGCTGCAGGCGTCGCTGTGCGAACCACTGCAGGTCGCGGTCGATCGTCAGCCGCACGCCGGTGCCGGGCTGCGGCTGCTGGATCGAGCTGTCGGCCAGCGGGATGCGGGTGCCCGACGCGTCGGTCATGTAGGTGGCGTGGCCGTCCTTGCCCGACAGGGTGTTGTTCAGCGCGAACTCGAGCCCGGCAAGACCCTGGCCGTCGGTGCCCACGAACCCGAGCAGGTTGCTGGCGACGTTGCCTGCCGGGTAGCTGCGCATCGGGTCGTCCTCGACGTAGACCCCGGTCAGGTCCCTGCGGTCGAGCGCTCCCATGATCTGGTTCACCTGCGTCGGCAGCACCTGACGCGCCAGGAACTCGTAGCGTGAGTCGGGCGCGCGCAGCGCCGAGAGCAGGTCGAAGTAGCTGAGGTCGAGCCGGTGGGACAGGAGCGCGGCGATCGCCGGCGCGTTGTTGACCATCGTCGGGTCGGTCACCAGGCGGCGGGCGTCGACCGTCTCGGCCATCGGGGTGCCGTCGCGGTCGGTGATGAGGCCGCGCGGCGCGTCGAGGGTGACCTCGGTCGCGCCGTCGAGCCGGTTGGCCTTCTCGGTGTAGGCGTAGGCCTCGATGCCCTGGATCTGCACCAGCCGGCCCGCGAACAGGGACAGCACGATCAGCAGCAGCACCAGGCTGGAGCGGAGCCGGAACTTGTGTCCGGCGAGGGTGAACTTGCGCGGCGGGCGCCGGCGACGCGGACGCCTGCCGCCGCCTCGGGAGGTGCGCGCCGGCCTTCGCGACGAAGGCTTGCGCTGGGTCACCGGCCACTCCCTCGGGGCTCGTTGCTCTGCGGTGCACCCCCGTTTCTACCGGCTCCGGCGGGCGTTACGTGGACGGCGCGCGGAGGCGTCAGGAACTGCGGCTCGGTCCCGGCCGCGGCCGGGCTGGGGTCGCCGAGCACCTTGCCGTCGGACAACCGCAGGAACGCCGGGGTGGGGTTGGGGACCATGCCCAGGGCCGCGGCACGCTCCGCAACGCGTTGCGGCTCGCGCAGCGCGGCGACGTGCACCTGCAGCGTCTCGCGCTGCTGGCCCAGTGCCTGCGCACGGTCCTCGAGGTCGCGGGCGTGGAAGGCGCCCTGCTGCAGCGAGGTGTTGAGCACCAGCAGACCGACGAACCCGACGGCGATGACGGCGAGCACCAGCGCCGCGAACGGAGCGCGCGGCGCGCTGGTGCCGCCACCCCGTACGACCGACAAGCGGGCACGGCGAGGCCCGTCGGGGTAGCGGACCCGTGTACGGGTCGGTGCCAGGAACGAGCTCATTCGGGGTCCCCCTCGAAGCGTGCGCGGCGAGCGCTCTCACGGGATGTCCTCATGCGGCGACCTCCCTCTCCCTGATGCGTTGGGCGGCCCGCAGGCGGACCGACGCCGCCCGCGGGTTCACCCGGATCTCGTCCTCGTCGGCCTTCTCCGCGCCGCGCGTGAGCAGCCGCAGCTGCGGCTGGTGCTCCGGCGGCACGACGGGCAGGTCCGGCGGTGCCGTACTGCTGGAGAGCCGGCCCAGCACCTGCTTGGTGAGCCGGTCCTCCAGCGAGTGGTAGGACATGACGACCAATCGGCCGCCGACCGCGAGAGCGTCGACCGCCGCCGGCAGTGCGCGCTGCAGCACGGTGATCTCCTCGTTGACCTCGATCCGCAGCGCCTGGAAGATCCGCTTGGCCGGGTGGCCGCTGCGACGGGCGGCGGCCGGGATCGCGGCGGAGACGACCTCCACCAGGCGCGCGCTGGTGTCGAACGGCTGCCGCTCCCGCTCGCGCACGATCCGGGTGGCGATGCGGTGCGCGAACCGCTCCTCGCCGTAGGTCTGCAGCACCCGGGCCAGGTCCTGCGCCGGGTAGGTGTTGAGCACGTCCGCGGCGGTGCGCCCGCGGGTGGGGTCCATGCGCATGTCCAGCGGGGCGTCCTTCGCGTAGGAGAAGCCGCGCTCGCGCAGGTCGATCTGCATGGACGAGACGCCCAGGTCGAACAGCACGCCCTGCACCTGCCGGTGGCCGAGCCTCCGGAGCACCTCGGGGAGCTCGTCGTACACCGCGTGCACCAGCGTCATCCGGGCGGCGAACTCCGCCAGCCGCCCCTCGGCGTACTCGATGGCGTGCGGGTCGCGGTCGAGACCGACCAGGTGGGCCTGCGGGCATGCGCGCAGCACGGCCTCGGCGTGGCCGCCGAGACCCAGGGTTGCGTCGACCAGCACGGAGCCGGGTTGCTCCAGCGGGGGTGCGACGAGCGCGACGACCCGGTCGAGCAGCACCGGAACGTGGGTGGCGTCGGTCATCGGCTCAGCCGGCCAGCGTGGTGAGTGCGATCAGGACCATGGCCAGCGCGGTGGACGCGGCGGCCGAGAACGCTGCGACCGCGATGCCGTCGCGGACCTCCTCACGGACCCGGCGCGGCGGACGGCCGCGCTCGAGTCCGTCGGTCAGCAGCGTGAGGGCGCTCAAGGACCCCCCTCGCCCCTTGCGAACCGAGACCTTCGTGCGGCCAGGTCCCCACCCGCTCGCCCTGGGAAGCAGCCGTCTGGCACCGGGGAAGGTGCGCCAGAAGACTGGGTGAGCGGGTTGGAGGCCTCGCCGTACGACTCTCGACACTGTGGGTTCACCACCGTTCGCAAATGGCAGGAAGGGTTGCTAGAACACGCCCGGGAGCACCTCCTCGGACAGGTCCGCGAACGCTTGCTCCTGCTCCCCGGAGTAGCGCTGCCAGGACTCCGCGTCCCATACCTCGACGCGGTTCATCGCGCCGATCACGACGCAGTCGCGGGTCAGTGAGGCGTACTCGCGCAGCATCGGCGGGACGGTGATGCGCCCCTGCTTGTCGGGCGTCTCGTCCGAGGCGCCGGCGAACAGCATGCGCATGTAGTCGCGGGCCTTCTTGTTCGTCATCGGCGCCTGCCGCATCTGCTCGGTGAGCGCGCCGAACTCGGCCAGCGGCCAGACGTACAGACACCGCTCCTGCCCCCGTGTGATCACGAGCCCCTCCTGCAACTGCTCCCGGAACTTCGCGGGGAGGAACAGCCGGCCCTTGTCGTCAAGCCGCGGGGTGTGGGTGCCGAAGAACATCGACCGCACACCTCCTGTTCCTCCATTGCGCCCCACCGTACCCCACTTCGCCCCACTGTCCAACACAAACGCCGGGATTCGTGGCTGGTGTCGCGGTCACCGGGACCGGCAAACCCGCAGGTCACGAGTGGGTCGGCCGCGTGGTGGGGGAAGGTGGGGCGCCGGTGGTGCAGAGGTGGAGCAGTCGGGCCATTCCGCTTGGGCCGATGCACGGGTACGGCTAGCGTGAGAGCACACACGTTGACGGGAAGGGGCGGTCGGGTGTCGACGGACAGCACCGCGCGGGCCGACGACGAGACCTCGGAGTTCGCGACCCTCACCAAGGTCGCGACCGGGATCCGCGAGTCGGTCGAGACCGTGATCGAGGGCAAGCCCGAGGTCGTCAAGCTCGCGCTCACCGTGATGCTCGCCCAGGGTCACCTGCTGATCGAGGACGTCCCAGGAGTCGGCAAGACCATGCTGTCCAAGGCGCTGGCGCGCTCCATCGACTGCACGGTCAAGCGGATCCAGTTCACCCCCGACCTGCTGCCCTCCGACGTCACCGGCGTATCGGTCTACAACCAGGAGACGCATCGGTTCGAGTTCCGGCCCGGAGGCGTCTTCGCCAACGTGGTCGTGGGCGACGAGATCAACCGCGCCTCGCCGAAGACGCAGGCGGCACTGCTGGAGTGCATGGAGGAGGGCCAGGTCACCTCCGACGGCGTCACCTACATCCTCGAGCGCCCGTTCATGGTGATCGCGACCCAGAACCCCATCGAGATGGAGGGCACCTACCCGCTGCCGGAAGCGCAGCGCGACCGGTTCATGGCCCGGGTGTCGATGGGCTACCCGGTCGAGAGCGCCGAGCTGGCCATGCTCAACAGCCGCAGCGGTGCCAACCCGCTCGAGAACGTGCAGCCGGTGACCAACGCGGCCGAGGTGGGCCGCCTGACCGACGTCGTGTCCGGCGTCTTCGTCACCGACGCGGTGAAGCAGTACGCCGTCGCGCTGACCACCGCGACCAGGCGCTCCGCCGACCTGCGGCTGGGGGCCTCACCCCGGTCGACGCTGCACCTGGTGCAGGCGGCCCGCGCGGCCGCCGCGCTGGACGAACGCGACTATGTCGTGCCCGACGACGTCGTGGGGCTCGTCATACCCGTGCTGGCCCACCGGGTGCTGCCCAACACCGAGGCGCACCTCGCCGGCCGCTCGGCGGAGAAGATCCTGCGCGACATCATGACCAACGTGCCCATGCCGCAGGCCCGGAGCACCTCGATGTCCGGTAGGTGAACACGATGCGGGGGGTCCTGGACGCGCTGACGACTCGGGGCCGGGCCTTTCTGGCCGCCGGTCTCACCTGCGTGGCATGTGCGGTACTGCTCGGGCAGAGCGACCTCCTGCGGGCCGGGTTCCTGGTGCTGATGCTGCCGGTCGTGACGCTGGTCCTCGTGGGCCGCGCCCGGTACCGGCTCTCGTGCAGCCGCTCGCTGCAGCCGCTGCGGCTCCCGGTCGGACAGCCGGCGAAGGTGACCCTGGAGCTGAGGAACGCCGGCCGCCTCCCGTCCAGCGTGCTGATGCTCGAGGACTCGGTGCCGTACATGCTCGGCACCCGGCCGCGGTTCGTCATCGACCAGATCGGGCCGCGCTGGCGCCGCGAGATCAGCTACACGCTGCGGTCCGACGTGCGGGGCCGGTTCGTCATCGGCCCGCTGTCGGTGCGGGTGTGCGACCCGTTCGGCCTGATCGAGATCGAGCGGTCCTTCGAGGCACGGCACACGCTGACCGTCACCCCGCCGGTCCATCCCCTCCCGGAGGGGCAGCTGCACGGCGAGCAGTCCGGCACCGGCGACAGCCGGCCGCGCGCGTTCGCCTCGGCCGGCACCGAGGACGTGCTGATCCGGGAGTACCGGCACGGCGACGACCTGCGCCGGGTGCACTGGCCGTCCACCGCCCGCGTCGGCGAGCTGATGGTGCGCCGCGAGGAGCAGCCGTGGCAGACCCGCGCCACCCTGCTGATGGACACCCGCGCGGTGGCGCACCGCGGCAGCGGACCGGCCTCGTCGTTCGAGTGGCTGGTGACCGCGACCGCCTCCGTGGGGGTGCACCTGTCCGGACAGGGCTACGCGATGCGGCTGGTGAGCGAGGACTACGACGACAGCGCCGGGCACTGGCACGACCGGGGGTCCGGCGCGGTGGGCGACGCCGACGACCTGCTGGAGCACCTCGCGGTCATACAGCCGAGCCACCGCAAGCGGCTGGAGCTGCCGCGCGACCACACCGAGGTCGGCGGGGTGCTGGTGGCCCTGGTCGGGGTGCTCACCCCGCACGACCTGTCCGCACTGCGCCGGCTCGCGCAGGGCGCCGCAGCGGGCTACGCGGTCATCGCCGACCCGTCGGCCTGGATGCGCGAGGACTCCCGTGAGCGCGCCGACATCCAGGAGCAGGTACGCCGCAGCGCGGCCGAGCTGCGGGCCAACGGGTGGCGCGTCGCCACCGCCGGCCCGGCCGACCAGATCGGGCCGCTGTGGGGCCAGCTGCTGAGTCCGCTGCGCGCGGCCCAGGCGGCGGCCTCGATCCCGGTGCAGGAGCCGGCGCCATGACCCCCCGGCCCGGCTCCCCCGCCATGTTGTCGGTGTTCGCCTGGCTCGCGCCGGTCGCGGCCTCGATGGCGTTCGTCCCGCTGCTGGCCGACAACGGCTACGTGCTCAGCGCCGCCCTGCTCTGCGCCGGACCGCTGGCCGCGGCACTGCTGCTGCGGCGGCTGGGCGCTCCCGCGCCGGTCGTGCTGCTGGGGCAGGTGGTGCTGGCGATCGCCTGGACCACCTGGCTGTACTTCCCCGAAACCGCGGTCGCCGGCGTGATCCCGACCGGTGGCACCGCGCGGGAGATGGTGCAGCTGGTCGAACAGGGAGTGCAGACCGCCAACGCCTTTGCGCCGCCGGCGCCGGCCACGCACGGCCTGGTCTTCCTGGTCGCCCTGGCCGTGCTGGCGTGCTACCTGGTGGTCGACTGGCTCGGCCTCGGCATCGGGCACGTGCCCCTCACCGGACTGCCGCTGCTGGCCATCTACACCGTGCCCGCCGCGCTGGCGCCGGACGGCGTGCCCACGATGGCGTTCCTGCCCGGCGCCGCCGCCTTCCTGCTGCTGATGGGGTACGACGAGCGGGAGCGGCTCGGCCACTGGGGCCGCCAGATCAGCTCGCTCACCGGCGTCCGCTCCGAACACGAGCAGCGACGGCTCAACACCGGCGCCATGAACGCGTCGGCCACGCGCGTCGGCGCGGTCGCGCTGGGCTCGGCGGCGGTGCTGCCGCTGTTCGTGCCGGTGCTGCCGCCGGGGGCGCTGGGCTTCGGGCCCGGCAGTGGCGACGGGCCGGGCGAGGTGCAGGTGACCAACCCGATCGTCGACCTGCACCGCGACCTGCTGCAGCGCTCGCACGACGTCGCGATGGAGATCCGCACCACCAGCACCAACGTGAGCTACTTCCGGCTGGCCGCGCTGGACGAGTTCGACGGCACACGGTGGAAGTTCTCCGACCGCGACGTCGACAGCAAGTTCGACCTGCGGGGCGGCATGACGACACCGCCGGGGCTGAACGCCAGGACGGCCACCCGCAGCGACACCTACACGGTGCACGTGTCGCCGGCGTTCAACAGCGACTGGCTGCCGGTGCCCTACGCCCCCACCGCCGTCGAGGTCGGCGGCCAGTGGCGCTACGACCCCCACACGCTCGACATCGTCGCCGCCAACGACCAGGAGAACGCCGCGGGCCGCACCTACCGGGTCACCTCGATGCAGGCACTGCCGACGTTCAGCCAGCTCGACACCGCCGGCAGTGCGCCGACCAACATCAACGCCCGCTACACCAACCTGCCCGCCAGCGTGCCGGTGCAGGTGAGCGACATCGCCGAGCGGGTTACCGCCAAGGGTGGGTCGCAGTTCCGGCGCGCGGTCCTGCTGCAGGACTGGTTCCGCTCCCAGGGCGGCTTCCGCTACTCCCTGCAGGTCCCCGGTGGGCACAGCGGCAACGACATCCTGGCCTTCCTCAACAACCGGGTCGGCTACTGCGAGCAGTTCGCCGCGGCGATGGCACTGATGGCCCGCGAGCTGGGCATCCCGGCCCGCGTCGCCGTGGGCTTCCTCGACGCCCACCCGATGCACGACTCCCTGGGTGCCTCGTCGCCCGGCGGCACGCAGATGCGTGACTACCGCTACACCTTCGCCGACATGCACGCCTGGCCCGAGCTGTACTTCGAGGGCGCGGGCTGGGTGCGGTTCGAGCCGACACCGTCCGCGCGCGCCGGGGCCACCGCACCGACGTACACCACCGGCGACGCCACCCGGCCGCAGCTCAACAACCAGCCCATCACCGGCCTACCGGTCACCCAGGACAACCAGCGTGCGGCACCACCACAGCTCAACCCAGGACTCGGCGCCGCGGGTGGTTCGGTCAAGCACCACGGCCCGTCGCCGTGGTGGTGGACCCTCGCGGCGGTAGCCGTCATCGGCCTGCTGACCCCGTCCGTGGCCCGCGTCGTGGTCCGCCGCCGTCGGCTGTCGGCCACCGGCGGACCGGAGGAGCGGGCCGAGGCGGTGTGGGCGGAGCTGCGCGACTCGATGCGCGACCTCCGCTACGACTGGTCGGTGGACACGCCGCGGCGGACCGCCTCGAGGCTGCTGCCGCTGCTGCGCCGGAGCGAGGCCGCAGAGTCCGCGCTGCGGCGGCTCGCCCTCACGGTGGAGCGGGCGCGGTTCGCGAAGGTGCCGGGCGACGGGACGACCCTCGAGCACGACCTGCGGCTGGTCGTGGACGCGCTGAGGATGCGAGAGACCCGTCTCGACCGGCTACGCGCGGTGCTGATGCCGCGGTCGCTGCGCGGCGCCTACCGCCGGCAGAACCGGATGGAGACCGACCGGTTCAGAAACCTGAGTCTCGACGTCGACGCCAGCGCTCTTCCATCCGCTCCATGAACGAGCCGGAGGAGGCGGGGCGGTTGCGCGGCTTGCGCCCGGCCTTGCCGGAGCCCTTCTTGCCCTTGCCCTTGGGCTTGGCACCCTTCTCGCCGACGGCGTACAGCGGCTCGGGCTGGGTGGAGCGCCGCCACTCGGTGAGGCCGAAGTAGGCGCCGGCGAGCATCAGCACGAAGCCGGCCGCGCCGACGAACATCTGGTTGATGACCGCGCCGGTCATCAGCAGGACGATGCCCACCAGGAACACGCCGGCGGCGATGAACGCGAAACGGCGGTGGCGTGAGCGAGCGCTGCTACCGCGCAGCGTGGAGGCAAACTTCGGGTCCTCGGCTGCGAGCGCCTGTTCGAGCTGCTCGAGCATGCGCTGCTCTTCTTCGGAGAGCGGCACCGTCAACCTCCAACCCATGAGTCGGGCAACCAGACACGAGCCGGCTGCCACCACCAACTCCAGTCTAAGCAGCCCGACAGTGATCTGAAAGCCGCTCTGCAAAACCAGCGCCCCGGCTCCCACCTGTGACGACGTGACATCTCCCCGCCGCCCGAGTTGCGCACTATGGTTTGGGTCACCCACCGGTACGGGGGTACGCGGCCGTCCAGGCCGCGCGGAGGTGGAAGGCGGCGGTCGCGGTGAACAGACTCTGGAGGGCGGCACTCGCCGTCGTACTCGGCGCGGCGGCGCTGCTGGTGGTCCTGGCCGGCGGCGGCTCTGCGGTGCCCGCCGCGACAGCGGCTACCTCGGCCACCGCGGCCACGGCGGTCATGACGCGGCCGTTCGCCCGCGAGGCCGTGAGCTTCGGCCAGCGCGACCTCTCGCCGTACCACATCGCGCACGTGCACGAGCTGCAGTGGCGGCTCAAGCGCGAGGGGATGTTCCGCTTCCGCCCCAACGGCAGGTACGGCACCGCCACCCGGGCGGCGGTCATCCGGTTCCAGCGCCTGCACGGGCTCCGTCCCTCGGGCCAGGCCACCCGCGCCACCTGGAGGGCACTGCTCCAGCGCAGCAACATCAACATGGCCGCCGCGCGTAGCCACTGCTCCGGTGCCGGCTGGAACGTCTGCTACGACCGGCTCAACCACCAGGTGACGCTGTGGCACGACGGGCGCTTCTGGAACACCTGGCTCGTGCGGGGTGGCTGGTCCGGTCACAAGACACGCACCGGCGACTTCACCGTGTTCAAGCGGTACCGGCACCACACCAGCAACCTGTTCGGCACCCCCATGCCGTACAGCCAGTTCTTCTCCGGCGGTGAGGCGCTGCACGGCTCGCGCATCATGATGGACCCGTACAAGGGGCACAGCCACGGCTGCGTGAACATGTACGTCGAGGACGCCCGGCAGCTGTGGTCGCTCACACACGACCGGCGCCTGCAGGTGCACGTGTACGGCCCCTGGTCCTGACCCCGACCCCTTGGTTCACACCTGATGACAGACACCTCACGGTCCACCACGCCCGACACCCGGCACGTCCTGCCCTACGGCTCCTGGCCGACCCCCGTGACCTCCGAGCTGGTCGTGCGTGCGCTCGTCCGCCACGACGACGTGGCCGTCTCCAATGGGGCGACCTGGTGGGCGGAGGTGCGCCCGCAGGAGGGCGGCCGCACCCAGCTGGTACGCCGGAGCGAGCAGGGCGACGCGCAGGACCTGCTGCCCGACGACGCCAACGCGCGCACCGCGGTGCACGAGTACGGCGGCGGGGCGTGGTGGCTGCACGCCGGATCGGTCTGGTACGTCGACTGGGCCGACCAGCGTGTGTACCGGCGGACGCCCGACGGCCAGACCCGGCCCGTGACGCCGGCCTCGGACCCGCCGAGGTCGGTGCGCTGGGCCGACGGGTGCGTGCACCCGCGCGGGGACGTGATGGCGGTCGTGCGCGAGCGGCACCCGGCGGGCGGTACCTCGGCCGACGTGGTCAACGAGATCGTGCTGCTGCCGGTCGACGGCGGTGACCCCGAGGTCGTGGTGAGCGGGCCCGACTTCGTGTCCGACCCGCGCTGGTCGCCCGACGGCGAGAGGCTGTCGTGGCTGGAGTGGGACCACCCCGACATGCCGTGGGACGCCACGCGGCTCCGGGTGCGCGGCGGTCCCGACGACCCGGCCGCGGGGGCGGCCGTCGTGGCCGGCGGGGAGGCGGAGTCGGTGTTCCAGCCGCGGTGGGCGCCCGACGGGTCGCTGTGGTTCGCCTCGGACCGCACCGGCTGGTGGAGCCTCTACCGCTGGACGCCCGAAACCGGCGTGGAGCCGGTCGTCGAGATGGGCGCCGACATCGGGCGGCCGCAGTGGGTCTTCGGCCAGTCCTGCTACGCCTTCCTCGACGACGGGTCGGTGGCGTACGTCTACCGCCGCGACGGCCGCGACCACGCCGCGCTGCGCGGGCCGGACGGGACCACGCACGACCTCGGGCTCGACTACACCGAGTGCGACTCGCTGCACAGCACCGGCGACGGCTTCGTGATGGTGGCCGGGTCGCCGACCCAGGAGATGGCCGTCGTGCGCGTACGTCTCGACGGCGGCGCGGTCACGTCGACGGAGGTCCTTCGGCCGCCGCGTGACCTGGGCCTCGACGCCGGCTGGTGGTCGGTGCCCGAGCACGTCAGCTTCCCCACCAGCGGCGGCCGGACCGCGCACGCGCTGTTCTACGCACCGCACAACCCCGGCTGCACCGGACCGGACGAGGAGAAGCCGCCGCTGCTGGTGTTCATCCACGGCGGACCGACGGGGTCGGTGCGGCCGGTGCTGCGGCTGGAGCTGCAGTACTGGACCAGCCGCGGGTTCGCGGTGGTCGACGTCGACTACGGCGGCTCCGCCGGCTACGGACGGGCCTACCGCGAGCAGCTGAAGGGACAGTGGGGCGTCGTCGACGTGGACGACTGCGTGGCGGCCGCGCGCTGGCTGGCCGACCAGGGCCGGGTCGACCCGCAGCGGCTGTGCATCCGCGGCGGCTCGGCCGGCGGCTTCACCACGCTGGCCGCGCTGGCGTTCCACGACCTGTTCGCCGCCGGCGCCAGCCACTTCGGGGTGGCCGACCTCGAGGCGCTGGCGCAGGAGACGCACAAGTTCGAGAGCCGCTACCTCGACGGCCTGGTGGGCCCGTACCCGCAGCGGCGGGACCTGTACGTCGAGCGCTCCCCCATCCACCGCATCGACTCCTTCGACCGGCCGCTGGCGGTGTTCCAGGGCCTGGAGGACGAGGTGGTCCCGCCCGCGCAGTCGCAGATGATCGTCGACGCGTTGCGGGCCAAGGGGGTGCCGGTGGCGTACCTGCCGTTCGAGGGCGAGCAGCATGGGTTCCGCCGGGCCGCCAACGTGCGGCGGGCGCTGGACGGCGAGCTGTCGTTCTACGCGCAGGTCTTCGGCTTCGCGCTGCCGGCCGACGAGGGGATCGACCCGCTGCCGGTGGACAACCTGACCTAGGCCGTCGGCCTTCCCACGGCGAGTGGTCGCTTCCCTCGGGTCATGCGCCGAGGAAGGCGACCACGAGGCCCGGTTACGTGGCTTGTGGTCCGGACCGGCCCGAGCGCCAGACGGCACACACCTGACAGACGAAACCGGTCCCCAGCCGTCTCCTAGCTGCCCGCCTGAACGCAGCGCCAGGCGACAGCCAGCCGACAGGCGCCGGGGGCGGGTCAGGAGACCCACCCCACCACCCGCGGCACCGCGCAACGTCACGGTCGCCGGGACCCGATCAGGGTCGCCGGTCGCACCACGTGCGCGCCGAACCGGGTGGTGGCCCGGTCGACGGCCCGTTCGGCCTCGGACCAGCCGTGCTCGCGGGCGCCGAGCACCAGCTGGCGGGTCGCGGTGCGCGCGTCGACCAGCCCCTCGACGCGGACGCCGACCAGCCTGATGCGGGCCCGCTCCAGGTGCAGCGCGGTGAACAGCTCACCGGCAACGGCGTAGATCTCGGTGGTCAGGTCGGTGTGGTCGCGCAGCGTGCGCGACCGGGTGATGGTGGCGAAGTCGGCGAACCTGACCTTGAGCGTGACGGTGCGCCCGACCATGCCCGCGGTCCGCATCCGGCCGGCCACCTTGGCCGACAGCCGCAGCAGCTCGCGCCGCACCAGGCCGGGGTCGTCGGTGTCACGGCCGAAGGTCTCGTCGGAGCCGATCGAGCGCTCCGGCTCGTCGTCGGAGCGGCGCGGGACGATGGTGTGCTCGGTGCCGCCCCAGGCCAGCGAGTGCAGGTGCGGGCCGATGCCCGGACCGAGCGCACGGGCCAGGGTCGCGACCGGGGTGTGCGCGATGTCGCCGACCGTGGTCAGCCCGAGCCGGCGCAGCTGCTCGCCGGTCTTCTCGCCCACGCCCCACAGCTCCTCGACCGGCAGCGGGTGCAGGAACGTGGTCACCTCCGCCGGGGTCACCCGCAGCACACCGTCGGGCTTGGCCCTGCGGGAGGCCAGCTTGGCCATCAGCGTGGTCGCGGCGACCCCCACCGAGCAGGTGACGCCCTGCTCGTCGTGGATCCGAGCGCGCAGCTCCTCGGCGATCTGCATCGGGTCGCCCATCCGGCGCTGGGCGCCGGACACGTCGAGGAACGCCTCGTCGAGCGAGAGCGCGTGCACCGTGGGGGTATAGCTGTGGAAGGTCTCCATGACCGCCTTCGAGCAGGCGGAGTAGCGGTCGAAGTCGGGGCGCACCACCACCGCCTGCGGGCACAGCCGGCGGGCCCGGCTCATCGGCATCGCCGAGTGCACCCCGGACTCGCGTGCCTCGTAGTTGGCCGCGAGCACCACCCCCCTGCTGCCGCCGCCGACGACCACCGGCAGCCCGGCCAGCTCGGGCTGGTCACGCACCGCGATCGAGGCGTAGAACGCGTCCATGTCGACGTGCAGGATCGAGCAGCCGCCCGTCTCGACAGCAGAGCCGTTCATCGGGTGACCCGCGGGGTGGAGCGAGTGCCGGGGCCGGTGCCGGGCCGGCCGCCGGGTTCGGTGCAGGACTCAGTGCAGGGCTCAGTGCAGGGCTCAGTGCAGGGCTCAGTGCAGGGTGGCGAGCACGTGCAGCTGGTGGGCGACGGCGCGGAACTCCGGCCGGTCGGCCACCTCGGCCTCCAGGGCGTACAGCGCCTCGGCCGCACCGGGCTCGGTGTCGACCAGGGTGCTGGGCACGAGGTCGGTGAACACCCGCACGCCGTGGGCGTCGGTGATCTCGAACCCCGCGGTGGTGAGTAGGTCGGTGACCTCCCGCTCGGTGAACCTCCGGGGCACCGGGTCGGCGCCGCCCCACCGGCCGTCGGGATCGACCAGCAGCTGCCGCGCGTCGGCGAGGTGCCCGGCCAGCGCCTTGGCCAGCACCGCGGCGTGCCGCTGGGTGACCAGCAGGCTGAGCAGGCCGCGCGGACGCAGCACCGCCGCCACCGCCTGCAGCGCGTCGGCCGGGTCGTCGACGACCTCGAGGACGCCGTGACACAGCACCGCGTCGGCACTGGCCTTCTCGACCACCTCGAGCAGGTCGGAGGAGTCGCCCTGCACGCCTCGGACCTTCTCGCTGACCCCGGCGTCGGCGGCCCGTCTGGCCAGCGAGGCAAGCGCGTCGGGACTCGGGTCGACCACCGTGGCCAGGTGGCCGAGCTCTGCCAGGCGTACGGCGAAGCCGCCGGTGCCGCCGCCGAGGTCGAGCACCTGCAGCGGCCGGGACTCGTCGAGCTCGTTGCGCCGGGTGTGCAGCCTGGCGGCGAGGGCCTCCCACACGACGGCGGTGCGCACGGCGCTGCGGCGGTGGTCGACCATGGGCTCCACCCTAGTGAGCGGCCGGGTGAACGATCGGGCCGGCTCATCCGGGGCTCCCGGGGCTGGTGTGCCACAGCTTGCGCGGCGCGTCCTTGGTGCTGCCGCCGGCGGGCCGGACGTCGGCGTACGGCGAGACCTTGAAGCCGCTGGCGTGCACCAGCACCCGCTGCCGGTCCGGCGGGCCGTTCACCGAGCCGTCCGCCGCGCCGGGCACCGGAGCCATCACCGGCCGGGTGGACCTGCTCTCGGCCGCGCCGCGTACGGCCTCCTCACCGGTTGCCGGACCGAAGCCCTCCGGCACCTCCTCCAGCCGACGGAGCACAGCCTCGACCCCTTCGCGCTGCCACAGCGCGTGCAGCGCGGTCAGCTCCCAGCACCCGGTCGCCCGCAGCGACACCCCGCGCGGCCCGGTGCGGCGCAGCTCCCCTCGCACCAGCAGCAGCCAGGAGTGGAACAGCGTGGCGGCGAATGGGCCCTGCGCGTCCTCGAAGAAGGTTGCGTCGATCGGGCCGGTGCCGTCGTCGAGGGTCAGGAACACCACCCGGCGGCCGGAGCGGACCGGCGGGGTCTGGGTCGCCACCTTCACCCCGGCCACCAGCAGCGACGACCGGCTGCGCTGGCGCAGCAGGTCACGCGAGGGCACCGCGCCCAGCTCGCGCAGCAGCGGCACGTAGAAGTCGACGACGTGATGGCTGACGTCGAGCCCGAGCACCTCCAGCTCGGCGCGGACACGCTCGGCCCCCGACATCTCCGGCAGGCCGGTGGCCTCCGCCTCCCCCGGCGCGTCGCCGAGGTCGAACGTGAGCTGGGCTGGTGAGGACGCGTGCCGCTGGGCGCGTTCGACGGCCTTGGACCAGCGGTCGAGGTCGCCAACCTGGAGCAGCAGGTCGCGGCGGGTCACCGTGCCGCGACGGCGTACGGGCACCGGCGCCCCGATGCCGTAGAGGGTGTCGAACGCCCCGGCCAGCACCAGCCGCTCGGCCACCGGCCGGGACACCCGCGCGCGGTGCCAGAAGTCGGTCAGCGAGTGGTAGGGGCGGCCGGCGACGATCTGGGCCACCTCGTCGTCGGAGATGCCCTTGACGTCGGCGAGCGCGAGCCGGATGCCGCGTGCGTCGTCGACCTGCTCGACGCGGTAGACGTCGTCGGAGGCGTTGACGTCGAGCGGGAGCACGACGATGCCGAACTGCCGGGCGTCGTCGAGGATCAGCCGCTTGGGGTACATGCCGGGGTCGTGGGTGAGCACGCCGGCCAGGAAGTGCGCGGGGTAGTGCGCCTTCAGCCACGCCGACTGGTAGGTCGGCAACGCGAACGCGGCCGCGTGCGCCTTGCAGAACCCGAACGAGGCGAACGCCTCCAGCACCGTCCAGACCTGCTGCACGAGCTGCTCGGGATAGCCGCGGCCGAGCGCGCGCGGGACGACCCACATCCGGACGTCGTCCTTGCCGTCGAGGTCGCCGAGCGCGCGGCGTGCCTCGTCGGCCTCGGCCAGCGTGCATCCGGTGAACACCGAGATCATCTCGATGACCTGCTCGTGGAACACCACGACGCCGGCGGTCTGCCGCAGGACGGGCTCGAGGTCGGGGTGGAGGTACTCGGCCGGCGACCAGCCCTGCCGCGCCCGCAGGAACGGCGTGACCATGTCGCTCTTCACCGGCCCGGGACGGAACAGCGAGATGTCGATGATGATGTCGTCGAAGGTCTCGGGGCCGAACTTGCCGACCAGCTCACGCTGGCCGGGCGACTCGATCTGGAAGCAGCCCAGCGTGCGGGCGTGCTGGACCAGCGTGAACGTCTCCGGGTCGTCGAGCGGCACCTGCCGCTGGTCGTCGAGGTCGACCTGCTCCCCCTCCACCCGGCTGATCTCGTCGACCGCGTGCGCCATCGCCGACTGCATGCGGATGCCGAGCACGTCGAGCTTGAGCAGCCCGAGGTCCTC
>CBFGZI010000083.1:0-17668 GCA_965653225.1 uncultured Propionibacteriales bacterium | reverse complement strand
CCTCGGCCTGCACGCTCTTACCGCTGCGGGCGATCTTGCCCAACCGGGTCACCGAAACGGAGAGTCCCTGGTCGGCACCGGGCCGGCCATGCCGGCCCTCATCGTGCGTCGGCTCGGTCACGTGGGCCTGAGCAGGGTCGCCGATGCCGGTCACGGGCAGGTGCCTGACGCCGAGGACGTCCTCGGACAGCGTCACGGTCTGTGGCATGGCCACGGCGACCGGCATCGGCAGCAGCAGGGACGAGGCCACGGTCATCCGCGACGCGCGCGTCAGCTGACGTACTCGTCGTCGTGACCGGTCGGCGTGTGAGCCGCCGCCCGCCCTGTGCTTACCCATCTCTCCCCCCGGAGTCGAAAGTCCTTGTGTGCTGGTGGTCCTGTGAACGGTTCGCCTAGCGCGTGACCGTCAACGTGGGGCCGGAGCCGTCGCCCAGCGTCTCGCCCGAGACGGTCTCCTGCGCACGTACGTGACCGGAGTCGGCCACCTCGGCCACCAACCGGTACTCCGCGCCCAGCGGAGCCGGCAGGTCGGCGGAGTAGGTCATCGAGCAGACCAGCGTCACGGTCTTCTTCCGCTCGGTGCGGTGCAGCACCTCGGAGCCGACCAGGTCGGCCACCGCGACGGTCACGCCCTGGCCCGCGGTCACCCGCACCTCGTACGACTTCAGCGGCTCGGCGCAGCCGGTCGGCCACGGTTTGTCCTTGCGGCCCAGCACCCACGTGGTCTTGAGCGTTCCCTCGACCGTCTTCCCGTCGGTGGACGAGGTCGCGTTGTTGAGGGCCGCAGCGGTCTCGGCCAGCGAGCTGCGCAGCTTGGCTTCACGCGCGCCGGCCTTCTCGCGCGCCTGCCGGAGCGTGGCCCGCTGGTCGCCGAGGTCCTTGCGGACCTGGGCGAGCCTGTCCTCGAGCCGGGCGACCCGCGCGTCGTGGGCGGCCTGCACCTGCGAGGCGTTCTGGGCCGAGATCTGCTCGGCCTGCTGGAACCCCTCGGCCTTGCCGTCGTCGTGTGCCTTCTTCGAGGCCGTGTTGAACTGGACCTCGCCGTACGGGGTCGTGTCCAGTGCACCGGCTGCCAGAACCCCTGCGGTCACTCCGGCGGCCAGACCGATCGCCAGGCCAGGCACGATCGCCTCCAGGCGCCGACCGATGCCCCTGCTCCGCCCCGACATGTCACGTTCTCCCAAGATCTTGCGTGCGTTGAGCCGCACGTCCCTGAACCCTGACGGTAGGTTGCGATCGGCCGGGCTGTGGCCGTCCTTAGCAAGAACCGTTCGAACGGCCGTAGCCGCAGTCATACGGCCATTTCTGCGCGAGTTCGGGGACGGCCCGGCGGTCGGTGTGGTACGCCGTCCGCCCCGTGCCTGCTTGTGCAGCGCCCGCGAGCGTGCCGATAGAGTCCGCACACACGCACGTTGACCGAAGGGGACCGTCGATGGCTGAGCAGACCTCGTCGAGCATCACGATCGCGGCCGCGCCCGCGACCGTGATGGCGGTGATCGCCGACTTCGAGTCCTACCCGGACTGGGCGACCGGCGTGAAGGAGGCCGACGTGCTCGGAGCGGACTCCGACGGACGCGCCAAGCAGGTGCGGTTCGTGCTCAACGCTCCTCCCATCAAGGACACCTACACGCTCGCCTACGACTGGACCGGCGACAAGCAGGTCAGCTGGAAGCTCGTCGAGGCCAACGTGCTGAAGGCGCTGGACGGCTCCTACACGCTGTCCCCGGTCGGTGAGGACCAGACCGAGGTCGTCTACCGGCTGCGGGTCGACGTGTCGATCCCGATGATCGGGATGATCAAGCGCAAGGCCGAGAAGGTCATCATCGACACCGCACTCAAGGGCCTGAAGCAGCGGGTCGAGACCGGCGCCTGAGCGGCGGTGGGCAAGGGCAACGTGCGGGTCCTCCTGTACACGGGCAAGGGCGGCGTCGGCAAGACCACCGCAGCCGCGGGTACGGCGACCCTCGGCGCGGCACGGGGCCTGCGCACTCTCGTGCTGTCCACCGACGCCGCGCACTCGCTCGCGGACGCCTTCGACGAGAAGGTGGACGGCACGCCGACCGAGATCGACGACAACCTGTTCGTGCAGCAGGTCGACGCGCAGCACAGGTTCGAGGTGTCCTGGGGCGAGATCCAGGACTACCTGCTCGACGTCCTCGACGCCGCCGGGGTCGACCCGATCGCGGCCGAGGAGCTCACCGTGCTGCCCGGGGCCGAGGAGATCCTGGCGCTGCTGGAGGTACGCGACCAGGTGCGCTCCGGCGACTGGGACCTGGTCGTCGTCGACTGCGCGCCGACCGCGGAGACGCTGCGGCTGCTGGCGCTGCCGGAGGCCCTCACCTGGTACATGGACCGGGTCTTCCCCGCCGAACGGCGGCTGATCCGCGCGTTCAAGCCGGTGCTGACCCGCGCCACGGGCGTGCCGATGCCGCACGAGCGGGTGTTCGACGCGGTCGAGAGGCTGCACGCCGACCTGCTCGAGGTGCGCGAGATCCTCTCCGGCGACCGCGCGTCGGTCCGCCTGGTGCTCACGCCCGAGTCGGTGGTGGTCGCCGAGGCGCGGCGGTCGATGACGACACTGTCGCTGTACGGCTACCGCGTCGACGGCGTGATGGCCAACCGCATCTTCCCGGCCGCGGGCGCGGACGCGTGGCGGCGCCAGTGGGTGGCCGCGCAGTCGACGATCCTCGACGAGGTGCGGCAGTCGTTCGCGCCGATGCCGATCTGGCACTCGCCGTACCGCTCCTGCGAGCCGGTGGGCGTGGCCGAGCTGGCCGCCTTCGCGGCCGAGGTGTACGGCGACCAGGACCCGTTCGAGCCGCCGTCGGGCGCGAGCCCCGTACGCATCGAGCGCGACGACGACCGCGACGAGGTGCTGCTGCTGTGGGACCTGCCCTTCGCCGCCCGCGACCAGGTCGACCTCGCCCGCCACGGCGACGAGCTGGTAGTCACGGTCGGGTCGTACCGGCGCGTGCTCGCCATGCCCGCGGCCCTTCGCCGCTGCGAGGTGCGCGGGGCGGGACTGCGGGACGGAGCCCTGGTGGTGCGGTTCCGGGAGGCGCCCGAACCCGTGACGGCGCGGCAGGAAGGAGTGCGGTGAACGACGACTTCGGTCCCGACGCGCACGGTCACGGGTTCTCCCGTCCGGGTTCGTCGCACGAGCCGGTGGGCTCGGTCGGTGAGGAGGCGGCCAAGCTGCTGGCCGCGCTGCAGGGCTGGGCACGCGACCACGTGGCCGACTACTCCCGCAGCGCCAGCGAGTTCGGCTCGTCCTACATCTCCGACGGCTCGGCCGCCTGCCGCATCTGCCCGCTGTGTCAGCTGATCGCGTTCGTGCGCGGCGTCAACCCCGAGTCGCTGGACCAGCTCGGCCAGGCCGCGGGGTCGATGCTGCAGGCGCTCTCGGGGCTGGTCGACGCCGCGCACCGCTCGCGCGACCGGCGCGGGTCGCCGGTTGAGAAGATCAACCTTGCGGACGAGTCGGATGATGGTCCGGAGGAGAGCCCATGGGACTGACCATCGGAGTCGACGTCGGCGGTACCAAGATCGCCGCCGGTGTCGTGGACGAGTCGGGGGAGATTCTCGAGGAGGCGCGCCGGAGCTCGCCGGCGAAGGACACCGACGCGATCGAGGACGCGATCGCCGACGCCGTGGCCGCCCTGTGCGAGCGGTACGACGTGGAGGGCGTGGGTGTCGGCGCGGCAGGTTTCGTCGACGCGGCCCGCTCGACCGTGCTGATCGCGCCGAACCTGGCCTGGCGCGACGAGCCGCTGCGCGAGGAGCTGGAGAAGCGCACCAAGCTGCCCGTGGTGATCGAGAACGACGCCAACGCCGCCGCGTGGGGTGAGTTCCAGTTCGGGGCCGGCCACGACGTCAACGACCTGGTACTCGTCACGGTCGGCACCGGCGTCGGCGGGGGAGTGGTGCTGAACGGCGCGCTGTACCGGGGCGCGTACGGCGTCGCCGCCGAGATCGGTCACCTGCGGATGGTGCCGGACGGCCGGCAGTGCGGATGCGGCCAACGCGGCTGCTGGGAGCAGTACGCCTCCGGGTCGGCGCTGATGAAGACCGTGCGTAAGGACGCCCGGCGCGGCTCGACCCGCGCGGCCATGCTGCTCGAGTTCGCCGGCGGCGACATCGACGACATCACCGGCCAGATGGTCACCCAGGCCGCCCGCGAGGGCGACGTCTACGCCCGCGAGAAGATCAACGAGATCGGCACCTGGCTGGGGGAGGGCATCGCCGCCCTGGCCGCGGTCCTCGACCCGGCCACCGTGGCGGTCGGCGGCGGCGTGGCCGAGGCGGGCGACATGCTGCTCGCACCCGCCAAGGAGGCCTTCGAGGCGTCGCTCACCGGCCGCGGGTACCGGCCCATGCTCGACATCCGGGTCGCGCAGCTCGGCAACAAGGCCGGGCTCATCGGGGCGGCCGACCTGGCGCGGCGCTAGCCACGTCCGCGACACGTCTGCGCCGGGGCGGCGAGGAACCCCGAGCCGTCGCAGCCGAATCGAGCCTCGTCCACGCCCCCTTCGGATCGCGGTTCCGCCATGGTCAGGCCGGTCCATCCCGGGACCGCACGCGCGGGTGGACGGACCTCGACTACGGGCTGTGACGCGTAGCACGTACGGGTCATTTCGCCGAGTTCGACGGACGTGCGGTTGACAGTTCAATAGCGTCCACGGCCATGGGCAAGGAGTTGCTGGTGACCGAACCACAGATCGGACCTGACGAGAGGGACGCGGTCGACCGCGTCCTGCGAGACACCTCGCAGAAGCCGGGCGCAGAGGTCACCGCCTTCGAGCGCGAGTTCGGCACCTACCTCGGAGCCTCCGAGTGTGTCGCGCTGAGCTCGGGAAGCAGCGCCCTGCACCTGGGCCTGCTGGCGGCCGGCATCGGTCCCGGCGACGAGGTGGTCGTGCCCTCGTTCACCTCGGTCGCCACCGTGAACGCGGTCGCCACCGCCGGCGCCACCCCGGTGTTCGCCGACATCGACCCCGACACCTACTGCCTCGACCCGTACGCCGCCGAGGACGCGATCACCCCGCGTACGGCCGCGGTGCTGCCGGTGCACCTGTTCGGACAGCCCGCCGACATGAACGCGTTCACGCGGATCGCGGACCGACACGGCATCGCGCTGGTCGAGGACGCCTGCCAGGCGCACGGCGCCGCGTCGAACAAGCGCAAGATCGGCACCTTCGGCACCGTCGCGGCGTTCAGCTTCTCGCGCTCCAAGAACATGACCACCACCGACGGCGGCATGGTCGTCTGCTCCGACGAGGCCACCGCCGACAAGGTCCGGGCGCTGCGCGACCAGGGCCTGGCCAAGTGCCACGACGGCGAGGTCGTCGGGCTCAACGCCCGCATGAGCGACGTCGCCGCCGCGATCGGCCGCGTGCAGCTGCACCGCCTTCCCGGCTTCAACCGGGTCCGCCGCATGAACGCCGCGCTGCTCACCATCGGGCTCCGCGGGGTCGAGATCCCGCTGGTCCCGGACCACGCGTGGCACGTGTTCCAGCAGTTCGTCGTCCGCAGCGACGCGCCGGAGAAGCTCGCCGAGCATCTGGCGCAGGCCGGCATCGGCACCGCGCGTCCGTACCTCACCCCGGTGCACCAGCACGCGGCATACGCCCAGAACGTCCACCTGCCGCACACCGAGCGGGCCGCGGCCGAGACGCTGTCCCTTCCGGTGCACCCCGGCATCGCCGGCGTCGACGTGCGCACGATCGTGCGCGCGGTCAACGAGGCCAGCGCCACCCAGGCTGCCTGACCTCGTCCCGCCGGCGTGGGGGACCGGCGGGCCGAGGCAGGCCGAAGAACCGCTGGTGCCGGGCGGATACGCTCGCCAGCGTGCCCGAACAGCCACGACGCGCGACCCTCGTCCGGCGAGGCGAGCCGCTGACCGTCGGCGTCGACATCGGCGGCAGCAAGCTGCTCGCCGGCGTGGTCACCGCGTACGGCGAGGTGCTGGAGAAGGTACGCCGCGAGTCGCCGACCAAGAGCCCGCGCGAGGTCGAGGACGCGATCGTCGAGACCGTGGGTGACCTGTCCGGACGGCACCCAGTCGGCGCCGTCGGCGTCGGCGCGGCCGGGTTCGTGGACGCCGCCCGCGCCAGCGTGCTGTTCTCGCCGCACCTGGCCTGGCGCAACGAGCCGCTGCGCGACGCTTTGTGGCGTCGCATCCGGCTGCCGATCGTGGTCGACAACGACGCCAACGCCGCGGCCTGGGCCGAGCTGCGCTTCGGCGGCGCCGCCGGCTACCGCAACGTCCTGTGCATCACCCTGGGCACCGGCATCGGCGGCGCCCTGCTGCTGGACGGGCGCCTCTTCCGGGGCGCCAACGGCATGGCCGGCGAGTTCGGCCACATGCAGGTCGTCCCCGGCGGGCACCGCTGCGCGTGCGGCAACCGCGGCTGCTGGGAGCAGTACGCCAGCGGCAACGCGCTGGTCCGCGACGCGCGCGAGCTCGTGCAGGCCGACTCCCCGATCGCGCACCACCTGCGCGACGTCGTCAAGGGCGACGCGCGCGCACTGACCGGACCGCTGGTCAGCGAGGCGGCCCGCGAGGGCGACCCGGCGGCGACCGAGCTGATGCGCGAGGTCGGCAGCTGGCTGGGCATCGGGCTGGCCGGGCTCACCGCGGGCTTCGACCCCGACTGCATCATCGTCGGCGGCGGCGTGTCGGCCGCGGGGGAGCTGCTGCTCGCGCCCGCTCGCGAGTCGTTCAGCCGCACGCTGACCGGGCGCGGCTTCCGCACCGAGCCGCCGATCGTGGCCGCGCACCTGGGGCCGGACGCCGGGTTCATCGGCGCCGCCGACCTCGCTCGCTCGGCCGCCCGGCGCAGCCGCCGGTCCCGCCGACGCAGCCGGATGCGCACGCGTCGCGAGGGGCTGCGCGCGCAGGGACGGACATCCGGGCGCCTGGGCGGTCAACTGTTCGAAAAGTGACCAAATCGCGCAGCGCGGGTCACTAGCATCGCGACATGACCTCGGTGCGGCTGCTGACCTACAACATCCTGGGAGGCAAGGCCAAGGTCGCGCTGCGGTCGGTCGTGCACAGCGTCGAGCCCGACGTCATGGTCGTCAACGAGACCCCGCAGACACCCCTGCTGTGGCGCTGGCAGTGCCCGTCGCTCGCCCGGCAGTGGGGGATGCAGCACGTCGCTGGCGGCCGCAACGCCGGGCGCAACATGATCTGCGCGCAGCACCACATCGGCGTCGCCGAGACGTACGTCGAGCGCACCAGGCAGCCGCTGCTCCAGCCCATCCGCGGACTGGTGTCGGCGCAGCTGCAGGCCGGCTCGCACCGCTTCGGTGTCGTCGGCGTGCACCTGGGTCTGGACCCGAAGCTGCGCGAGGCGCAGGTGCAGCAGGTGCTGGCGGCCGCCGAACGGCTGCACGGTCCGGTCGTCGTCGCCGGTGACCTCAACGAGCCGCCGAAGGGACCGTCGTGGGACGCGCTGCGGGCGGCGGGGTTCGCCGACCACGGCGACGCCGAGCACCAGACCTATCCGGCAGAGCACCCGGCCAAGCGGATCGACGCGATCCTGGTGCGCGGCGACGTCGATGTCAGCCGCCACCGGATCCCCGGGCTGCAGCCCGAGCTGCTCCGGCTGGCCAGCGACCACCTGCCGGTGACCGTCACGCTGTCGTGGCACTGAGCTTGGGTCGTGTCGTCCCTGCGGGCGCTCAGCGCGCGCCGCGGTAGTCGGGCGCGAGCTGCAGCGCGAGCTGCTCGAGGAACAGCCCGACGTCGGTGACGATGCCGCGCGCCTGCGAGGAGCCCCGGTCGGCCAGCTTGGTGACCGTCGCCGGGTTGATGTCCACGCACGCCAGCGGAACCGACGCCGGCAGGATGTTGCCGGTCGCCACCGCGTGCAGCATGGTCGCGACCATCAGGCAGTAGCCGGCGCCCTCGACGTGGGCGCGCATCGCCCGCTGGCCCTCGAGCACGTCGGTGTAGACGTCGGGCAGCGGCCCGTCGTCGCGCACCGAGCCGACCAGCACGAACTCCTTGCCGTTCCGCACCAGCGCGTGCATGATCCCGCCGGTCAGCACGCCCTGGTCGACAGCGGCCCTGATCGACCCGGCCTTGCGGATCGTGTTCAGCGCCCGGATGTGGTGCTCGTGCCCGTGCTCGACACCCCGGCCCTGCGCCAGGTCGACCCCGAGCGACGTGCCGTACATCGCCGCCTCGATGTCGTGCGTCGCCAGGGCGTTGCCGGCGAACAGCACGTCGACGAACCCCGCCTCGACCAGCGCCACCATGGCCGCGGCCGCGCCGGTGTGCACCACGCCCGGCCCGCCGACCCACAGCACCTTCTTGCCCTCGGCCTTCGCCTGTCGCATGCCCTCGGCCACCTGGCGCACCAGCAGCGCCTGCGGCTTCTCCGAGGACACCTCCGACTCCATGAAGCCGAACGTCTCGCCCGAGTCGCGGGCCGCGATCGGCGTCACCCGCAGCCCGGTCGCGCCGCACACGATGCTCATCCCGGCCCGCACGTCGGACATCGGGATGGTGCGCACCCGCAGGTCCGGCCCCTCGCCCAGGACCACCAGGCCGCAGTCCATCTCGGGGTTCTCCACCGTCGCCCAGCGTCCGCCGACGCGCACCCGGGTCTCCAGGTTGGTGGTGGAGTAGAAGCCGTCGGGGAAGACGCCGTCGAGCTCGGCCGCAGCGGTGACGGCCTCGCCGGGGTCGACGAGGTTCACCCCGTGGGTCTGCAGCCGCATCAGCATCCGCTGCAGCGCCTCGTCGTCCTCGGCGGCCACGGTGATGGTCGCGTGCGAAGGATCGTGCGCGTCGTGTCCGACGGTGAACCGGTCCATGATGTAGTCGCCGCCGTACTCACGGACGTCGTCGAGGACCCGTGACAGGATCCCGCTGTCCATCAGGTGGCCGGAGATCTCCACGGTCTCGCTGACCTGCAACGCTTCCTCCCTCGCCGGGGCACTCGGTGGCTGAGCCGCGAGCAGCCTAGCCAAGGCGAAGGGCTCAGATCACGGCGCCGTCGTCGGGACCGTCGTCGGTGGGAGGGCTGTCCTTCATGCGCACCACCAGCGTGGTCATGCCGCCGACGAACCCGAGCACGCACAGCATCACCACGAAGCCCGGCGGTGTCCACGACACCAGGGCCGCGGCCAGCAGCAGCAACGGCCCGCCGAACACACCGGCCCACGCCAGCCGGCTGACCAGGTCGAGGTGCGGCGGCGGTGGCGGCGGCCCGGGGACGTAGTGGTCGTCGTCGTCACGAACCAGCGGGTGCGGCTCGGCCGATGGGGGTTCGTCGCCGCGCAGCTCCCGCATCTCGCGGCTCAGGTCGTCGGGCCCCTCGTCCGACCCGTCGTCGGTGCGGTCGAGCCGCGTGGGCTCGGCGGCGGTCGCCGAGAACCCGCTCACGATCTGCTGCCAGGCGACCTCGTCGACCTGCGGGGCCGGCATCGGCACCGCCGCCTCGGGCGCGAGCTCGCGTACGACCGCGCGCGCCGTCTCCAGCGCGGTCCGGTCGGCGAACAGCGTGGCCCGGTCGGGCCGGCCGTCCTCGTCCATGTCGGAGTGCACCGCGTACGCGGCCACGCCCGCGTCGCGCAGGGCCAGGAGCGCGTCGGCGGCCACCGACCGCCCGAGCACGGCGAGCGGGGCGTAGTCGGCGGCGGTCAGGCCGTTGCTGCGCATCAGGTCTGCCCGGAGCTCGCGGGGCCCGCAATGTCGTCGGTCGTGCGGCTGATGAACTTCACCGACTCGTCGAAGATCGCCGGGGCGTCGTTGTCGAGGGTCGCGACGTGGTAGCTGTCCTCGAGCACGTGCTCGTCGAGGTCTCGCGAGGACACCCGCTGGGCGATCAGCCGGGCCGACAGCGGCTCGACCACGTGGTCCTCGGCGGAGCGGAACAGCAGCAGCGGCTGCGTGACCTTCGGCAGGTCCTCGCAGGTCTGCTCCCACATCTGCATCATCGAGTGCAGCGCCTTCAGCGGCACCCGTGAGTAGCAGTGCTCGTCGGCGTCTGGTCTCTTGATGTCGTTGCCGATGCCAGGTCGCGAGGGGACCAGCCACTTCAGCACCGGGATCGCGCGCAGCTGCTTGTTCTCGCTGGCCACCGCCGGGTTCACCAGCATCACCGAGGTCACGTCGCGGCCGCGTTGCTGGGCCAGGCGAAGCGCCAGGCAGCCGCCCATCGACAGCCCGCCGACGACGACGTGGTCGCAGCGGCCGAGCAGGTCGTCGAGGCCGGCCTCGACCTCGGCGTACCAGTCGCGCCATCCGGTGCGGTTCATCTCCTGCCAGGTGGTGCCGTGGCCGGGCAGGCGCGGGACCCGGACGGTCATGCCGTGACCGGCCAGGAACTCGCCCCAGGGGCGCATCGACGCCGGCGACCCGGTGAACCCGTGGCTGAGCAGAACCCCCACGCGGCCACCGTCGGCGCTGAAGGGCTCCGCATGCGGCTGAACCGGCATGGCTCCTCCATCGGGCGCAACGATCGGGCAGGGCAGCGATCGGGCGTGTGCGCGACTGCTGATCGCATCGTCGCACGCCCGCGCACGCCGGTCGAGAGCGGATCACGTGGTGGTCCTCTGGCGCTCGTGGCGCTATAGGACATGATGGGGTGGGTACTCCGCGCAGACCAGAGGTCGTAGGGAGGCGGGGCGTTGTTCTACTGGATCTTGAAGTTCGTGGCCATCGGGCCGGTGCTGAAGACGATCTTCCGTCCGTGGGCGGAGGGGACCGAGCACGTACCCGAGCAGGGCGCGGCCATCATCGCGAGCAACCACATGTCGTACGCCGACTGGCTCTTCATGCCGCTGTCGATCCCGCGCCGGGTGACCTTCGTGGCCAAGGCCGAGTACTTCACCGGGCGCGGCATCAAGGGCTGGCTGCAGCGCAAGTTCTTCCTCGGCTCCGGGCAGGTGCCGATCGACCGTTCCGGCGGCCGGGCCAGCGAGGGTGCGATCAAGACCGGCATGCGCATCCTCGCCGAGGGCGGGCTCTTCGGCATCTACCCCGAGGGCACCCGCTCGCACGACGGTCGCCTCTACCGTGGCAAGACCGGGCTCGCGCGGATGGCGCTCGAGGCGCACGTGCCGGTCATCCCGGTCGCGGTGATCAACACCAACGTCATCGCGCCGCCCGGCAAGGTGTTCGGCCGCTACGCCCGACCCGGCGTGCGGTTCGGCAAGCCGCTGGACTTCTCCCGGTACGAGGGCCTCGAGTCCGACCGCTACGTGCTGCGCGCGATCACCGACGAGATCATGTACGAGATCATGCGGCTGTCGGGTCAGGAGTACGTCGACATGTACGCCACCCGCGCCAAGGAGGAGGCCAAGCGGGCCGCCAAGTCCGGCGACTCGCAGAGCCGCCCGCCGGAGCTCAAGGCCTCCTGACCGCGCCGGCCTGGTCGCGCAGGATCTGCAGCACCTGCGGGTCGACCTTGTCCGGCCACGCGCGGTTCTCGAAGTTCTCGCACCCCACCCACTCGTCGAAGTCGTCGTGGCCCAGCGCGCGTGCTGCGGCGTCGACCTCGGCGCGCAGCTCGTCGGTCATCGGCAGCAGCTGCGACGGGTCGGGCGGCACGTTGTAGAGCTCGTGCAGGGCGAGCAGGCGCGCCAGCTCCGCGCACGGCGAGGGATGGTCGTCGACCCGCAGGTCCACCGCGACGTCGTCGAACCCGCTGTAGCCGGCCCCGGCGCGCACCACCAGCAGCGCGGCGGACTGGCGTCCACGCCGGTCGCCTCCCGCCCGGTCGCCGGCCACGAGCGCGTCCAGCAGCCGGTGCGCCAGTCCGCGGTGCGAGACCTGGTCGGATGCGCCGGACGAGTGCTGCCACGACGCCTGCATCGCCGAGACCACGTCGGGTCCGACGAGGATGTTGCCCTGCATCGCCGCGCCGTCCTCGGTCACCCCGCCGGCCCAGTCGTGGCAGGCCGACCCGGTGTAGGTGGCGGCCGTACCCTCGCCGTCCACTACGCCGACCTGGCGCTGTTCGCGGCCGTCGTCGTCGGCGAGCAGCCGGTCGACCACCTCCTGCGCGCTCGCGCCGGAGGCCAGCAGGTCGAGGCCGCGCGGCTTGTACGACGTGTTGGCGTACGACTGGGTGGCGACGGCGCCGACCCCGCAACGGGCGGCCGGGACGGCGCTGCCGACGGCGAGGAACTTCGAGGCGACGGCGACGCCCCAGGACTCCCCGTCGGCCGAGCGGGCCACGATCGAGAACGTCATGGCCGCACACGCTACGCCCGCACCCGGCATCGAGTGGCGCGTTCCGTAGCGCACCCTCGCTCGAGTGGCGCGCTGCGGCTGGACAAACGGGACGCGGACCCTACGAACGCGCCACTCGACGTGGGGTGTCACCGGGCCGAGCCGGGCACCGGCAGCGCGCCGGCCTCGTTAGGGTGAAGACGACGAGACGGGTCCAGCCGAACGAGAGAGGGACGCCGGATGAGAGTGGGAGTGCTGACCGGTGGCGGTGACTGCCCCGGTCTGAACGCCGTGATCCGGGCGATCGTGCGCAGGGGGAGCAAGGAGTACGACTTCGACTTCGTCGGGTTCCGCGACGGCTGGCGCGGGCCGCTGGAGAACGAGACCGTCGAGCTCGGCGTACCCCAGGTCCGCGGCATCCTGCCGCGCGGAGGCACGATCCTCGGATCCTCGCGCACCAACCCGTTCAAGGTCGACGGCGGCGTGGAGAAGATCCACGAGAACCTCAAGACCAACCGCGTCGACGCGCTGGTCGCGATCGGCGGCGAGGACACGCTGGGCGTCGCCACGAAGCTCGCCGACCTGGGCGTCAACGTCGTCGGTGTCCCCAAGACCATCGACAACGACCTCAACGCCACCGACTTCACCTTCGGCTTCGACACCGCGGTCAACATCGCGATGGAGGCCATCGACCGGCTGCACACCACCGCCGAGTCCCACCACCGTGCGGTGATCGTGGAGGTCATGGGCCGCCACGCCGGCTGGATCGCGCTGCACTCCGGCCTCGCCGGCGGCGCCAACATCGTGCTGATCCCCGAGAAGCCGTTCGACATCGAGGAGGTGTGCGAGCACGTCGAGAGCCGGTTCCGCACCAACTACTCCCCGATCGTGGTCGTCGCCGAGGGCGCGACGCCGATGGAGGGCACGATGAGCCTGGCCACCGGGGAGAAGGACGCGTTCGGGCACGTCCGCCTCGGTGGCATCGGCGACCGGCTGGCCAGGGAGATCGAGGAGCGCACCGGCAAGGAGTCGCGCGCGGTCGTCCTCGGGCACATCCAGCGCGGCGGGACACCGACGGCGTTCGACCGCTGGCTCGCGACCCGGTTCGGCCTGCACGCCGCCGCTGCCGTGAACGACGGCGACTTCGGCACGATGATGGCGCTGCGCGGCACCGACATCGTGCGGGTGCCGCTGATCGAGGGCACCGGCGAGCTGAAGCTGGTCAAGCCCGAGCTGTACGCCGAGGCCGAGGTGTTCTTCGGCTGAGCGGCGCTCGGCTCTCATACGCCTCTCAGGCGGAGCCCGTACGGTGGCGCGATGAGTCCCCCTGCATTCGAGAAAGCCGCTCTGATCGTCAACACCGGGTCACGCACGGGTGCGCACGCGTACGACTCCGCACGCAGCCGGCTGACCGAGCTCGGTGTCCCGCTGGAGAACGCTTTCCCGCTCAAGAACCCGGCCCGGCTGCCCGAGACCGTCCACGAGGCCGTCGAGAGCGGCTGCGACCTCGTCGTGGTCGGCGGCGGTGACGGCACCATCAGCTCCGCCGTCGACGAGCTCGCGTCCCGCTCCGTCGTGCTCGGCGTACTGCCGCTGGGCACCGCGAACGACTTCGCCCGCACCCTGCAGATCCCGTTCGACCTCGACGAGGCCTGCGAGACGATCGCGCGCGGCAAGGTCGTCGACGTCGACCTGGGCCTGGTGGGGGACAACTACTTCGTCAACGTCGCGTCGGCCGGCCTGGCGGTGAAGGTGACGCGTGCCCTGTCCTCGCAGCTGAAGTCGCGGCTGGGCCCGCTGGCCTACCCGGTGGCCACCATGCGGGCGTTCCGGCAGCACCAGCCGTTCAGCGCGCGGCTGGAGTTCCCCGACGGCGACAACGAGACGCTGGAGGTCGACGACCTGCTGCAGGTCGCGGTCGGCAACGGCCGCTACTACGGCGGCGGGGCCGTGGTCGCCCCCGAGGCGGGCATCGACGACCACACCCTCGACGTATACGCGATCAAGCAGGGGCGGATGCGCGACCACGTGAAGATCGCGCGGCTGTTCAAGAGCGGCTCGTTCGTGCAGCACCCCAACGTGGTGCACGTGGAGACCAAGCGGCTGGTGCTGCAGACGACACCGAGCGAGCAGATCAACGTCGACGGCGAGGTGGTCGCCTCGACGCCGCAGGAGTTCTCCGTCGCACGCAACGCGCTGAACGTGCTCACGCCGCAGGGCAGCACCGCGGCCGAGAAGGACGCGGACTGACCCCCCTCGGCTTGCTCGGACCCCGAACTGGCTGGACCGCCGGCTGGTTGGAGCTCCGGCTGGCGCGGCGCGCGCGGGCAGCGCCAGCCGGAGGGTCTGTGAACCGCGTCTGTACGACGTAAAAACGCCGTGCGTGGGCAAAGGTCACGCCGGATCTCGACCGCACACGACCCCCCATGCTCACCAGGTGGGCACTGGGGGCGCGGCGCGGCAGGTTCTGGGCTACCCTCGACGTGTGGCGAGCTGGCGCGTCTTTACCTACTACCGTCCCGGGGCTCCTGGGTCGGCGGACTGACGCGTCGCCGCACCGAACACTGCAGCCCCGGCTCTCGCCGGGGCTTTTTTGATGGCCGATGCATGACACGGACGACGGAGGCGAGCACGACATGAGCGCGGTAACAGACGCCGTTGGCACCTGGGAGCCCATCGAGCCCGCGCCGTACGCTGGTCCGGTGACCTTCCCCGACCTGGACACGCTGCGGGGTCTGCCGGCGGCGCAGCAGCCGAACTGGCCCGACCGCGCCCTCCTCGACGACACCGTCGCCCAGCTCCGCTCGATGCCGCCGCTGGTGTTCGCGGGGGAGTGTGACGAGCTCAAGGCCCAGCTCGCCGCGGTCGCGCGGGGCAAGGCGTTTCTGCTCCAGGGCGGCGACTGCGCGGAGACGCTCGCCGGGGCCACCGCCGACAACGTCCGCAACAAGCTGCGCGTGCTCCTGCAGCAGGCGGTGATCCTGACCTACGCCGCGTCCGTGCCGGTGGTGAAGGTCGGGCGGATCGCCGGGCAGTACGCCAAGCCGCGGTCCAACGACATCGAGGCGCGCGAGGGTGTCGAGCTGCCGGCCTACCGGGGCGACGCCGTCAACGGGTTCGCGTTCACCCCGGAGGAGCGCACCCCCGACCCGCGCCGGCTGCTGCGTGTCTACGGCGCGTCGGCCGCGACGCTCAACCTGTGCCGGGCGTTCGTGACCGGAGGCTACGCCGACCTGCACCAGATGCACGCCTGGAACACAGACTTCGTGCGCAACAGCCCGGTGGGGCAGCGCTACGAGGCGCTGGCCGCCGAGATCGACCGCGCGCTGGCGTTCATGGTCGCCTGCGGCGCCGACCCGGCGGAGTTCCACACCGTCGACTTCCACTCCAGCCACGAGGCGCTGATCCTCGAGTACGAGCACGCGATGACCCGTATCGACTCGCGCACGGGCACGCCGTACAACACCTCCGGGCACTTCCTGTGGATCGGCGAGCGCACCCGCCAGCTCGACGGCGCGCACGTGGAGATGCTGTCGAAGGTGCGCAACCCGATCGGCGTCAAGCTCGGGCCGACGACCACGCCGGAGCAGGCGATCGAGCTGGCCGAGCGGCTCGACCCGCAGCGCGAGCCCGGGCGGCTGACGTTCATCACCCGCATGGGCGCCGGCAAGGTGCGCGACGTGCTGCCGAACCTGATCGAGAAGGTCACCGCTCAGGGCATCGACGCCGCGTGGGTGTGCGACCCCATGCACGGCAACACCTGGGAGACCTCCACCGGCTTCAAGACCCGGCGCTTCGACGACGTGATCGACGAGGTGCGCGGCTTCTTCGAGGTGCACCGCGCCCTCGGTACGTGGCCGGGCGGGCTGCACGTGGAGTACACCGGCGACGACGTGACCGAGTGCGTCGGCGGCGGGGAGGCGCTGGCCGAGGCCGACCTGGTGCACCGCTACGAGACCGTGTGCGACCCGCGGCTCAACCGGGTGCAGTCGCTCGACCTGGCCTTCGAGGTCGCGGAGATGCTCGGCTCGCGGACCTGACCGGCCGTTGCGGCCCCGCCCACAACACTCGGTGCCATGGCGGGTGGTCGCTTCCCTGGGTTCACACGCCGAGGGAAGCGTCCATCACGCCCGGTTACGTGGCCTGCGGAGCGGCGCCCGCGGAGCCGACCAGCCGGCTCACTCCGACGGCATGATGATCCACAGGGCGATGTAGATCAGGAACTGCGGCCCCGGAAGCAGGCAGCTGATCACGAACAGGAACCGCACGGTGTTCGGAGACATCCCGAACCGGCGCGCGAGCCCGGAGCAGACGCCGGCGATCACCCGGTTGTTTGGACGGACCAACGCGGTGGACATCGAGTCGTTCCCTTCTGCTGACGACACCTCCAGCATGGGCGGTCCGGCGCCGGAACACACGCCCGGGAACCCAAGATCCGGGCCATCTCAGTGGCATCCCTGAGCCCGGCCCGCGGCTCGGACGCCCCGTGCGCGGGTGCGGCTAGGGTGACCGGATGATCGACCTGCGCAGCGACACCGTGACCAAGCCCACCTAGTCCATGCGCGCGGCGATGGCCGCCGCCGACGTCGGCGACGACGTCTACGGCGAGGACCCCACGGTCGCGCGGCTCGAGGAACGGGTCGCGCAGATGTTCGGTCACGAGGCGGCGCTGTTCACCGTCACCGGGTCGATGGCCAACCTGCTCGCGGTGCGGTCGGTGGTGCCGGTGGGCACCGAGGTGCTGTGCGAGGCGCAGGCGCACATCGCGCGCGCCGAGCTCGGGGCCCACGCCGCGCTCAGCGGCACGACGATGCGCACCTGGACCGGGCCCGGCATCGACCTCGCCGCGATCGAGTCGATGGTCGCGCCCGACATGGGCCCGTTCATGGTCCGCACCGCCGCCCTGTCGGTGGAGAACACGCACAACTTCAGCGGCGGGCTGGTGCTCCCGATCGACGACCTGCGGGCGGTCCGCGCGCTGGCCGACCGCGCCGGGCTCGCCGTACACCTCGACGGCGCCCGGGTGTGGAACGCCCACGTCGCCACCGGCACCCCGCTGGCCGACTACGGCGCCATCGCCGACGTGCTGATGGTCAGCCTGTCCAAGGGCCTGGGCGCCCCGGTGGGGTCGATGCTCATCGGGAGCAAGGACACCGTCGCCGGAGCCCGGGAGTGGCGCAAGCGGCTCGGCGGCGGCTGGCGGCAGGCGGGCATGCTCGCTGCCGGCGGGCTGTACGCGCTCGACCACCACGTCGAGCGGCTTGCCGACGACCACCGCCACGCCCGGCTCCTGGCCGAGGCGGCCGGCATCGACCCCGAGTCGGTCGCGACCAACATGGTCGTCGTGGAGTGCGACGAGGCCGGTGCGCTGGTGGAGCGGCTGCGCGGCGCCGGAGTGCTGGCCGGCGCCGTTGGTCCGCGCGCGGTGCGCCTGGTCACCCACCTCGACGTCAGTGACGACGACGCCACCCGCGCGGC
>CBFGZI010000082.1:0-17691 GCA_965653225.1 uncultured Propionibacteriales bacterium | reverse complement strand
GGGCAGGTCAGCGCGCGGGCACCACCGGCGTGCGCCCGACCAGCCGGGGAAGCTGGCGTACGGCCGAGGCCAGGCTGCGCAGCTCGGCGCCGGCGAGTGCCTGCTGCCCGTCGCAGAGCGCCTCCTCCGGACGCGGGTGCACGTCGACCAGCACGCCGTCGGCGCCGACCGCGATTGCCGCCCGTGCCAGCGGCACCACCAGCTCGCGCAGGCCGGAGGCGTGCGAGGGGTCGACCACCACCGGGAGGTGCGACGCCGCCTGGGCCACCGGGACCGCGGAGATGTCGAGGGTGTTGCGGGTGGCGGTCTCGAACGTGCGGATGCCGCGTTCGCACAGCACGACGTCGAGGTTGCCGCGCTGGGCGATGTACTCGGCCGCCATCAGCCACTCCTCGACCGTGGACTGCATGCCCCGCTTGAGCAGCACCGGCTTGCCCGCCTGCCCGACCGCCTCAAGCAGCGCGAAGTTGGCCATGTTGCGGGTGCCGACCTGCAGCATGTCGGCGTACTCGCCCACCACGTCGACGTCGGCCGCGTCGACGACCTCGGTGACCACCGGCAGTCCGACCGACTCTCGCACCTCGGCGAGGATCTTCAGCCCGTCGACGCCCAGGCCCTGGAAGGCGTAGGGCGAGGTGCGCGGCTGGAACACACCACCCCGCAGCAGCGCCGCGCCCGCGGCCTTGGCCATCTGCGCGGCCTCGAGGGTCTGCCGCTCGTCCTCGACCGCGCACGGGCCCGCGATGAGGGTCAGCGTGCCGGGGCCGATCGGCACCCGGTCGTCGCCGACGTAGATCGTCGACCGGTTCGGATGGTGCTGCCGGCTGACCAGCTTGTAGGGGTCGGAGATCCGGTGCACGTCGGCGACCCCGCTCAGGCTGCGCAGGTTGAGCTCGCGGAAGCGGTCGACGTCGCCGACAAGCCCGATGATGGTGCGCACCACGCCGCGGCTGACGAACGCCGAGCCACCGGCACTCTCGACACGCCGGACCACCGCGTCGATGTCGGCGGCGGTGGCGTCGGGCTTCATCACCACGACCATGGGCGCTCCCGCAGTGCTGGTGAACGGCACGGCCGAGGTCCGTGCTGAGGGTTGTCTGACAGTACGCGCGGGGTCCCCCGGGCGGAAGAAATGTCCGTCGTGTCGGCGATGTTGTTGGCCAAGCGATACGCAACTGTGACCGATTCAACGCTGAGCGTGCCCTGACACCGCTCCGGGGCGTCTGACCTGCGGGTTTGGCCGGCCGGCGGCGCGACGCACCTTCGCCCGGCGGTTGCCATCTGCGGGCGGTTCGTTATGTTGGGTGGACATGCCCGGCCATACGACGAGTTCCCCCGCACCCGCGGATCCCGAGAAACCGGGGGATGCACGGGTGGGCTTCCGTGTACCGCGGGTCGAGGACGGTGCGACTCTCTGGCGCATCGCGCGTGACACCCAGGTCCTCGACCTGAACTCGTCGTACACCTACCTGATGTGGTGCCGTGACTTCGCGCGGACGTCGGTCGTGGCGACGGTGGACGGCGAGGTTGGCGGTTTCGTCACGGGGTATATACGCCCTGACCAGCCGGACGTGCTGATGGTCTGGCAGGTTGCTGTCGACGCTGAGCACCGCGGGCGCCGCCTGGCCCGCATGATGCTCGATGCACTGGTCGACAGCCTCGCGGACCGTTCGATCCGTCGAATGGAGACGACCATCACGCCCGACAACGAGGCATCGATCGCGCTGTTCGAGTCGTTCGCCCAGGGTCGCGGGGCGCACGTCGAGCGTGAACCGGTCTTCACCCCTGAGCTGTTCCCGGACGGCCACGACGCCGAAGTGCTCTTTCGCATCGGCCCGTGGTGACCAGCCCGAAGCGATGACAGCTCAGCCGCAGAGCTCGCCGGCCGCAGACGGCCGGTCAAAAGCGGCGTCGCGCACCGCGGCGCCGAGTCGATGAAATCGAGACCCACAGAGGAAGAGATACGACCGTGGTAGACGTCTTCGAATCCCTGGAATCCGAGGTACGAAGCTACTGCCGTAACTGGCCGACGGTTTTCGACCGCGCCCAGGGCAGCCACATGTACGACGAGGATGGCCGGGAGTATCTCGACTTCTTTGCCGGCGCCGGCGCCCTGAACTACGGCCACAACCACCCCGACCTGCTCGAGCCGCTGATCGAGTACCTCACGAGCGGCCGCGTGGTCCACTCGCTGGACATGTACTCGGTGGCCAAACGGGAGTTCCTCGAGACCTTCCGTGACGTGGTCCTGCAGCCGCGCGACCTCGACTACAAGGTGATGTTCCCGGGGCCGACCGGCACCAACTCGGTGGAGTCGGCGCTCAAGCTGGCCCGCAAGGTGACCAACCGCGAGCACGTGCTGAGCTTCACCAACGCCTTCCACGGCATGACGCTTGGCTCACTGGCCGTCACCGGCAACTCGATGAAACGTGGCGGGGCGGGCATCCCGCTGTACCACGCGACCCCGGTGCCGTACGACGACTACTTCTCCGGCGAGACCGAGGACTTCCTCTGGCTGGAGCGCGTGCTCAACGACAGCGGCAGCGGCATAGAGCACCCAGCCGCCGTGATCGTCGAGACCGTGCAGGGCGAGGGCGGTCTCAACGCCGCGCGTGCCTCCTGGCTGCGCGAGCTGGCCGACCTGTGCAAGCGCCACGACATCCTGCTGATCGTCGACGACGTGCAGGCCGGCTGCGGTCGCACCGGGCCGTTCTTCTCCTTCGAGGAGGCCGGCATCACCCCCGACATCGTGTGTCTCTCCAAGTCGCTGTCGGGCTTCGGGCTGCCGCTGGCGGTCACGCTGCTCCGCCCCGAGCTCGACCAGTGGGTCCCGGGCGAGCACAACGGCACGTTCCGCGGCCAGAACCCCTCGTTCGTGACCGGCAAGGCCGCGATGGAGCTGTTCTGGAAGGACGACGTGTTCGCCAAGGCGACCATCGAGAAGTCCACCACGCTGCGTGAGGGCCTCACCAAGATCGCCGACAAGTCCGAGGAGGCCGAGGTCCGCGGCCGGGGCATGCTCCAGGGCATCGCCTACCCCGACTACGACACGGCGGGGGAGATCGCAACTGCCGCCTTCGAGCGTGGTCTGCTGGTGGAGACGTCTGGACCGGAGAGCGAGGTCGTCAAGCTGATGCCGGCGTTGACGATCGACCCCGCCGACCTCGAGCGTGGGCTCGACATCCTCGCCGACGCGGCCGAGGACGTTCTCAGGAAACGGACATCCTGACAGAAGCTCTACCTACTGGGTAGTGCTGGACAGACAGGCGACGGAAGACAGGAGCGAATGTGATCGTTAAGCACCTTTCCGATCTCGACGGCACCGAGCGTGACATCGAGACGCCCAACTGGCGAAGCCGCCGGCTGGTGCTGGCCCGCGAGGGTGTTGGTTTCTCCTTCCACGACACTGTCATCTACGCCGGGACCGAGTCGAAGTTCTGGTACGCCAACCACATCGAGGCGGTCTACTGCGTAGGTGGTGAAGGGACGCTGGTCAACGACGAGACCGGCGAGTCCTTCGAGATCACCGACGGGACGATGTATCTGCTGAACGGTCATGAGCACCACACCGTGCGTGCCAAGACCGATCTGCGGATGGCCTGTGTGTTCAACCCGCCGGTGACAGGTCGTGAGGTGCACGACGAGCACGGGGTCTACCCCCTCCTGAAGGACGAACCCAACGAGGAGGTTTCTGCATGACCGCAACTCTCGAACGCACTCCCGACATCTACCCGACCCGGGTCGCGGCGGAGCCGACGGAGATCGCCCGAGAGGACGCAGTCGTGTGGGGGCAACCTGGCGATGGCCCCCTCGACGCAGAGGAGCTGGCAGGCCACGACGCGAGGGGCTACCTGACCGTCGACCAGCTCCTGAGCCAGGACGAGGTGGAGAGGCTCCGTGCGGAGCTGAGCCGCCTTTCGGCAGACCCAGCCGTACGCGCGGACGAGCGCACGGTGGTGGAGGCGCGGTCGCAGGAGGTGCGCTCGATCTTCGAGGTGCACCGGATCAGCGAGGTGTTCGACTCCATCGTGCGTGACCCGCGCGTGGTCGGCCGGGCCCGGCAGATCCTGGGCGGCGACGTGTACGTGCACCAGAGCCGGGTGAACTTCAAGCCCGGTTTCGGCGGCGGCGACTTCTTCTGGCACTCCGACTTCGAGACCTGGCACGCCGAGGACGGCATGCCCGGCATGCGTGCGGTCTCGATCTCGATCTCGCTGACCGACAACTACTCCCACAACGGGCCGCTGATGATCATGCCCGGCTCGCACAAGACCTACGTGTCCTGCGTGGGGGAGACACCGGACGAGAACTACAAGTCGTCGCTGGTGATGCAGGGTGCCGGCACCCCGGACGAGGCGACTCTGGCGGAGCTCGCCGACCGGTACGGCATCGACGTGCTCCACGGCAATGCCGGCGGCGCCATCATGTTCGACTGCAACTGCATGCACGGGTCCAACGGCAACATCACGCCGTTCCCGCGCTCGAACGTCTTCATCGTGTTCAACAGCGTGGACAACGCCTGCGTCGAGCCCTTTGCGGCCCCGGCGCCGCGTCCGACGTTCATCGCCGCCCGCGACTTCACCCCCGTGGGCTGACCTCAGTCGCGCAGCGACTCGCGCCAGCCGCGCCAAGACGCAGAGGTGCCCCGCCACATGGCGGGGCACCTCTGCGCTGTCGGCCTGGAGCTAGACCGACAGATGCTGAACCTCGCCCTCGATCTTGCGCCGCGGGGCCAGCTCCACCAGCAGCATTGCGCCGAGTACGAGCGCACCGCCGACCGCCATCCGGCCGGTGAGCTGCTCGCCGCCGAACAGGACCGCGAAGAACGCGGCGAACACCGGCTCCATCGTCATGATGATCGCGGCGCGGGTCGGTGGCATGTGCGCCTGCGCCCAGGTCTGCGCCAGCAGCGCGAACGCTCCCGGCAGCAGCGCCATGTACAGCACCGACAGCCAGTCCGCCCCGGTCTGGGGCAGCACGACGCCGCCCGGCACCGCGAACAGGCCGCAGACCGCCGCGATCACCGCGACCTGCAGCACCGAGAGGCCGAAGGCGTCCCGTGGGTTCGACCATGCGCCCAGCCCCACGATGTGCACGGCGTACAGGACCGCCGACAGCAGCGTCACGGCCTCGCCGTAGCCGACCACGATCCCGTGCAGCGACAGCACCGCGAGGCCGGCCGTGGACAACGCGACCGCGACCCACGCCGCGCGTCCGATCCGCTGCCGGAGCACCAGACCGGCGATCAGCGGGGTGCAGACGACGTACATCCCGGCGGTCTAGTGGGGTGCCTCCCCACGGCTGGTGGTTGCTCTCCTCGGGTCATGCGCCGTGGAAAGCAACCACGGCACCCGGTTACATGGCTCGTGGTCAGCCCCGACAGGCGTCGCCTGGACGCCGCCGTCAGTACAGGTAGATGGTGACCGTCGAGCCCACCGGCGCGAGCTCGTTGGCGCCCGGTGACTGCGCGCCGACCCGGTTGAAGCCCACGTAGCTGTCGGACTGCTCGACGTCGACCTGGAAGCCGGCCCCCTGCAGCACCGCGATCGCGCTGTTCTGGTCCTGGCCGAACACGCTGGGCACCGCGGTCAGCGGCGGGCCCTTGGACACCACCAGGTCGATCTCGTCGCCCTTGAACAGCGTGCCGTTCTCGGGGTCCTGGCTGATCACCGTGCCCTTGTCCGCGGAGTCGTGCCGGCGTGCGACGTTGACGGTCAGGCCCTTGTCCTTGATCAGCGCCCGGGCGTCCTTGGCCGTGGAGCCGACCACGTCGGGGACGTGAATGGGACGGGGGCCCTTGCTCACCACCAGGTCGACCTCGGTGTCGGGACGCAGCCGGGCGCCTGCCTCCTGGGACGCGCCGATGACCAGACCCTCGTCGACCCGGTCGCTGTAGGCGTGGCGCACCTTTCCGACGGCCAGGTGCTTCAGCAGCGCGTCGCGCGCCTCGGCCTCCGACATGCCCACCACCGGCGGCATCGAGTAGCGCTCCTTGCCCTTCGAGACCACCGCGGTGATCGTGCCGGTGCGCAGGATGCGGTCGCCGGACGCGGGGTCGGTGGAGATGATGTCGCCCTCGGGGACGGTCTCGGAGTACTGCGCAGGGTCGGTCTGCAGCACGAAGTCCGTCGGGCGGACCCGCTGGCGGGCCTCGGACAGCGTGAGCCCGGTCAGGTCGGGCGCGGTGGTGTAGCGGCCGACACTGAGGTACCAGCCGCTCGCGGCGGCGCCGGCGGCGAGCAGGAGCACGACGACCAGCCCGATCCACCCGAGCCTCCGCTTGCGCGCGGCGCGTCGCGCCCAGGTGTCGTCGTCCTCGTCGAGGTCCTCCTGCGGGGAGGTGTCCTCGTGCCCTTCCTGCCGGACAGGCCCACCGGGCGGCGGCTGCTGCCGGTGCCCGTTGCGCATCGTGACCGGGACGGTCGGTTCGACGCTGGGCTCGCGCCGGCTTGGGGTGAGGTCCTCGGTGAGCTCGGGGTCGTCGACGACGCCGTGGTCGAGGGCGTGGCGTACGCGGCGCATCTGCTGCAGGAACACCTTCGCGTCAGCCGGACGCGAGTCGCGATGGCGAGCGGTGGCCCGGGCCACCAGCGCGTCGACGTAGGCAGGCAGGCCCTCGACCAGCGCGGAGGGCGGAGGGACGTCCTCGTGCACGTGCTTGTACGCGACCTGGATGGGCGTCTCGCCCTGGTGCGGCTTGCGGCCGGTGAGGAGCTCGTACAGCAGCACCCCGGCGGAGTAGACGTCGGACCGGGCGTCGGCGGAGCCGTCGGTGACCAGCTCGGGCGCGATGTAGGACACGGTGCCGATCAGTACGCCGCTGGTCGCGGTGTTGGTGGCGGTGGTGACCGCCCGCACCAGCCCGAAGTCGGCCACCTTCACCCGGCCGTCGTCGGTGATCAGGACGTTCTCCGGCTTGACGTCGCGGTGCACGAACCCGGCGTCGTGCGCGGCGGCCAGCGCCGACAGCACCGGCTCGAGGAGCGCCAGCGCGTGCGCGGGCGGCAGCGGAGCCTGGTCACGCACCACGTCGCGCAGGGTGCGGCCGGGGACGTACTCCATCGCCAGGAACAGCGTGCCGTCGTCCTCGCCCTGGTCGAACACGCTCACCACGTGCGGGTGCGCCAGCCGGGCCGTGGACCTGGCCTCGCGGATGAACCGCGACACGAACGCTTCGTCGTCGGCGTAGCCGCTGTGCAGCACCTTGAGCGCGACGACGCGGTCGAGACGGGTGTCGGTGGCCTCGTAGACAGTGGCCATACCGCCGCGGGCAATCCTGGGGCCCACCCGGTAGCGACCGTCGAGCAGGGCGCCCACGAGGGTGTCCGCTGCGGTCGTGTCCACGATGGTCCTCTCGGCTGGGCTCATGACGCGCGCCCGGACGCACGCACCACGCGGTGTTCGAGTGTAGGCAACCGCGTGGGCCAACCCTGCCAGCCGCGCCGCGAGGCGCGTGAGGCGGATCACCGCAGGTCAGGGCGGGTCGCCGGTTAGGGTGCGGTTCCGTGCAGGATTCTCTGGCGGCGCTGCGGGTCGCCTACGACGATCTGGCCGTCCTGGCCGCCTCCCTCAGCGAGGAGGACTCCTGGCTGTCGACGGGCTGCCGAGGCTGGGTCGTACGCGACCTGGTGCTGCACCTGCTGTCCGACGCCCAGCGGGGACTGGTGGCGCTGGCCACGCCCGCCGACGGGCCCCCGGACCGCGACGCGGTCACCTACTGGGTCGACGCGCCGAGCGGGGACGACGCGGAGTACCGCAACGTCCGCGGCACCCGCACGATCGCCAGCGCGTACGGCCTGCGCCCGCTGGTGACCGCCTACGTCGAGACCAGCCGGGCCGTGGTCTTCCTGGCCGAGCGCACCGACCCGCGCGCCTGCGTGCCCACCCAGGGGCACACCCTGCTGGCCGGAGATCTGGTCGCCACGCTCGCGGTCGAGGCGGCCCTGCACCACCTCGACCTGGTCACCGACCTCGACCGTGCCGGGCCCGGCGGGCTCCCGCTGGCACTGGTACGGCAGACCCTGGACGGGCTGCTGGGTCACCCTGTGCCGGTGGGCTGGGACGACAGGACGTACGCGCTGAGCGGCACCGGGCGGCGCCCGCTCACCGCCGACGAGGAGACCGCGCTGGGCCAGGACGCCGCCCGGCTCCCGCTGCTGTCGTGACCGTTGTCGTGACGGCCGGCGTCAGCCCGGTCGTACGCCGAGGTCAGCGCACGTCGACGCGGGTGAGGCTGTACGGCGTGGTCGGGGTCGGCGTGGTGTTGAACCGCGCGTTCACCACCCACAGGCTGCCGCCGGCGAACGTGGCGGTGGAGGGCACGTCGAACGCGGGGTCGCGCAGCACCTGCTCCACCTGCGCCGTCGCGCTGCCCTGGTCGAGCCGCAGGACCGTGATGCTCTCGTCGTCGGTGCCGCGTACCACGAACAGGTGCCCGCCGCCGAGCTCGAGTCCGTCGCCCCCGGTGAGCCTGCCGCCGGTGACCTGCACCTGGCGCGTGTTCCCGGTGGCGGGGTCGACCAGGAACAGCCCGCCGGTGTCGCTGTGCACCACCAGCAGGGTGTTGTCGTCGAGGGCACGGATGCCGTTGGCGTTGGAGCCGCTCGGGCTGAACGGCATGGCGCCGCTCAGCGGCAGGGTGGTGGCGCCGTCGGCGGCCGGCAGCTTCCCACCTGGTCCGAGCGGGACCACGACCAGCCGTGCCCGGCCGGTGTCGGTGACATAGACCGCGTCGCGGGTGATCGTCAGGTCGTTCAGGAACGACGACCCGGGGGTCACCCAGCGGCCGAGCTGCCGCCCCGACCCGGCGTCGTACGCCGTGACCGCGCCGGTGTCGCCGCCGGCCACCCAGATGCGGTCGTGGCGAGTGTCGAGCAGTGTGCCCACCGCGATCCTGCCGTCGACACCGGGCACCAGCACGCGGGTCTTGCCCGTGCTCAGGTTGCCGGTGACGATGCGGCCGTCGGCCAGAGAGCCCACGTAGAAGGTGGACTGGCCGTCGCTGGTGATGCCTTCGGGTCGCAGCCCGTCCGGAAGCGCGATCGTCTTCGGCGCCTGGCTGCGCCCACCTGGGCGCTGTGCGGTGTCGGCGCGCGTGGTCGGACTGGCCGACGTCTGCGGGTCGCTGGTCTTCGCCGGCGCCTGGGCGCCGGCGCAAGCGACCGCGAACGCACCCAGCACGACCACCACGGGCAGCAGCGCGGCGCGAAGTCGGGGAGTCGAGGGCATGGCAGCCTCCTGGGCGTGCCCCCTTGGCGGGGAGGTTACGCGTGCCGGGTGCGGCCCGCTATGCCGAGCTTCTGCGGCGCGGCAGGCTGCTACGGAGGCTGTCGTACTCCGGGACTCGCGCCTGAGTCAGCCCGCGGAGTCAGCCCGGGATGAGCAGCAGCTTGCCGGTGGTGCGGCGTCCCGCGAGGTCCTCGTGGGCCTGGGCGGCGTCGGCGAGCGGGTAGCGGCCGCCGATCCGCACGGTGAGCTCACCGCGCGCGGCGGCACCGAGCACGTCCGACGCACGCCACAGCAGCTCCTCGCGGGTGGCGATGTAGTCGACCATGGTCGGACGGGTCAGGAACAGCGAGCCCTTGGTGTTGAGCGTCTGCGGGTCCACCGGCGGTACGGGCCCGCTCGACCCGCCGAACAGCACGAGCATCCCGCGGCGGCGCAGGCTGTCGAGGCTCGCGTCGAACGTGTCGCGACCCACGCCGTCGTACACCACCGCGACCCCGTCGCCGCCGGTCAGCCGGCGCACCTCCTGCGCGATGTCGCTCTTGGTGTAGTCGATCACCTCGGCCGCTCCGGCGCCGCGGGCGAGCTTCGCCTTCTCGTCACTGGAGGTCGTGGCGATCACCCGTCCGCCCTTGCGCGTCACCATCTGCGTGAGCAGCAGGCCGACCCCGCCGGCGGCGGCGTAGACCAGCACGTCGTCGCCCTTCTGCACCGGGTAGGTCGTCTCGCACAGGTAGTGCGCGGTCATGCCCTGCAGCATCAGCGCCGCCGCGCTCTCGTCGTCGAGGCCGTCGGGTACGGGCACGGCGCGCCCGGCGGGGACGATGGCACGGCTGGTGTAGCCGGCGCCGGGTACGCCGGCCCAGGCGACGTGGTCGCCGACAGCCACATCGCTGACGCCGTCGCCGACCGCACGCACGACTCCCGCGCCCTCGGAGCCGGCGACGAACGGAAGGTCCATCGGGTACTGACCCGAGCGCTGGTAGATGTCGATGAAGTTGACGCCGGACGCGGCCACGTCGACTGCGAGCTCACCCGGGCCGGGATCACGGTCGGGCTGCTCCTGCAGCGTCAGGACCTCGGGTCCTCCGGTCTTCTCCACCACGATGGACTGCATCTGTCCTCCTCGGCCTGCCTGTGCGGGCACGTGCGTGCTGCGCCTGGGCAGTCCACGTTAGCCGTCGTTGTCGGCGCGACCCTCAGGTGTGCCGAGGAGGTCAGAGCAGGTGTGCGAGTGCAGGTGCGTCAGCGTCGGGTCAGCGGATCATGCCGCGGATCTCGCCAGGCGGGAACCGGTTGGTGTGCACGTTACGTACGCCGCCCCGATGTTGATCGCCTTGACCAGCTCGTTGAAGTGACCGGCACCCAGCCCCTGGTCGGTCGGGCCGATCACGTCGGCGGGCGCGATGACACCGCTGACCGAGCCGCGTCAGCGTCGTTGCCGTCCCGCGTGCTGCCCCGGTTACACGGCGGGTGGTCGGCTCGGCCTACGGCCGGTGGGGTGTGCGCGGGCGGCGGCGTTGAAGCGACGGCTCAGATCCCAGGCCTGCAACGGGTGCTTCCACGGCCAGTGCGGGTCACGGATCTGCTGGGCCAGGTGCTCCAGCAGCTCGGGCGGCCAGTCGTGGCCGAGCACGGCAAGCCGCCGGCGCAGCTCGGGCTCGATCGCCTCCACGGAGCATCCTCGCCAGGCTCGCGTCATGCTGACGACGACGCCGGAGATCCTGGCCAGCTGGTACTCCGGGTCGTCGTGCTCCCAGCCGCTGTCCTCGCCCACCCACCCATGCTGGCATGGAACGACGAAGTGCGGGAGCCGTCGCCGACCGCCGCTGGCGCCCTCTGGCAGGCTGGCATCGTGACCGACACGACCGTCGACCAGCTCGTCACCGGCTGGCTCAGCCTCCGCGACGTCGCAGACCGCCTCGGCGTCAGCCCCAACAAGGTCCGGCAGATGGTGCGCGACCACCAGCTCGTCGCCCTGCGCCACTCCGAGACCCGCGAGCCGCAGGTGCCGGCCGAGATGCTGACCGGTACGGCGGTCATCAAGGGGCTCTCCGGGACGCTCACACTGCTGGCGGACGCCGGGTACGACGAGGAGGAGTCGGTCCGGTGGCTGTTCACCGCCGACGAGTCCCTGCCGGGACGGCCCATCGACGCGCTGCGGGAGAACCGGGGCACCGAGGTGCGCCGCCGGGCGCAGGCGCTGGCGTTCTGATGAGCGGGCTCGCCGGAGTGCTGGCCGGGCGCCGTCCCGCCGGCGTGTACCGGTGGGACTCGCACGCCCGCACCGCCGACGTGGCGCACGCGGTCGAGCACGCCGGCTGGGGCTTCGTCTACCTCGACACGGTGCGCGTCGAGGACGGGATGGGGTTTCTGCAGGAGGTGCACACCACGTTCGGCCTGCCCGACTCCTTCCGCTACACGTTCGCCGCGCTGGACGAGGCGCTGGCCGACGTACGTCACGAGCACGGCACGGTGACGCTGTGGGAGGGCTGGAGCCCCTTCGCCCGCGGGTCGCTGGGGCAGTTCAAGGCGGCGGTCGACGTCCTGGGGCGCCGATGCGACCGTACCGAGGGAGGCGCGTTCGTCGTGCTGCTTCGTGGCGACGGCCCGGCGCTCGGGCTGCCGGAGCTGGACCCGCACGGGCACGTCCAGCACTGAGCCCCGGCACGTGGCCGGGGCGCGCTACCAGTCGCGCCTGGTGGCCGCCGCGGCCAGGTCGCGCAGGGCCGCCAGCACGTCCTCGTCGGTGACGGGGGAGTGGTCCAGCGCGGTCGTGGCCGCGGAGGTGAGCTCGTCGATCAGCTCCTCGACGGCGGCCAGCGCACCGCTGGCGCTGATCGCGTCGCGCAGCTGCTGCACGCCGTGGTCGTCGAGACGGTCGCGGCCGAACAGCCGGTCGAGGACCCGCTGCTGCTCGGCGTCGGCACGCTCGCCGGCCAGCGCCATCAGCACCGTCCGCTTGCCCTCGCGCAGGTCGTCGCCGGCCGGCTTGCCGGTGACCTCGGGGTCTCCGAACACCCCGAGCACGTCGTCACGCAGCTGGAAGGCCTCGCCCAGCGGAAGGCCGTACGACGTGAGGGCGGTGATCACCTCGGGCTCCGCACCGGCCAGCGCGGCACCGAGGTGCAGCGGGCGCTCCACGGTGTACTTCGCCGCCTTGTAGCGCACCACCCGCATGGCCTGCGGCACCGACGTCTGCCCAGAGCTCTGTGCCACCAGGTCGAGGTACTGCCCGGCGACGACCTCGGTGCGCATGGCGTCGAAGTACGGCAGCGCGCGCATCACCGTCTCGGCCGGCAGCCCGCACGTGCGCAGCATCTCGTCCGACCAGCTCAGCAGCAGGTCGCCGAGCAGGATGGCCGCACCGCCGCCGAACCGCTCCGGCCGGCCCTGCCAGCGGCCGGTCCGGTGCATCTTCTCGAACTGCCGGTGCGCCGCCGGGCGTCCGCGCCGGGTGTCGGAGTCGTCCATCAGGTCGTCGTGGGCCAGCGCGCTTGCGTGCAGCATCTCCACCGCCGATGCCGCGGTGACGATCCGGTCGTCCTCGCCGTCGCCGCCACCGGCACGCCAGCCCCAGTAGCAGAACGCCGCACGCAGCCGCTTGCCGCCGCGCAGCGCGTCGTTGGCCGCGCCCAGCAGGCTGGTCAGGTGCGGTCCGACCTCGCCCAGCCGGCTGGCCTGGTCGGTGACGAACTCGGTCAGCCGGGTGCCCACGCGGGTGCGGAAGACCTCGATGTCCGCCAGGGACCGTGCGGTGTCGGTGCTCACGTCTGCGCAGCCTACGTCGGGGCTCTGGGGGGTCGGGTTCCGGTGGTGTCCACACCGCGGCGTCCGGCCGGGTCAGGCGTGCTCTGGCGGTAGCCTCTGCTTCATGGCTCTCGGTCTCCCGTCCCGCCTGCACGGCCGCGCCGCGACCGTGCGCGAGCTCATCGCGACCGGGGAGCGGTCGTTCTCGTTCGAGTTCTTCCCGCCCAAGGACGACGAGGGAGAGCGCGCGCTATGGAAGGCGATCCGCGAGCTCGAGCCGCTGCAGCCGACGTTCGTGTCCGTGACGTACGGCGCGGGCGGCTCGACGCGTGACCGCACCGTGCGGGTCACCGAGAACATCGCGAGCGACACCACGCTGACCCCGGTGGGGCACCTGACCTGCGTCGGGCAGTCCCGCGACGAGCTGCGCACGGTCATCGGCGCCTACGCGGCGGCCGGCGTGCGCAACGTGCTCGCCTTGCGCGGGGACCCGCCGGGTGGGCCCGGCTCGGAGTGGGAGCGGCACCCGGAGGGTCTCGACCACGCCGTCGAGCTGGTGACGATGCTGCGTCAGCTCGGTGAGTTCTCCATCGGTGTCGCGGCGTTCCCGGAGAAGCATCCTGAGGCGGTCGATCTCGACGCCGACGCGGCGGTGCTGGCGGCCAAGGCGCAGGCCGGTGCCGACTTCGCCGTCACGCAGTTCTTCTTCCGGCCCGACGACTACTTCGGGCTGGTGGAGCGCGCGCGAGCCGTCGGGTGCGAGATCCCGATCATCCCCGGGATCATGCCGATCACCAACCTCAAGCAGATCCAGCGGTTCGCCCAGCTCTCCGGGGCCGAGGTCCCGGCCGAGGTGGTCGCGCACATCTCGCGGTTCGAGGACGACAAGAACGCCGTCCGGCAGGCCGGCATCGAGCTGGCGACCAAGCTGGCCGGCGACCTGCTGGCGGGGGGAGCGCCGGGCCTGCACTTCTACACTCTGAACCGGTCGAGGGCGACCCGCGAGATCTTCGCCAACCTGCGGGTGCACGCCTGAGTATGTCGTCGTCCTGACGATTAAACGTCGCACTAGGAGGTATGCCGTGCCCGAGCCGCCGCTGCCGAGCGAGGTCACCAAGCTGCTGGAGCAGCCGTACCTGGCGGTGATCGCCACGGTCAGACCCGACGGCCAGCCGGTCACCGTGCCGACGTGGTACCTGTACGAGGACGGCCGCATCCTGGTGAACATGGACGAGGGCCGCCGTCGGCTCGACTACATGCGCCGTGACCCTCGCGTCAGCCTGTCGGTCTACGACCCGCAGGACCTGATCACGCACGTGAGCGTGCAGGGCCGCGTCGTCGAGCTGGCCGACGACCCCGAGCTCGCCGACATCGACCGGTTGGCGCACCGCTACATCGGCAAGCCGTACCGCAACCGCGAGCGGGGCCGGGTCAGCGCCTGGATCGAGATCGACCGCTGGCACGGGTGGGGCGGGCTCGCGCAGCACTGAGCCGGCTCGCCGGGGGCCGGGGGGTTGGTCAGGCCTTGCCGACCAGCTGCGCGACCAGCGCTGCCCCGAGCCCGACCAGGGGGATGCCCGGGCCGGGGTGGGCGGAGGCGCCGACGAGGTAGAGGCCCTGCACCGGCGTCTGGTTGGTGGGCCGCCAGTCGAAGGTGCGTGGTCCTGCCCAGCGCACGCCGTACGGAGATCCGCCGGCCGTGCGCACGATGTCGGCGGGCGAGCGGTCCACCCGCACGACGACCTGCTCGCGTACGTCGATGCCGCGCCGCGCCAGCGCGTCCAGGGTGTTCTCGCCGACGTTTCCGCGGCGCAGCACGGTCCATCCGACGTGGCCCTCCGGCGCCACCTCGTCGGGGCGGACGACGAGGGTGAACTTCTCGCCGTGCAGCACGGTCTCGCCGGACAGCTTCGGCACGTCCGCGGTGGCGGTCAGGCCGAGGTGGGTGACACCGGGCGGCACGGCCGGGATCGTCCGGTCGACGTCGCGCAGCGGCTGCCGGGCCGCGGGCGCGCTCTCCAGCAGCCGGAACACCCGGCGCGGGTCGATCGCACCGACGACCACGTCGGCGGCGAGGGTGCTGCCGTCGGCGAGCGCGACCGTGGCGACCGCGTCGTTCTCGCAGACGATGCCGGTCACCTCGGTCTCGGTGCGTACGTCGACGCCGCGCTCCTGCAGCCGGGTGGTGAGCGCCTTGGTGAGCGCGTACATCCCGCCGGTGGGCCGCCACAGCCCGAAGGTGCGCTCGACGTAGTGCTCGACGGCGAGGAAGCCGGGCGTGTCCCGGGGCTCCGAGCCCTGCATCACCGTGTGGTGGTTGACCAGCGTCTGCATGCGCTCGTCGCGGAACGTCTTGCGGACGACCTTGCGCAGCGAGCGTCTGACGTCGAGCAGCCGCTGCTGCCGACGGTCGAGCGACTCGCACCCGCTGAACGGCTGCTCCAGTGCAGTCGTGCGCAGCAGCTCCCACACCGGCGCGAGACCGTCGACGAACTCGGTCCACTGCGTGGCGGCGTCCGCGCCCAGCACGGGCGTGATGGCGTCGATCTGGTCGGCCCGGCTCCCCGTCGGCAGGGCGAGCTCGGTGCCGTCCTCGAAGCGGTGTGTACGCGCGGGCTCGACCAGCGCGAGGTCGGCCACGCGCTCCAGCGGCCGGCCCGACTTGCGGAACAGGTCGCGCAGCACCGCCGGCAGCGTCGTACTCCACGGCCCGGCGTCCCAGACGAAGCCCGCCTCCTCGACCACGCCGATCGCGCCGCCCAGGTCGGGCTCCTGCTCGCACAGCGTGACCCGGTGACCCAGCTTGGCCAGCCGAGCGGCGGCCGCCATCCCGCCGAACCCGCCGCCGACGACCACCACCTGCGCCATGGTCGTGGAGCCTAGTGGGGGTGGGTTTGCACCTGTTGAGTGGCGCGTTGTGCGCGTGCGGGGCGTCGAGTGGCGCGTTGCAGAGGCCTCGCGTCCGGTTTGTTCATGCGGAACGCGCCACTCGACGAGGCGCGTGGCGTTAGGGGAGGACGGAGGTGACGGCCTGCTCGGACCGGCCGACCACGGTGGAGCCGTCGTCGGCGGTGATGATCGGCCGCTGGATCAGGATCGGGTGGGCCGCCATGGCCGCCACCCAGTCGGCGCGGTGCTCCGCGTCGCGGGGCAGGGTGTCGACCCCGGCCTCGGCGGCGGCCGGCTCTGAGGTGCGCGCCACATCCCAGGGCTCGAGGCCGAGCCGGTCCAGCACGGCGGTCAGCTCCTCGGCCGTCGGCGGGTCGTCGAGGTAGCGGCGCACGGTGTAGTCGACTCCGGCCTCGTCGAGCATGGCGACGGCGCTGCGGCACTTGGAGCAGCTCGGGTTGACCCAGATCTCCATCGGCTCAGCCCTCCACGTCCAGCGACTGCCCGCCGGTGACCTGCAGCAGCTCTGCGTAGGTCGTGGCGAACAGGGCGTTGGGGTGTCCGGCCGCGGCCCAGACCTGCGCGTGCCGGTCAAGCCAGGGGTCGACGAACGTGCGCAGCGGAGCGGGGTGGCCGACGGGGGAGACGCCGCCGATGACCTGGCCGGTGTGCTGGCGCACGAAGTCGGGCTTGGCCCGGCGCAGCGCCGGTACGCCGATCCGCTCCGCGCTCCGTTCGGTGTCCACCCGGTGCGCCCCGGAGGTCATGATCAGCACCGGTGTGCCGTCGGCGTCGAAGACCAGGCTGTTGGCGATCGCGCCGACCTCGCAGCCGAGCGCCTCGGCGGCCGCGGCGGCGGTGCGGACCGAGTCGGGGAGCACGCGCACCTCGCCGGTGGCGCCGAGCTCTGCGAGGCGTTCGCGGACCCGGCGGATCGAGGGATGGTCGGCGAGGGGTGCTGTGCTGGGCGCAGCGTTGGGGTCGGGACTGGCGGGCATGGCGCGACCCTAGCCGTCGTCCTGTGGTGGCGTCGCGGCGGTTTTACACCGGCGGGCAGGTCGGGGATTGACGGGCGGTCGGTGGCGGGGGTTATCGTGAAGGCGTTCGAACACATGTTCGATTCTCGCAGGAGTTGCGGTCCCCTGCGAGAGGTGGCCCGCTTCGGCGGGGGTGCGCCTCGACCCCCACCTCTGCCGGAGCGGCCATCCGGTCGGCTGAGGTGAGGGAAGCTCCTCGTCCGAGTGGAGGTTCGATGCGCAGGTACGACGACACCATCGAGGTGCGGCGCGGGCTGGTCAACGGCGCCGAGGCGCCCGAGCAGTTCCTGTGGCGTGGCCGGCTGTGGCTGGTGCACGACGTGATGGCGCACTGGGTCGAGACCGGTGCGTGGTGGGAGCAGGACCAGGTGCGGTCGCTGCTGGGCACCGACGAGGCCGGCGGTCCCGGCGGTCCCGGCGGTCCCGGCGGTCCCGGCGGTCCCGGTGGTGCGGAAGGCTCCGGCGGCAGCGACCTGCTGGGGGAGCGGGAGGTGTGGCGCGTGGGCGCGGCCAGCGGACGTGAGGGGTTCCGCGCCGGTGTGCCCTCCGGGCAGCGCGGCATCTTCGACCTGGTCTTCGACTGGGGCGCCGGGCAGTGGCGGCTCCAGCACAGCGTGGACTGAGCGGCAGGTGAGCACGATGACCTCTTCGGCGACCTCTTCGGCGACCTCTTCGGCCCACCCGGCCCGTTCCCCGGCTGGTTCCCCGGGCCCCTCGGCCCCGCTGCCCGCCACCGCGGTGACCGCGCTGGCGCGGGCCCGGGAGGCGCTGGCCGACGCCGCCGGTGCCA
>CBFGZI010000081.1:0-18407 GCA_965653225.1 uncultured Propionibacteriales bacterium | reverse complement strand
CTTGTAATCGAGCGGTTCCCGGTTCGAATCCGGGCGTCGGCTCCAAACCCGCAGGTCGGAGCCCTTACACCTGCCGTGACCACGTGACCGCGCGCTGTCAGCGGTTACGTTGCGGTGCAGCCGCGACGCCGGTCGGCCTCTCCGTCCGCCGACCCCACGCCCCACGTGTGGCATCGGGCACCTCGGCAGCGGCGGTTCGAGGTGCACGCTCCGACGCTTTTGGGTAGAGGTAGGTGACGAGTGTCACTCGTTCCAAGGAGCCGTCATGAGCACATCGGGGCAGCGGGGGCAAGAAACGCGGGACCATCCACAGCTGCGCCGGCGGATCGGGGTCAGGCAGGCGACCGCCATCAACATGTCACAGATGTGCGGCGTCGGTCCGTTCATCACCATCCCCGCCATGGTCGTCGCATTCGGCGGACCGCAAGCCATCATGGGCTGGATCTTCGGGGCGCTCCTGGCACTCGTGGACGGCTTGGTGTGGGCCGAGCTCGGCGCCGCCATGCCGGGCTCGGGCGGCACCTACGTCTACCTGCGCGAGGCGTTCCAGTACCGCAGCGGCAGACTGATGCCGTTCCTGTTCGTGTGGACGGCGATCCTTTTCATCCCGCTGATCATGTCCACCGGCGTCTACGGCTTCGTGTCGTACCTGCAGTACCTGTGGCCGTCGATGACCACCCCGGAGAGCTACGTGATCGGGCTCGTCCTCATCGCGCTGATCATGGTCCTCCTGTGGCGCCGCATCGATGACATCGGCCGGCTGGCCCAGGTCTTCTGGGTGATCATGATCTGCACGCTGCTGGCCGTGATCTTCGCCGCCTTCTCGCACTTCGACGCCGGACAGGTGTTCACCTTCCCCGCGCACGCGTTCGACATCACGCAGGGGCACTTCTGGGTGGGCTTCGCCGGCGGACTCACCATCGGGATCTACGACTACCTCGGCTACAACACCTCGGCCTACCTCGGCGCCGAGATCCGTCACCCCGGCCGGACCATCCCCCGGTCGATCGTGTTCGCGGTCATCTCCATGATGGTCGTCTACCTCGCCATGCAGATCGGCATCCTCGGCGTCGTCAACTGGCACGAGATGCTCAACGAGAACTCCCAGGCCTTCACCTCGGTGGCGTCGCTGGTGCTGGAACGCACCCTCGGGGTGGGCGCCGCCAAGGTGGTCACGGTGTTCATCCTCGTCACCGCGTTCGCCTCGGTCCTCGCCGGTCTGCTGGCCGGGTCGCGCGTGCCGTACGACGCGGCGCACGACGGCGTGTTCTTCCGGAGCTTCGGAAAGCTGCACCCGCGGCTGGAGTTCCCCACGGTCGGGCTGCTGGCCATGGGCGTGGTGACCGCACTCGGCTTCGTGATCGGCCAGCTCACCTCGATCACCGTGCTGATCCAGCTGCTGACCACGGTGATGGTGATCGTCCAGTCGTTCGCCCAGATCCTCGCGCTCACCGTGCTCCGGAAACGGCAGCCCGGGCTGCGCCGGCCGTACAAGATGTGGCTCTACCCGCTGCCCAGCATCCTGGCCGCGGTCGGCTGGATCGTCATCTACGGGTACGCCGACGCCAACGCGCCCGGCCTGCACCCGATCGAGTGGTCGCTGCTGTGGCTGCTGGCCGGGCTGGTCGCGTTCGTCATCTGGGCCCGCGCGAACGGGGAGTGGCCGTTCGGGCCCAAGCACATCCAGGAGCGGTACCTGCACGCCGACCAGGCGCTGCTGGACGTCGACGAGGAGGAGCTGAGCGAGACGAGGCGGCAGTAGCCCGCCTGGCCGTGGTCGAAGCCGAGACAGTTCGTCGCGACTCGGTAACCTGCAACGCATGCCCATCAGGTTCGAAAACGTCGGAATCGCCGTTCGCGACCTCGAAGCGACGATCGCCTTCTTCACCGACCTGGGGCTGACCGTCCTCGGCCGTGACACGGTCAGCGGAGAGTGGACCGACACCGCCGTCGGCCTCGACGGTAACCATGCCAACATCGCCATGCTCCAGACGCCAGACGGCAACGGTCGCCTCGAGCTCTTCGAGTACATCCACCCCGACGCGATCGAGACGGAGCCCACCCGGCCCAACGAGATCGGCATGCACCGCGTCGCCTTCTCTGTCGACGACATCGACGAGGCCCTCCAGATCGCCGCGAGGCACGGCTGCCACCCGCTGCGCGGTGTGGCGACCTACGAGGACATCTACAAGCTCACCTACGTTCGCGGCCCCAGCGGCATCATCGTGATGCTCGCCGAGGAGCTGAAGAGGAGCTAACGGCGGACCGTTGCATCTGTTGGTTGCCAATTCAGTTTTTTTGCGGCCCCACGTTGACTAGGTTGAACGGGTCAGTGCTGGCTTGGGCGGCACGCATCCGGGCCTGGACCCCGCCTCCCGTTGAACTAGTCCAGGGGTGTGCATGAGTTCGTTCGAGTCAGGCGCTGCGGCGGTCTGCCCGGAGTGCGGTGCATTGGTGCCGCTGGTTCAGGGACGTTGGTTGCTCGTGCATCGTGAGGGCAGCTCCGAGTACGCGTACCCGCGGGGAGAGGACCGTCGGTGCCCTGGGAGCCTGCTTCCGGTGGACGGCCTGGCGGGCTCGGTGCAGTCGTCGTGACTACTCGGTGCCGGCGCAGCTGAAGGCAGCGGACCGACCTGGTCGCCGGCGGATCCGGTGGGGGCCGCGCAACAGGGCACCGTCGTCGCCGCGGTAGCACACGATCACCGGCGGGGCCATCGCGTGGGCAGGTACGGCCTGAGACTCCGCCAGATCGACTGGCGGTCGACGCTGGTGCGCTCCTGCAGGCCGTCCTCGAGCCAGGCCATGAGAAACGGCAGGAGGAACAGGAGCGCGAGGACGGCGCCGATGAGCTCCAGCGAGTGGTCGAGGTCCTGGGTCACGGCGGAGGCTCCTCACGTGTGCGACCGGCGAGGGCTTCGTCCGCGGCGGCGAGGTGGCGAGGACCTGATCCTCGATCCGCCCCGGGCCCGACGTCGGGTTGGTTGTGGCCGGCACAGCAATCCAATTACTACTTCAGTCGTAGTAGACTACCCGTGATCCCTCGAGGGTGTACAGGTCCGGCCGCCCGAACGGCCCGACCGTGGGACCTGCCCGGTGGCCTTGGTCATCAGGAGCGTTGGCACACCCTCGAGGGATCTGTGCATCCCCATCACGTCCATGGCGCCCTGGCTACAGGCGGCGACGAACATCTCGGTCCGGCTCGCAGCGGCACAAGCACGCAAACGGACCGGCGCTCTGACATGCTCTTGTCATGACGCCGCGTCTGACCAAGAAGGAGCGTGAGGTCGAGGCCGTGATGGCGGCCTCGCGTGCCCTCGTGGCCATCGTGGCGCGCTCGTTCTCCGAGTCCGACGTCGGCATCACGCTCCAGCAGTGGCGGGTGCTGGTGGTCGTGAGCCAGTTCGGGCCCCTCTATCCCGGCGCCCTGGCGGAATGGATGGGCGTGCACCCGTCCAACGCCACCCGCGCGTGCGACGCCCTGGTTCGGGCCAGGCTGCTCGACCGCCGGGAGGATCCCGGCGACCGCCGCCGTATGGCGCTGACTCTGACACGGAAGGGCGAGAAGCTCGTCGCGACGCTGCTCGAGCATCGGCGACGTGCCATTGCCGCGATCCTGGACGAGATGCCGGCTACCCAGCGAAGGAAGCTGGCCACGGCGATGCAGGAGTTCGCCGACGCGGCAGGTGACAACCCGGAGCACTTCATGTCCGGGACGGTCCACCCCGTCTGACCGCTCGCTGGTAGCCGCGGCGCCCCGACCTCATCCACAAGAAGGTGCCCCGCCGTCAGTCCTTGGCGGCGGGGCACCCAGTGGTGTGTGGTGCTTCTAAGACTGCAACTCTTGCGTTAACGCAACGACAAATTGCGCCGGATAGCCCGCTGCGGGCACGGACTGTCCTCGGGGCCAAACCGTAAATGGCCGATTTTTCACATTAACGTTGCGCCCGGCGACAAGGGTGAGGCCTGTCCGCAGCGGTCTGGCTGCCCTGTACTCCCGGGAGTCTGTATGAAACCCCTCTCCTCCTCCATCGGCCGCATGGCCGACCTCGGCCCGCTCCTGATGCGGGTGGGCCTCGGCGCGGCGTTCGTCACGCACGGCTGGCTGAAGTTCAACGGCGGCGTGGACAACTTCGCCGGTTTCCTCGACTCGCTCGGCGTCCCGCTGCCCCACCTGGTGGCATGGCTGCAGATCATGGCCGAAGGGGTCGGCGGGCTGCTGCTCATCGCGGGCCTGTTCACCCGGTTCGTCACCCTGCCCCTCATCGCGATCCTGGTCGGCGCCATCGTGCTGGTGAAGTCCGACCTCGGGTTCGTGGTCGCGGACGGGTCCCCGGGGTTCTCCTACGAGACGGTGCTGGCCGCCGGCCTGCTGGGCCTGCTGTTCATGGGGCCGGGCCGGTACTCGCTCGACGCCGTACTCGGCCTGGAGGGCAGCTCCAAGGCCGTCAGCCGCACACCCGACCCAGCCGTCGCCTGAAACCTCAGGTCACCGGCAAACGGGGCAAACCGACTCACTGCCGTCGGTCAGGAACCGCCACCCAGATCCCGCTCGCGGGGTCGGGTGGCGGCTTCAGCTCCGGGACTACCAAAACGTCACGGTTAGAGCTACGGTGGTCGATCGTGGCTGGTACGTGCCAGCCCTTTCCGGGCCCGGTCCCCGCCCACTGCTAACGAAGGCAATCCGTGGGGGGATCATGCCGGACCACCCATCGTCGGCCGCTGGTGTCGGGCGGCAAACCGCGATCTGCCCAGAATGCGGTGCCGTCGTGCCAGTGCTCGGGGGGCGCTGGCTTGCAGTACACCGCGAGGGCAGCCCGGAGTACGGCTACCCGAGCAGTTTCAGCGACCGTTGCTTCGGGAGTCTGACGACCGTGCACCACTCCCAGGGGCGCGAGCGATGATGCCGACGCTGACCGGTCTGTTCCGGCGTTGGCTGTCACAGGACGTGGCCCGTACCAACGCCGCCCGGGCGTCGGTGCGGTTGCAACACCGGCGCCGCGAGATCGAGGACGTCGACGCGTTCCTGGCCGCCCAGCACCACGTGCTGCCGAAGCGGCCCGGAGAGACCTGGTCCTCACACGCGGCACGTACCGGGCAACCGCGACAGGGCCCCGACTGAGCTTGCCCCGAGCACTCTCGGCTACCGGTGAGACGAGGGTGCATCGCCGGGGGGTGGGCGGGCGTTCGGGCATCGCCCGCCCACGCCCGGCATCAAGTAGGGCGGGTCGCCAGCACCAAAGCGCCCCGGCCGAACCCGTGGTCGACGTGCTCGACCTCGTGGGCGTCACCGAACCCGGCGTCGACGAGGAGCGAGACGATGCCGTCGTCGAGGTTGCGCGCCACAGCAGCAGTCCGGGCCACCCGGGAGCGCAGCAGGCCGGGCAGGTGACGGAGCGCGTTCGCCGGGCCGTGGCTGTGCGAGCTGTGGTGGGCGTCGACGGCGGCGTGTCCCGGGCCGCCGAAGTCGGCGATGGTCACCTTCCCTCCGGGCCGAAGGGCACGCAGCGCTTCCTGAGCGAACCCGACCCGGCCCTCGTCGTCGACGTGGTGTAGCGCCAGCGACGAGACCACGTGGTCGAGCGACGCGTCGTCGGCGGGGATCCGGTCGGCGTACCCCTGGACGAGGGTGAGCGAGACGCCGCGACGGCGTGCCTTGCGCGCGGCCCGGCGCAGGGCGTCCCCGTCCGGGTCGAGCCCGGTGACTCGGGCGCCGGGCTGAGCCGAGAGGACCGCGAACGACAGGTTCCCCGTGCCGCAGCCGACATCGACCACCGCCTGGCCGGGCGCGATGCCGGCGAGCCCGACCGCACGCTGCTGCAGTGCGCGGGCACCGGCCACCCGGTTGAAGATGTCGTACAGCGGGAGCAGCCAGGTCTTCCCCATGCCCGGCATGAACGGGCGGTCTCGCTCCTCCGGGGTGCGCTGGTCGAGGATGCGTACGTCGGCGGCTCTCATGGTGCGCTCCCTGCGCTCGTGGGCCGTGGTAGATGTGGTGTCGTCACACTTAGTCTTGGACATCTTGCCGTTTCTCGGCAGTACGGAAGTCGGGAGCCATGGCACGTTCTTCGGTTACGGAGGCGGCGCGACGCGCCTCGCGCGTGCGTACGGTGCGACCCGACGGGACGCCGGTCTACCGGTACGAGCAGCGCGCGGGCGTGCCTCCGGTGTCGGTCAGCCGTTTCGACAGTGAGGCCCCGCACGCCGAGCCTCCACCCGACCACCGGCACGCCCACGACTTCCTCGTCCTCGTCTACGTCGAGGAGGGCAGCGCGGGCTCGTTCGTGGTCGACGGTGCCGAGCGTCCGCTGCGGGCAGGGGACGTGCACGCGGTGTCACCGGGACAGGTCGTCGACGTCTCGGCGGTCGCGGAGCTGGCCGGCTGCCGTGCATGGTCGGTCGCGTTCACGCCGGACGCGGTTCCTGCGCTGGCTGCGGTCTCCCCGCTGACCTGGGCCCACCACCCGCTGCTCGCGATGTTCGCCCCCGGCGCGGGGCATGGCCAAGTTGCCGAGCCCGACCGCGCACGGTGGGCTATGTGGCTGGCCGAGCTGGCCGAGGAGCTCGCCGACCCGGGCCGTCTCGGTGCCCGCGAGGTCGTGGCCGCGCTCCTGACCCGGCTCCTGGTCGCGGCCGCGCGGCTGGCGCCCGTGGCGCCCAGCGCGCCGGACCCGGTGGTGCAGCGGGTCTTCGACGAGATCGAGGCGACGTTCCGCGAACCGGTCTCCGCCGGGGACGTCGCCCGGGCCCTCGGGTACACCCCGGGACACCTCACGACGGTGGTCCGCGAGCGCACCGGCCGAACGCTCCTCGACTGGATCACCGAGCGGCGCATGACCGAGGTCCGGCGGATGCTGCGCGACACAGATCTGCCGCTCGGTGTCGTGGCCGCCCGGACCGGCCTGCGTGACGCCACCTATCTCGTCCGGCGCTTCCGAGACCGCTACGGCATCACCCCGGAACGCTGGCGGCGCAGCCAGCGCCCGTCAGCCCGAACGCCTTGATCTCTGGCACGCTCGGTCATCCCCTTGCCTACAGGCCGTATTCCTGGAGGAGGTACAGCCAGACCTCCCCAGCGGTGGGGAACACGGCGACCGCGTGCCACAGCTGGTCCAGCGTGACCTCGGCCGTGACTGCGACGGTTGCCGAATGGAGCAGGTCCACCACAGCGGGGCCGACGAACGTTGCGCCCAGGAGCACGCGGCGCCGCTCATCGACCACCAGCTTGGCGCGACCGTTGTACTGCTGGGTCTGAAGCTGCGCACCGATCACCTGGCCGGTGTCGTACTCGACGGTGCGGACCGGCAAGCCGGCGGCGCGAGCTCTCGCCTCCGTAAGCCCGACGCTGCCGACCTGTGGATCGGTGAAGATGACCTGGGGTGCTCCCCGGTCGTCGGCGCTGTCCTGAAGCGCAGGCAGGTCGTCCGGCTCTCCTGCGGCCCGAGCGGAGATCACGTCGCCGCACACGCGGGCCTGGTACTTGCCCATGTGGGTCAGCGCGTTGCGGCCGTTGACGTCACCGACCGCGTACAGCCAGCCGTCGGGCACCCGTGCCACACGCATGCTCGCGTCGACGCTGAGCGGCCCGTCCGCCTTGAGGCCGACCGTCTCGAGGCCCAGGTCGTCTACGGCCGCGCGACGGCCCGTGGCCACGAGGATCTCGTCGGCGTGGATGCGCGAGCCGTCGTCCACCTCCACGGTCACCGGGCCGCTCGGCACCGGCCGTTCGACCAGGACCGGGGACCGACCGAGCCGAACGTCGATGCCCGAGCCCCGGAAGGACTCCTCCACCAGCTTGCCGGCGAACCGCTCGGTCCGGGGGAGCAGGCGGTCTCCACGTTCGATGATGGTGACCTCTTCCGCGCCGAGTGAGTGCAACGCCTGGGACATCTCACAGGCGACGGGGCCTGCGCCGATCACCACCAGCCGCTTGGGCACCTTCTGCACGCTGGTCGCCTCCTGGTTGGTCCACGGGCGCGCCGCACGAAGGCCCGGCACCTCAGGGATGTAGGGCGTGCTGCCGGTGGCGATGACCACTGCGTGCCGTGCACGCAGTGGTCGGATGTCGCCATCGGGCGTGGCCACCTCCACCTGCCGGGATCCGGCCAGGCGCCCCCGGCCCCGTACGAACGTCGACGGGAGGCCGTGCAACCAGCTCACGCCGCCGCTGTCGTCGTAACGGGATACGAACTCGTCACGCCGCTCGAGCACTGCGGCGGCGTCGATGGCGCCGTTCAGAGTCAGGCCAGGCATCCGGCTCACGGCGGCCGCCAGCTCCATCGGCCACAGCAGCGCCTTGCTCGGGACACAGCCGTAGTAGTTGCACTCTCCACCAACAAGGCGCCTCTCGACGACCGCAGCCGTCAGTCCGCCGCGGACCACACGGGCAGCCGCCGTCTCTCCAACCGGTCCGGCGCCGATCACGATCACATCGAAGACGTCGTTCTCACTCGCCATGGGATCCTCCAACAGCCACGAAGTCGAGCGGACAGGGCGTACCGCCGACTCGCTGGTACGTCCTCATGCGATACGCACAGAGTCAGCCACAGGGCAACAAGTTCGATTATCGTCCCGTCTCCCGGCCCTGCAACACCGTCACAAACACGAGTGCGAAGGCTCCTGAGGCAACAAGTTGAACGTGCCACTGCATGCACCGACTGGAAGGTGTCGCACCTGCCCAGAACGGCCGTGAACAAGGCCAACTGAGGCTAGGAATGAGGTGCGTGGCGTCCTAGCGTTGGCAGCGGAGATCGGTCCTGCCGTGCGAGTGGCCCGCGTGGCTGCGACCGCGGCGATGGGTGAACTGTGAGTGGCCGCGGACGGCTCGATCACGTCGTTCGGAGGATGCCACCATGTCGGTCTCAACACCCACCAGGTTTGCGCCGCCCGGTCGCGCGCTGGTGAGAGACCCGGGAGTCGTCCAACGAGCGCCGCACCTTGACCACACCGCATGACCACAGCGCATGACCTGACGTGAGGCAACGTACGTCGGTCGCGCGACTTACGAGCTCGTCAGGATGACGAGCTTCTGGGTCGCTCGGGTCATCGCGACATAGCGGTCGACGGTTCCTTCGACGCCGCCGCCGAACGTCTGGGGGTCGATGAGGACGACCAGGTCGAACTCGAGACCCTTCGACAGCTCGGGGGTCAGCGTCCGGACACGAGAGGTCGCGGGGACCGCCTCACGGTCGATATCGCCGGCGCCGATGACGCAGGCGATCCCCTCGGCATGCTCCCCGAGCCAGGTGTCGAGGACCGAGCCCAGCTCCGACACGGGTCCGTGCACGACAGGAACCCCGGTGCTGCGGATCGAGGTCGGCACGTTGGCGTCCGGGAGCACGGCCCGGATGACCGGCTCGGCCTCGGCCATCACCTCTTCGGGCGTCCGGTAGTTGATGCGGAGCCCTGCCAGGTTGATGTTGTCGAGCCCAATGCGCTTGAGCCGCTCCTCCCACGACTCCGTGAAGCCGTGCCGGGCCTGCGCGCGGTCCCCGACGATGGTGAGGCTGCGCGACGGGCAGCGACGCAGAAGCATCTGCCACTCCGCGTCGGTCAGCTCCTGCGCCTCGTCGACGATGATGTGCGCGAACGGGCCTGCGAGCAGGTCCGGGTCGACACTGGGCAGCGCGGCCTGGTCGACCAGCGTGCCTTGCAGGTCCTCGTGACGCAGCATCGACATCACCTGCATCTCGGAGTCGTCGCTGGCGATCAGGTGGTCGATGACCATGCTCATGCGCTCGCGTTCCGCGGCGACGGCGGCCTCCTGCCGACGTCGACGTCGCGACGCCTCGGGGTCGCCGAGGCGGTGCCGTGCCGCGTCGAGGAGCGGCAGATCGGAGACGGTCCAGGCGTTCGGGTCTCGCCGCTGCAGCATGCTGACCTCGTCGCGGTCCAGCCAGGGAGCGCACATCCGCAGGTAGGCGGGCACCGACCACAGGTCGCCGACGAGGTCGGTCGGCTCGACTATCGGCCACGCCCGGTTGAACGCGGAGATCAGCTCCCTGTTCTGCCGGAGCGACCGGCGGAGCAGGTCCGGCGAGAGGTCCTCGTCGTCGTGCTTGTCGACGAGGATCGTGAGCAGCTCGTCCCAGACCTCGTCGCGCGCCTCGTTGTGCGGTGTACCGGGGTCGGGTGAGTCGAACGCCTCCGCCCAGTCGTCGGGACCGAGCCACACCTCGGACCAGTGGGTCTCGACCACCATCCCCTCCTTGGGTGGCTCCTCGTACAGCCGCACCGCGGGCTCGATGGCCTTCACCATGTCCGCGGACGCCTTCAGCCGGGCCACCTCCGAGTCGGCCTCGACCGCCGCGCCGGCACCCTCGGGCAGCAGGTCGAGCAGGGTGCAGGTCTGCACGCCCTCCTCGCCGAGGCTCGGGAGGACGTCGGAGACGTAGGCCAGGTAGGGCTGGTGCGGCCCGACGAACAGCACGCCGCCCCGGCGGTGTCCGAGGCGCGGGTCGGAGTACAGCAGATACGCGGTGCGGTGCAGGGCGACGACGGTCTTGCCGGTGCCCGGTCCGCCGTCGACGACGAGCGCACCACGGGACCCGGCGCGGACGATCGCGTCCTGGTCGGACGCGATGGTGCCGAGTACGTCTCGCATCCGGGGCGACCGGCTGGCACCCAGACTGGCGATGAACGCGGACTGGTCGTCGAGAGCGGCGGCGTGCCCGTCGAACCCCTCGGCGGTGAACACCTCGTCCCAGTAGTCGCTGATCCGGCCGCGGGTCCAGCGATACCTGCGGCGGCTCGCCAGACCCATCGGGTTGGCGTGGGTCGCGCCGAAGAAAGGCTCGGCCGCGGGGGAGCGCCAGTCGACGAGGAGCCGGCGACCTGCGCTGTCGGTGAGGCCGAGCCGTCCGACGTACACCGGCTCCTGGTCGTCCGCGCCGACCATGTGCCCGAGGCACAGGTCGAGGCCGAAACGACGGAGCATCCGCAGCTGAGTGGTCAGCCGGTGGACCTCCATGTCGCGGTCCATGGCCTCCTGACCGACGCCCCCGGACTCCCTGCGCACGGCGTCGAGACGGCCCGACAGTTCGGCGATCGACTGCTCGAGCGTGTTCGCGATGGCTTCGAAGTGCCGCTCGTCATCGGCGATCAGCGCCGGGTCGGCCTTGGGCGCGAGGTGCTCTGGAAGGTCGAACGCGTTGGTGGTCAGCTGGTCCACGTCAAGTCCCCCACCCCTGGATTTCCGGCTACGGACGGAGATTCTGCGGCCTGACCGGGGTCTTGCCGCAAGCCCCCAGGTGCGCTATACGTTGGAAATGGAAGGGAGCGCGACTCCCTTCCTTTTTGTTGTCCGGGGGCGGAGCCTCGTCTACCGCGCCGTGTCGCCAGCGGGTTCCCGGTGTGCTGCTCGTCGGCCGATGCTCAGTCCGGTGAGCAGCAGCGCCGCGCAGGTGGCGACGAGTACCGCCTCGATGCCGAAGGCCGCGCGCACGCCGACGTGGTCGGCGAAAGCTCCCAGCAGGTAGGGGGCGGTGGTGACGACGGTGCCGCCGAGGAGCTGGGTGCGTGCGTTGGCGGCGTCGCTGTTGCGTGGTGCCGCCGCCAGGGTGAGTGCCAGCGACAGCGGGTAGAGGTTGCCGACGCCGAGGCCGCAGACCAGCAGGCCGGCGATCGCGAGCGCGGGGACGCCGGAAAGCCAGACGACCAGGAAGCCGGCCGCGGTGACCCCGAGCGATGTGCCCAGCAGGGTCGCGGTGCGTCCGCCCCGGCGGGTGAGCAGCGCGCCACCGAGGCGACCGGCGAGCAGGCCGAGGAAGAACGTGCTCATCGCCGTGGCGGCCTGAGCGGTGCCCAGGCCGGTGTCCACGAGCAGCTCCGCACCGAAGTAGACCAGGCAGAACTCCACTCCCATGCAGGCAGCGACCAGGGTCGCCAGTACCCGGCAGGTCGTTGAGAGCGGTTCGCGCCGCCCGGTGCCCGTGTCGGCGGGGCTGTCGGCCGGCCGGACGGGCAGAGGCTGGTGGCGGTAGCGCAGGTAGAGACCTGCCAGCAGCAGAGCAGGCAGCCCGAGCGTGAGGCGCCAGCCGGCGGCGGTGGTGCCTTGGAGCAGGCCGAGGACGAGCGGGGCGACGACGGCACAGCCGGCCGCTCCCACGTTGGCCTCGGTCAGCGCGCGGTCACGGTGCTGCCCGTGCCGATCGGACATAGCCGCCTGAGTGACGGTGAGCATCGCGGTGCCGCAGAAGCCCAGCACCGCCGCGCCCAGCAACGTGAAGGACACCGTTTGCGCCGTGACGAACAGCCCCGCGCCCGCGGTGGCTCCCAGCGCCGACCACCACAGCAACCGTCCTCGCGGCAGCCGCCGGGCGGCCGCGGCATAGCTCGCACCGGCCAGGGCCGCGCCGCCTGACCACAGGGCCGAGTGCGTCCCGAGCACCGTGTAGGAGAAATGCAGCTCGCTGCGCAGCAGCGCCAACGCCGGACCGAAGGCGTACAGCCAGAACGCGTACGCCGCCAAGGCCGCGTAGCACAGCCGGGTGGTCGCGTCGCGACGGAAGGTGTCCTCGCGTCCTGCGGTGTTTGTGTAACGATACACAGATAGAGTCTAAACATGGGGCAAGCACGGCCGCGGCCGACGATGCGCCAGGTCGCAGAGGCGGCGGGCGTGTCGCCGATGACGGTGTCGTACGCGTACTCCCAGCCCGAGCGGCTCTCGCCCGCGGCGGCGGCCAAGGTGCATGCGGCCGCGCAGAGGCTTGGCTACCCGGGTCCGCACCCCGGTGCGCGGTCGCTGCGCCGGGGCCGGGCGGGGAGCCTCGGCATCGTCTGGGCCGAGCGGTTGACGTACGCCTTCGAAGACCCGCAGGCGGCTCGGTTCCTGTCCGGGGTCGCCGAGGTCTGCGCCGACGAAGCCGTCGGGCTGACCCTGCTGCCACTCACCGGGGCGGCCGGCGACCTGCAGCGGGTGGCCGACGCCGTGGTGGACGCGTTCGTGGTGTGGACCACCAGCGACGACGACCCCGTGCTGGACGCGGTCGCTGCCACCGGGTTGCCGGCGGTGGTGCATGCCGGTCCAGTCCGGCCGGGGTTGCCGGTGGTGGGCATCGACGACCGCGCGGCGGCGAGCGCGATCGGCCGCGAGGCCTTCACCGGCGCCGCTCGTCCGGCGGTTCTCAGCTTCCCGGTCAACCCCGCGCGCGAGAGGTTGTGGCTCGCCGGTGCGGCCACTGCGGCGGTCACGTACCCCGTTACCCGGCACCGCTGGGAGGGGTTCCACGACGCGTGGCTCCGGCTGCGCGGTGCCTCGGCCGACCTTCGCGTGGCGGTGTGCCCCGGCAACGCCGCCGCACACGGTCAGGCCATGACCGAGCAGCTGCTCGCCGGTGACGACCCGCCCGACGCGATCGCCGCCATGAGCGACGAGCTGGCGATCGGTGCCCTCCACGCCGCCACCCGAGCGGGCGTCAGCGTTCCCGAGACGCTGGCCGTGACGGGCTGGGACGACACCGACGCCGCAGCACCTGAGGGCCTCACCACGCTCGCCCAGTCGCTGCGCGACCAGGGCAGCCGCTGCGCCCACCTGGCCCTTGGCCATCCCTCGGCGGCCGAACAGGGTCCGCCGCGATGGCGGGTCATCCGGCGCGCGAGCACCCGCCCTCGGGCCTCGTCGTCACGTTGACGGTGCTCGGCCGGCGAAGTCGCCCGCGGTCGGAGCGAAGCCCAGGCCCTGGTCGACGATCTCCTCGTCGGTGAAGTTTGCTGGGTCTTGCTGTGAACGCCGCAACCAGCTGCAAAGCGTTCGCCGTGGGCAGATCTGCCCTCAGCAGAGAAGTGCCCGGCATCGCCCGAACCTCGACCACAGTGACAGCAACGAGTCACCGCGACCGCACGAGGTCGTCGAGGGAGGAACCATGAAACCGTCCGCTCTGCTCAGCCCGACCAGCCGGCTCACCTCAGCCGCCGACGCGGCTCCGGGCGGGCACATGTTCGACGACGAGCTCGCCGCCCGCCTGCTGCACCACCGGATCATCCTGCTCGGTACTGAGGTCGACGAGGTGAGCGCGAACCGGGTGTGCTCACAGCTGCTGTTGCTGTCGGCGGAGGACCAGCGCGCCGACATCAGCCTGTACATCAACAGCCCCGGCGGCGTGGTGTACGCCGGGATGGCGATCTACGACACGATGCGCCTGATCCCGAACGACGTCGCGACCATGGGGATGGGCTTCGCAGCCAGCATGGGCCAGTTCCTGCTCTGCGCCGGCACGAAGGGGAAGCGGTACAGCCTCCCGCACACCCGGATCATGATGCACCAGGGATCGGCCGGGATCGCCGGCACGGCCGCGGACATCGAGATCCAGGCCGAGAACCTCGAGCACTCCAAGCGGCAGATGGAGCAGCTGCTCGCCGAGAACACCGGACAGTCGGTCGACACGATCCGCAGGGACAGCGACCGCGACCGCTGGTTCTCGGCCGAGGAGGCTCGCACGTACGGGATGATCGACCGGGTCGTGGACTCCCTCGACACCATCGGTCACGGAGTGGGCCGCAGGACGGGGATCTGAGCCATGGGCCATTACACGATCCCCAACGTCATCGAACGCACCCACACCGGCGAGCGGGCGACCGACGTGTTCAGCCGGCTGCTCTCCGAGAGGATCGTCTTCCTCGGCAGCGAGATCGACGACGACGTCGCCAACGTGGTGATGGCGCAGTTCCTGCATCTGGAGGCCACGAGCCCGGGTGAGGAGATCGCGCTGTACATCAACTCGCCCGGCGGTTCCTTCACCGCGCTGATGGCGATCTACGACACGATGCAGTTCGTCCTGCCTGATGTGTCGACGTTCTGCCTCGGGCAGGCGAGCTCGGCCGCGGCGGTGCTGCTGGCGGCCGGCGCGCCGGGCAAGCGGTTCGCGTTGAGCCACTCCCGGATCCTGCTTCATCAACCCGAGTCGCGTGGCCAGGGCGCGTTGTCAGACCTGCAGCTTCAGGCCCGCGAGGTGACCCGGGTGCGCGGGCAGATGCTCGAGGTGCTCAGCCGGCACACGGGCCGGGGCATCGACACGCTGCGCGCCGACACGGACCGGGAACGCATCTTCGACGCCGACGAGGCGCGCGCGTACGGGCTGATCGACGGCATCATCACCCATCGCAGCCAGGTGTCGGAGCTGTCCCTCACGCGGCCATGAGCATGGTCCCCCGCGGCGGCCCGGTCGGGACGGGGCGGGAGTCGACGGTCAGCACCTGATGGGTCTGCGCCACCAGGTCAGAGAGCCGGATCCGCAGTGACACGCACACCGCCTCGAGGATCTCCGACGAGGCCTCCTTGCGGCCACGCTCCACCTCGGAGAGGTACTGCATGGAGACGCCCGCGACCTCCGCGACCTCCTTGAGAGTGCGTCCCTGCGCGGTGCGCGTGCGCCGCAGCGCCTCACCGATCGCCTCGCGCAGCGGTGGCTCCGGCTGCCTGGTGTGACGCCGCAGCGGTACGACGTTGGGTCCGCTCATCAGTGCCTCCTCGCCGACTCGGCCAGCCTACCCGGGGCCGGTCGGGTCGCCCTGCTCCGAGACGCCGACACCGTGCGCCCGTTCCCGGCATGCCTCAGACTTTGCCGCATGCGTCCGGCTCGAGACTGGCATCAGTGGCATCGCGAGTACGACGACCCCACGTCGTCGCTGTCTCATCGGCTCAACGTCGTGAGAGAGCAGCTCGACCAGGTCCTCAGCCGGCTCGAGGTGCGAGGCAACGGTGGGCGGACGCAGCTGGTCAGCCTGTGCGCAGGCGACGGGCGCGACACGCTGCCGGTTCTTGCGAGCAGGGCGGACCAGCACGTGCACGCCCTTCTCGTCGAGCTCGACGACACCCTCGCAGGCACGGCGCGCAAGTCCGCGCGAGGTCTCGGTCTGGAGGACCTGGTGGTGCGCGCAGCCGATGCGGGCAGCACCGAGTCCTTCGCGGACTACTGTCCCGCGGACGTGTTCATGCTGTGCGGCGTCTTCGGGAACATCTCGGACGCCGGCATCGAGCGCACCGTCGGACATCTGCCCGCGCTCCTGGCACCCGGAGCCTCGGTCATCTGGACCCGTGGTCGCCGTGCGGATCGCCGCGACCCATCCGCTGCCGGTGCGGACCCCAGCGAGTGGGTGCGCGAGCTGTTTGCATCCGCGGGCTTCGATGAGACCGCCTTCGTCCGCCCGTCCGACATGCGCTTCCGGGTAGGTGTGCATACCCTGCGCGTGGCGCCCTCGCCGTTCGAGCCTGCGCGTCTGTTCACGTTCGTCGACGCGGGATGATGCGGCCCGCCCGGGGCCCGTACTGACTTCGTCCCGCTCCGTCTGCGCGAACGTGGCTACCCGTCCCGGTAGCCTGTCGAGCGCGCAGGGGTGTCACGCGGGACTCCGGCCTTACCGGGGGAGGCGTACACCGGAGTCAGTCCAGAGGGAGTGACATGCAGCAGGTGAAGGCCGTCATCGCGCGGGCGAAGGGAAAGCCCGTCGAGACCGTGAACATCAACGTGCCGGACCCCGGACCCGGGGAGGCCCTCGTCCGGGTGCAGTCGTGCGGGGTCTGCCACACAGACCTGCACTACCGCCAGGGTGGCATCAACGACGACTTCCCGTTCCTGCTCGGCCATGAGGCCGCCGGAGTCGTCGAGGCGGTCGGCGAGGACGTCACCGACCTCTGGCCGGGTGACTTCGTGGTCCTGAACTGGCGTGCGGTGTGCGGCGAGTGCCGCGCCTGTAGGCGCGGTCAGCCGTGGTACTGCTTCTCCACCCACAACGCCACGCAGCAGATGACCCTCGCCGGCGGTGAGAGCGACGGCGTCGTGTTGACGCCCGCGCTGGGCATCGGCGCCTTCGCCGAGAAGACCCTTGTGGCCGCCGGGCAGTGCACGAAGGTCGACCCGTCCGCGCGACCGGCCGCGGTGGGCCTGCTCGGCTGCGGCGTGATGGCCGGCATCGGCGCGGCGATCAACACCGGCGGCGTCACCCGCGGTATGTCGGTCGCCGTCTTCGGCTGTGGCGGCGTCGGCGTGGCGGCGGTCGCCGGGTCGGTACTGGCCGGGGCGACCACGATCATCGCGATCGACATCGACGCGCGGAAGCTCGCGGCCGCGAAGCGGCTCGGAGCCACGCACACAGTGGACTCCTCGGCCACCGACCCGGTCGCGGCCGTCGAGGCGCTCACCGGCGGGCACGGCGCCGACGTCGTCATCGAGGCGGTCGGCCGTCCGGACACCTGGGAGCAGGCGTTCTACGCCCGGGACTACGCGGGCACGGTCGTGCTGGTCGGCGTGCCGACCCCCCACATGCGGATGCCGGACCTGCCGTTCATCGACGTCTTCGGCCGCGGCGGTGCGCTGAAGTCGAGCTGGTACGGCGACTGCCTGCCCGACCGCGACTTCCCGACCCTGGTCGACCTGTACCAGCAGGGACGGCTGGACCTCGACGCGTTCGTGACCGAGGAGATCGGGATCGACGACGTGGAGGCGGCGTTCGAGAAGATGCACGGCGGCCGTGACCAGGAGCCGGTGCTGCGCTCGGTGGTGGTGCTGTGATGGCGGCGCGCATCGCCCACGACGTCTCCAGCGGTACGTTCAGCCTCGACGGCCAGACCTTCGACGTCGACAACAACATCTGGGTGGTGGGCGACGACGCCGAGTGCGTCGTCATCGACGCCCCGCACTCGGTCGTCGGCATCACCGCCCTGGTCGGCGACCGCACGGTCCGAGCGATCCTGCTCACCCACGCCCACGACGACCACTGCAGGGTCGCGCCCGCGCTGCGCGAGCGGGTGGCGGCGCCGATCATGCTGCACCCCGACGACCGGCCGCTGTGGGAGCTGACCCACACCGACCAACTCTGGGACGTCGACCTCGCAGACGGGGACGAGCTCACCGTGGGCGGCACCACCCTGCGCGTGCTCCACACGCCGGGACACGCGCCGGGCGCAGTGTGCTTCTACGCGCCCGAGCTGGACTGCGTGTTCACCGGTGACACGCTGTTCCAGGGCGGGCCCGGCGCGACCGGACGGTCGTTCAGCGACGAGGACCAGATCAAGGAGTCCATCCGGACCCGCCTGTTCGATCTGCCCGACAGGACCGTGGTCCACACCGGACATGGCGACGACACCACGATCACCGCGGAGAAGGCCAACCTCGCGTAGGCGCGAGCGCGCACTGGACCGATCCGAACCGACCTGTATACAGTCGGCCGCGCTGTATTAGCAGTGGAGGGGAGTATTCCTCCGCGGCAGTGTCGTCATCACGGAACACCCGAGGTGGTGCTCCCGGCGCTGCCGGCCCCCGAGGTGGGGGCGGAAGAGACCTCCGGACATGTCGCTGCTGCGTGGCTGCACGTGGCTGCCGTCGACGTTCGGAGGTTGTAGGTGTCCACCGTGTCACCGGAGATCTGGATCGCCACCATCGCGGGGCTGGTCGCGATCGTGGTGCTGGACCTGA
>CBFGZI010000080.1:0-18525 GCA_965653225.1 uncultured Propionibacteriales bacterium | reverse complement strand
CCGCCGCCGTCGAACCCGCCGCCGTCGCCGCCGCCGTCGAAGCCGCCGCCGTCGCCGCCTCCGCCGTCACCGCCGTCGAAGCCGCCACCGTCGCCGCCTCCGTCGAACCCGCCGCCGTCTCCGGCGTCGTCCCAGCCGCCGAAGCCGAAGCCGGGCGAGAGCATCGAGCCGATCAGGAAGCCCGGCAGCAGCCCGGAGCTCGCGTACGAGCCGAAGTAGCCCTGCGCCCACGGGCTGTAGGCCGGGCCGCCCTGCCAGTAAGGCACCCGCTGGGGGCCGTGCATCACGGTGCGGATGTCGGGGTCGGCGCCGGCCGCGACACGCTCGGCGTCGGCCGCGCACACCGGGATGTCGCGCTGCTGCCCGCCCGGCGGGGCCCAGGAGATGTCGGTGGTCGACGGGCCGTGTGCCGGGTTGAAGAAGCACGGCGGCCGGCGCTGGGGGAGCGGCTCACCGGCGATGCGCGCCCGAACGCAAGCGACGGCGTAGCGGCCGTCCTCGAGCACCTGGGTGACGTGCCGGATCTCGTCGGGTGAGCGCACGGCCTGCACGGCCCCCTTGGCCTGCTCGTAGCAGTCCAGCGCGCGCTGGTAGTCCTGGCGCGCCGCGTCGTCGAGGTCCTGGCCGATCACGGCGGTGTCGAGGCGGGCGACCTCCTCGCCGTAGCGGGTGACGTCCTCGTCGGCGGTGCGCTTGACCGCGGCCAGGTCTGCCTCCTGCCGCGCCAGCAGCTCGCGCTTGCGGTGCTGCTGCCGGCGGTACGACGCGGCCGCGACGATCGCCAGCCCGATGAGCAGCAGGACGACGATCTCCATGGGTGCTACCTCCCGGTCGCGGTGTACCACGAGCGTACTTCCCGCGCAGGTTCGCGCGGCCCGCGGCAAATTCCTGATTTATCTAAATTACAAGAAAGTAATTACGAGAAATCTGGCCGAATGGCATTTTTTGTTCTCAGATCGGGATGCGCATCGCCGATAAATAGGCGACGATTTTCACGGCAATCACACCTGTCTCGACCGTCACATCCGTCGCACCCGTGGAGGAGAGATCGTCGTGATGCGAGAGCGCACCCGTGCTCGCACCGGGTACCCCGCCCGCCGCCTTGCTACGTCCGTGACCGCGTTGTCGCTGCTCGTGGGCCTGGGCTCCGTCGCCACACCCTCGAGTGCGGCGCCGGCGAGCGTGCCCGCGGGCACCGGCGGCACCGCCGGCCCGGTGACGGCACTCCCGCCCCACCGCGCGGGAGGGACCACGTCCGCGGCCGCGGTCGACACCGACGTGAACGAGATCGAGCTCGCCCGGGTGCCGGACCGGCAGGCGCCGACGCCGCCGCAGGAGGACATGCCGGTGGTCGCCGAGCTGGGCCAGCGCGCCACCGCGGGCTACTCGCTGGTGGGCGTCACCTGGCAGGCGGGGACCGCGCCGAGCGACGTGCTGGTGCAGGTACGCAGCCGCGACGACTCGGGATGGTCGTCGTGGAAGGACCTGGCCTTCGAGCCGTCCGAGGGGCCGGCGCCCGCCGAGGACGTCACCGCACGCGACGGCACGGAGCCGCTGTGGGTGGGCGACGCCGACGGCGTGCAGGCCCGCATCCTCAGTGCACAGGGGACCGCGCCGGTCGACCCCCAGGTGGCGCTCGTCGACCCGGGCGCCGCTCCCGCGCTGTCGCCGGCCTCGTCCCCGGCAGCAGCGGGGACCTCGGCGACGCCCGCCGTACTTCATGGACGGACGGACGCCACCGCCGCTACCGCCGCGTCGACGAGGCAGCCGCGGATCGTGTCGCGGCGCGCCTGGGGAGCGAACCCGTCACTGAGGTCGCCCTGTGACCCGCCCCGGCGAGCACGCACGGTGCAGATGGTGTTCGTGCACCACACCGCCGGAAGCAACAACTACACGCGGCGTGAGTCGCCGTCGATCGTGCGCAGCATCTACGCGTACCACACGCAGGGACAGGGCTGGTGCGACATCGGCTACAACTTCCTCGTCGACCGGTTCGGCACCGTGTACGAGGGCCGCGCGGGCGGCATCAACACTCCCGTGCGCGGCGCGCACGCCGGTGACTACAACGTCAAGACCGTCGGCATCTCGCTGATGGGCAACTTCCAGAAGGTCCGTCCCTCACGCGCGATGAAGCGCGCGCTCACGCGGCTGGTGGCGTGGAAGCTCAGCTCGTACTACCGCTACCCGAAGACCAGCACGCGGATCGCCGGCCACCGGTTCGAGAAGATCTCTGGTCACCGTGACGCGATGAGCACGGCCTGCCCGGGTCGCTACGCCTACGCGTTCCTGCCCGCGCTGCGCCGCCGCGTCGCCCGGCTGGCCGGCAACATCGAGACGCCGATCTCGCGCAAGTGGCACCGGCTGAAGCGCCACGGGGTCGACCTGGGGCAGCCCTTCCGCGGGGAGACGACGTCGGTGAACACCGGCCGCAAGACGCAGTTCGACCACGGCTGGGTGTTCTGGAACAACCGCGCCGGCGCGCACCCGGTGCGCGGGCGGATCTTCAAGCGCTACCGCGCCTGGGGACAGGCCCGCGGGCACCTCGGCTACCCGCGCACGGACACCTGGCACATCAGGGCTCACCGCGGCGTTGGCCAGTCGTTCCAGCGCGGGCGCATCTACGTCACCCGGCGCCACGGAGCAGACGCGGTGTGGGGCGCCATCGACCGCCGCTACGAGCGCACGGGGCTGGCCGACGGGCGGCTCGGCGTACCCGTGCACGACCAGCACCGGATCCGCCGCGGCTGGGCCGCCGGCTTCGAGCACGGGCGGATCACGTGGAACACGCGCACGAACCGGACGAGGGTCCGGGTCTTCTAACGGGGGCAGCAGACAGATGAGACCAGTCAGAAGACCAGTCAGGGCGTTGGGCGCCGTCGGTCTGGGGGCAGCGCTGACGCTCGGCGGGATGACGGCCCCGTCGGCGTACGCCGCACAGACCTACTACGTGCCGGTGACGGACAAGATCACCCTGGACGGGCACGGCTACGGACACGGCAACGGCATGTCGCAGTACGGCGCCGAGGGTGGCGCGCGGGCGGGCAAGACGTACCGGCAGATCCTCGCGAAGTACTACCCGGGCACCACCCTGGGCACGATGCGCGGCCGGGTCCGGGTGCTGATCAGCGCCGACACCACCTCCGACGTCAAGGTCTCCCCGGCCCGCGGGCTGTCGGTACGTGACCGCGCCGACGGCAGCCGGTGGGTGCTGCCCACGCGGGCCGCGATCAAGCGCTGGCGCATCCTGCCCGACGGCAGAGTGCAGCTCTACAACGGCACCCGCTGGCGGCGCTGGCGCGTGCCGGGCCGGACCCGGCTGCGCGGGGAGGGCGAGTTCCTCGCCCGCGAGCCGATCACGCTGTGGGTGCCCTCGGGAAGCGGCGACGTCGCCCGGCGCTACCGCGGTGTGCTCCGCTCGGCCAGGCCGTCCGCGTCGTCGAACGACCGCGACACCGTCAACGTGCTCAAGATGGACGAGTACCTGCGCGGCGTGGTGCCGTCCGAGATGCCCTCGTCCTGGTCGCCGGAGGCGCTGAAGTCGCAGGCCGTGGCCGCGCGCACGTACGCCACCCGTGACCGCGACGCCCACCGCGGCAGGTACTACCAGACCTGCGACACCACCTCCTGCCAGGTCTACGGCGGTGTGGGGGCGGAGGCGTTGTCCACCAACCGTGCCGTGCGCCAGACCTCCCGGCAGATCCTGCGGTACGCCGGCGCGCCCGCGTTCACGCAGTTCTCGTCCTCCAGCGGCGGCTACACCGGCAACGGCGGGCAGCCGTACCTGCGGCCCGTCGCCGACCCGTGGGACGACTGGCCGGGCAACGCCAACCACAGCTGGAGCGTCACCGTCGACGCGAGCAGGGCCGAGCAGCGCTACAACCTGGGCAACCTGCAGGAGATCCGGGTGACGAGGCGCAACGGGTTCGGCGACTGGAACGGGCGGGTCCTGCAGATGCGGCTGGTCGGTGCCCGTCGCACCGTGACGATCAGCGGCGACGACTTCCGCTGGCTGTACGGCCTGCGGTCGAACTGGTTCAGGATCGAGGCCACGCCCATCATGGCGCGCTGGCGCGACATCGGCGGTGCGCACTCACGGGTGGGCCGGCCGGTCAGCGTCGAGCGCTGGGCGGCGAAGGCAGGCGCCATGCAGAAGTTCCGCAAGGGCCGCATCTTCTGGAACAGGCGCACCGGGGCGCGCGAGACGTACGGCCCGATCCTGCACACCTACCTGCGCCGCGGCGGCACGAAGTCGGCACTCGGCTACCCCCGAACCGGGGTGAAGCGGGCCGGCCGCGACGGCCAGATGGTGATCTACCAGCACGGACGCCGGCTGTACCGGAACCCGCCAACGGGCGTGCACGAGGTGCGGCACGGGTGGCTGCGCGCCTACCGCCGGGCCGGGCTCGTGCGCGGCATCGGGCTGCCGAGAACCGACGTGTTCCGGGTCAAGCGCGGCAAGCGCATACGCTTCGAGGGCGGGCGCATCACCTTCACCCGCAGCGGGCGCTACCGGATCCACCACAGCCGCTAGCTGTACCGAGCCAGGGCCGTCGAGTGGCGCGTTCCGGTTGCTTTGCACCGCACTGAGCCAGCCGCTTCGCGCCAGTCGACGGGAGCAGGGCCGAGAACGGGTCGGTCAGCCCGTCTCGATGACCAGCACGAGGTCGCCGCCCTCGAGCTGCGCGGTGCCCTCGACGGCCATCCGCTCGACCGTCCCGCCGGCGTGCGCGGTGATCGAGGCCTCCATCTTCATCGCCTCGATGGTGGCGACGGTGGCGCCCGACTCGACCTTGTCGCCCACCTTGACCGTCGGGGTCACCACGCCGTCGAACGGCGCGGCCACGTGCCCCGGCTGGTTGGGGTCGGCCTTCTCCTGCGCGGGCACGTCGGCCGACACCGACCTGTCGCGCACCGGGAGCGGGCGCAGCTGGCCGTTGAGGGTGCACATGACCGTGCGGATGCCGCGCTCGTCGGGCTCGCTGACCGCCTCGAGCCCGAAGATCAGCTTCTTGCCCTCCTCCAGCTCCACCACGTGCTCCTCGCCGGAGCGCAGGCCGTAGAGGAAGTCGCGCGTGGGCAGCACCGACAGGTCGCTGTGCCGCTCGCAGAACTCGAGGTAGTCCTTGGTCGGCCCCGGGAACAGCAGCTCGTTGAGCGTGGCGCGACGGTCGGTCGCGAGCCCGTGCTTCTGCTCGTCGGTGAGCTCCTCGGTGCGCGGACGCGTCTTGCGTCCCTCCAGCGCCTTGGACCGGAACGGCTCCGGCCAGCCGCCCGGCGGGTCGCCGAGCTCGCCGCTGAGGAAGCCGATGACGGAGTCGGGCACGTCGAACTTGCTCGGCTCGGAGGCGAACTCCTCCGGGTCGGCGCCGACGGCGACGAGGTGCAGGGCGAGGTCGCCCACGACCTTGCTCGTGGGAGTCACCTTGACGATATTGCCGAGGATGGCGTTGGCCGCGGCGTAGGTGTCCTCGATCTGCTCGAACTTCTCGCCCAGGCCCAGCGCGATCGCCTGCTGACGCAGGTTGGACAGCTGCCCGCCGGGGATCTCGTGGGTGTAGACGCGCCCGGTCGGCCCGGGGATGCCGGACTCGAACGGCGCGTAGATCCGGCGCACGGCCTCCCAGTACGGCTCGAGGTCGCACAGCGCGTCCAGGTCCAGGCCGGTCTCGCGCGGCCCGTGGTCGGTGGCGGCCACCAGCGCCGACAGCGACGGCTGGCTGGTGGTGCCCGCCAGCGACGCGCTGGCGCCGTCGACCGCGTCGACGTCGGCCTCGATCGCCGCCAGCAGCGTGGCGAGCTGCCCACCCGCCGTGTCGTGGGTGTGCAGGTGCACCGGCAGGTCGAAACGCTCCCGGAGCGCCTTGACCAGGGTGACCGCCGCGGGTGCACGCAGCAGTCCGGCCATGTCCTTGATCGCCAGGACGTGCGCGCCGGCCTCGACGATGCGCTCGGCCAGCCGCAGGTAGTAGTCGAGCGTGTAGAGCTTCTCGTTCGCACTGGCGAGGTCGCCGGTGTAGCAGAGGCAGACCTCGGCCACGGTGCTGTTGGTCTCGCGCACCGCCTCGATCGCCGGGCGCATCTGGTCGACATCGTTGAGCGCGTCGAAGATGCGGAAGATGTCGATGCCCGTCTCGGCCGCCTCCTGCACGAACGCCCGCGTGACGTCGGTGGGGTAGGGCGTGTAGCCGACGGTGTTGCGGCCGCGCAGCAGCATCTGGATGCACAGGTTGGGCATGGCCTCGCGCAGGGCGGCCAGCCGGTCCCACGGGTTCTCGGCCAGGAAGCGCAGCGCGACGTCGTACGTGGCGCCGCCCCAGGCCTCCACGCTCAGCAGCTGCGGGGTCATCCGGGCGACGTGCCCGGCGACGGCGAGCAGGTCGGCCGTGCGCACCCGCGTCGCCAGCAGCGACTGGTGGGCGTCGCGGAAGGTCGTGTCGGTGACGGTCACCCGCTTCTGCTTGCGCAGCTCGGCGGCGAACTGCTCCGGCCCCTGCGCGAGCAGCAGCTGTCGCGACCCGTCGGGCGGCGGCTGGCGGAGGTCGAGCGGAGGAAGCTTATCGGCCGGGTCGATGGCCACCGGCGCCTCGCCGTACGGCCGGTTGACGGTGACGTCGGCGAGGTAGGTGAGCAGCTTGGTGCCGCGGTCGGCCGAGGAGCGCGCGGTCAGCACATGCGGGTGCTGGTCGATGAACGACGTGGTCAGCCGGCCGGCGCGGAAGTCGGGCTCGTCCAGCAGCGCCTGCAGGAACGGGATGTTGGTGGAGACCCCGCGGATGCGGAACTCCGCCAGCGCGCGTCGAGCGCGGCCGACCGCGAGGTCGAAGGTGCGTCCGCGGCAGGTCAGCTTGGCCAGCATCGAGTCGAAATGCGCGCTGATCTCGGCGCCGGTGTAGGTGGTGCCGCCGTCGAGCCGGATGCCCGCGCCGCCGGGGGAGCGGTAGGTGGTGATGCGGCCGGTGTCGGGGCGGAACCCGTTGGCCGGGTCCTCGGTGGTGATCCGGCACTGCAGGGCCGCACCGCGGACGTACATGCCCTCCTGGCTCATGCCGAGGTCGGCCAGCGTCTCACCGGAGGCGATGCGCATCTGCGAGCGCACCAGGTCGACGTCGGTCACCTCCTCGGTCACCGTGTGCTCGACCTGGATGCGCGGGTTCATCTCGATGAAGAAGTGGTTGCCCTCGCCGTCGACCAGGAACTCCACGGTCCCGGCGTTGCGGTAGCCGATCTGGTGCGCGAACCTGACCGCGTCGTCGCAGATGCGCTCACGCAGGTCGGGGTCGAGGTTGGGCGCGGGCGCGATCTCGACCACCGTCTGGTGGCGCCGCTGTACGGAGCAGTCGCGCTCGAACAGGTGCAGCACGGTGCCCTCGGCGTCGGCGAGGATCTGCACCTCGATGTGCCGTGGGTCGACCACCGCCTGCTCGAGGAACACGGTGGGGTCGCCGAACGCACCCTCGGCCTCGCGCATCGCGGTCTCGACCGCGTCGCGCAGGTCAGCGGGGTCGTCGACCCGCCGCATCCCGCGCCCGCCGCCGCCGGCGACGGCCTTGACGAAGACCGGGTAGTGCATCTCCTCGGCCGCGGACACGATCTGCTCGACGTCGTCGCTGGGAGCCACGCTGTCGAGTACGGGCACACCGGCCTCGCGGGCGGCGGCGACGGCCGCGGCCTTGTTGCCGGTGAGCCGCAGCACGTCGGCGGAGGGGCCGATGAACGTGATGCCGTTCTCGGCGCAGGCCTCGGCGAGCGCGGGGTTCTCCGACAGGAACCCGTAGCCGGGGTAGACGGCGTCGGCGCCGGAGGCGACCGCGGTCGCGACGATGCGCTCCGGGTCGAGGTAGGCGCGGACGGGGTGCCCGCGCTCGCCGATCTCGTAGGCCTCGTCGGCCTTCAGCCGGTGCTCGGAGCCCCGGTCCTCGTGCGGGAAGACGGCGACGGTCTTGGCGCCGAGCTCGTAGGCGGCCCGGAACGCGCGGATGGCGATCTCGCCGCGGTTGGCGACCAGCACCTTGGAAAACATCGTGGCCCTTCAGGCTCGGAGGAGGGTCAGGGTGGGTCAGTCGTCCTTGATCTCGCAGATCACCGCGCCGTTGGTGAGGCTCCCGCCGACCTCGACGGTCAGCCCGCTGATGGTGCCGGACTTGTGCGCGTTGATCGGCTGTTCCATCTTCATCGCCTCGATCACGATGACCGGGTCGCCCTCGGAGACCTTGCTGCCCTCCTCGGCGGTCACCTTGACCACCGTCCCCTGCATGGGCGCGGTGAGCGCGTCGCCGCTGACCGCGGCGCCGGACTGTGACTTGTTGCCGCGCTTCTTGGCCTTCTTTGACTCAGCGGGTGCGGCCGCGGCCGCACCGAACCCGGCGGGAAGCACGACCTCGAGCCGTCGTCCGCCGACCTCGACGGTCACCGACTCGCGCGGCTGCTCCTCCTCGTCCTCGGCTCCCTCGCCGGCGTAGGGCTCGATCTCGTTGACGAAGTCGGTCTCGATCCAGCGGGTGTAGACGCCGAACTCCCCGTCGGCGGCGGTGAACGCCGGGTCGTCGACCACGGTGCGGTGGAACGGGATGACGGTCGGCATGCCCTCGACCACGAACTCGTCGAGCGCGCGGCGCGACCGCTCCAGCGCCTGCTCACGGTCGCGACCGCTGACGATGAGCTTGGCGACCAGCGAGTCGAACGAGCCGGGGACGGTCTCGCCCTGGTCGTAGCCGCCGTCGAGGCGCACGCCGGGGCCGGACGGCGCGTGCCAGCGGGTCAACGTGCCCGGTGCGGGCAGGAAGTTGCGGCCCGCGTCCTCGGCGTTGATGCGGAACTCGATCGAGTGGCCCTCGATCTTCGGGTCGTCGTAGCCGAGCTCCTCGCCGGCCGCCACCCGGAACATCTCGCGCACCAGGTCGATGCCGGTGACCTGCTCGGTGACGGGGTGCTCGACCTGCAGCCTGGTGTTGACCTCGAGGAACGAGATCGCGCCGTCCTGTGCGACCAGGAACTCACACGTGCCGGCGCCGGTGTAGCCCGCTTCCTTCAGGATCGCCTTGGAGGAGTCGTAGAGGGTCTTCATCTGCTCGTCGGACAGGAACGGCGCCGGCGCCTCCTCGACCAGCTTCTGGTGGCGCCGCTGCAGCGAGCAGTCACGCGTCGATACGACGACAACGTTGCCGTGCTGGTCGGCCAGGCACTGCGTCTCGACGTGCCGCGGGTTGTCGAGGTAGCGCTCGACGAAGCACTCCCCGCGGCCGAAGGCGCTGACCGCCTCGCGGACGGCGGACTCGAACATCTCCTCCACCTCGTCCTCGGTGCGCGCCACCTTCAGCCCGCGGCCGCCGCCTCCGTAGGCGGCCTTGATCGCGATCGGCAGGCCGTGCTCACGCGCGAACTCCACGACCTCGTCCGCGCCGGACACCGGGTCGGGCGTGCCGGGTGCGAGCGGAGCGCCGACCTTCTGCGCGATGTGGCGGGCCTGCACCTTGTCGCCGAGGGAGTTGATGGCCGCCGGCGGAGGGCCGATCCACACCAGTCCGGCGTCGATCACGGCCTGGGCGAAGTCGGCGTTCTCGGCCAGGAAGCCGTAGCCGGGGTGCACGCTGTCGGCCCCGCTGCGCTTGGCCACGTCGACGATCTTCTCGATCGAGAGGTAGGAGTCGCCGGGGGTCGATCCGCCGAGCGAGTAGGCCTCGTCGGCCAGCCGTACGTGCAGCGCGTCACGGTCGGGCTCCGCGTAGACCGCCACACTCCCGATGCCGGCGTCCTTGCAGGCACGGATGATGCGGACCGCGATCTCCCCCCTGTTGGCGATCAGCACTCGTTGCAGCGGCTTGGGCACGAAGGCACTCCTGTGGTCGAGTCGGTGCTCGGCAGTCTAGATCGCGGTCGGCGGCCCTCGACATCAGCCCGATCGGCGGACGTCGCGGGCGAGGCGTTCCGAGTCGATGCCGACCGGCGGGTCCGGTGCGCCGATCTCGGCAAGGTCGTACCCGCTGGGGTAGCCGGGGTAACCACGGAACCGCACCGAGCCGTCGTCGAACGCCGCGACCTCGCGCGGGCGCATCCGGCGTACGACGGTCGCCCTGGTCCGCAGCACCCGGCGCGCGGCCGCGCGCTGCCAGCGCGGCGGGGACGGAAGCCCGAGGCCGGCGAGGAGCTCGTCGTCGAACGACGCGGGCAGCAGTCGGCGGGCCACGCCGCGCAACGGCCGCGGGAACCAGCCGGCCACGAGCCCCAGCACGTCCTCGCGCAAGGCCTCCGTGGCAGGTCCGCCGTGCAGCCGGGCCCCGTGCTCGCGGTTCAGCCGCTCGAGCTCCCCGAAGCTGCCGGGGATGTTCTGGATGCCCATCCGCCGTCCGACCTCGCGGTAGAACGCGTACGCCGCGACGCGCTCCTGCGGCAGCAGCCGGCGCCAGCCGTAGCGGTCGATCCAGCGCACCGGGTCGACCACGAACGTCGACAGCACGTAGAGCATGTCGTCGTTGTCGATGCGGTAGTGGCCGTGCGCGCGGTTGATGCGGCGCAGGGCGGTGCGGCCCCGCTCGGAGTCGTAGCCGTAGGCGCTCAGCTCGCCCATCAGGATCGCGGTGTCGTCGTACCGGCGCTGGGGGACACGTGCGAACTCACCGGTGGCCACCAGCAGGTCGGCGATGCTGGGGACGGCGAACGTGCGCAGCAGCGCCAGCTCGAGCGCGCGACGGTAGTCCCAGGGGAACTCGAAGCCGCTGGACAGCCGGTAGATCTCGACGTGGTCGCGCTCGCCGTCGAGAGCGGCGATGCGGGTGGCGACGTCCCAGCGGCTCATCCGCGCCTCCCGAGATCGTGACAGTAACTCTGTCACAGAGGTTAGGTCACGGTCGGGGGTCGCGTCGACCCTGCACCCGTCAGGTCCTCAGCCGGCTCAGGTCCTCAGCCGGCTCAGGTCCTCATGGCAGCGACGCTCGACCTCGGCCAGCTCGGCCAGCGTGTCGTCGATGTCCTTGCGGCGCTGCTCGAGCTCCTTGCGGCGCCCGTCGATCTGCTCGAGCAGGTAGTGCAGCTGGCCGACCTCGCCGGGCTCGGCGTCGTACATGTCGACGATGGTCGCGATCTCGTCCAGGGAGAACCCGAGCCGCTTGCCGCGCAGCACCAGGGCGAGCCGGATGCGGTCGCGGGGGTGGAACACCCGGGTGGTGCCGCGGCGCTCGGGCGTGACCAGGCCGCGGTCCTCGTAGAAGCGGATCGTGCGCAGCGTCACGCCGAACTCCTCGGCGAGGTCGGTGATCGACCAGGTGCGCATACGGGCTCCCTGACTCTGCTTGACGCGCGGGTCGTCGCGCCTTACGTTTACGTAAGCGTAAGGCACTGTCGACCGGAAGGCCAGCACCATGAGCTTCGAGCTGTCCCGCGAGCACGAGGAGTTCCGCCGCAGCGTGCGGGAGTTCGCCGAGGCCGAGATCGCGCCGTACGCGCACGAGTGGGACCGGCAGCACCACTTCCCGGTCGAGGTGGTGCAGAAGATGGGCAAGCTCGGGCTGTTCGGGCTCACCGCTCCGGAGGAGTACGGCGGCGCGGCCGGCGACTTCACCAGCCTGTGCGTGGCGATCGAGGAGATCGGCCGGGTCGACCAGTCGATGGGTATCACGCTGGAGGCCGGCGTCGGGCTCGGGATCAACCCGATCCTGACCTTCGGCAGCGACGAGCAGAAGCAGCGGTGGCTGCCGGAGCTGGTCGCCGGTGACCGGCTGGCGGCGTTCGGGCTGACCGAGCCCGGCTCCGGGTCCGACGCCGGCGCCACGCGCACCCGCGCCGACCTGCGCGACGGCGAGTGGGTGGTCAACGGCTCGAAGCAGTTCATCACCAACTCCGGCTCCGACATCACCTCGCTGGTGACCGTGACCGCGCGGACAGGGCAGGCCGAGGACGGCAAGGCGGAGATCTCCACGATCATCGTGCCCAGTGGCACGCCCGGCTTCACCGTCGAGCCGGCGTACGACAAGCTCGGCTGGCACGCCTCCGACACCCACGGGCTCACGTTCGAGGACGTGCACGTGCCGGAGTCCCACCTGCTGGGGTCGCGCGGACGCGGGTTCGCCCAGTTCCTGGCCACGCTCGACGACGGCCGGGTGGCGATCGCCGCGCTGGCCGTCGGCTGCATCCAGGCCTGCCTCGACCAGTCGCTGGCCTACGCCGGTGAGCGGCAGACGTTCGGCGTGCCGATCGGGCGCAAGCAGGGGGTGGCGTTCCAGATCGCCGACCTCGCGGTGATGGCCGAGGCCGCGCGGATGCTGGTGTACAAGGCGGCCGCGGTCAAGGACGGCGGCGGGTCGGTGAAGGAGTTCAAGCAGGCCGCGTCGATCGCCAAGCTGTACGCCACCGAGTCGGCGGTGACCGCCACCCGGGTCGCGACGCAGGTGTTCGGCGGCTACGGGTTCATGGAGGAGTACCCGGTGACGCGGTTCTACCGCGACGCCAAGGTGCTCGAGATCGGCGAGGGCACCTCCGAGGTGCAGCGGATGCTGATCGCCCGCGGCCTCGGCCTCCCCGTCGAGTGACCGTGTGCTGACGCCACCCCAGCGGTGACGCGCCATATTTCTTGGTGACGTGACCGGGATCTTTGGCGCCTCACGCCCAAGAAGAGCAGCAACCCTTGGCGTGAGGCGTCAACTTTTCGCAGTACGTGCGTCGATAGCTTGACGCGTCACGCCCGGGGGGTGGCCCAAAGGTCGGGCCAGGCGATGCCGAGGGCGGCGAGCATCTCGCGCAGCAGCGGCAGGCTGATGCCGACCACGTTGTGCGGGTCGCCCTCGATGCGGCGTACGAACGCGCCGCCGAGCCCGTCGACGGTGAACGCGCCGGCCACGTGCAGCGGCTCCCGCGTCGCGACGTAGGCCTCGATCTCCTCGTCGGTGAGGTGGGCGAAGTGCACGACGGTCGACTCGGTCGCCGACCGCGTGCGACCGGTGGCGGTGTCGACGACGCAGTGGCCGGTGTGCAGCACCCCGGAGGACCCGCGCATCGCGCGCCAGCGGCGTACGGCGTCGTCCGCCGACGCGGGCTTGCCGTGTGCCTGCCCGCCGAGCTCGAGCACCGAGTCGCAGCCGACCACGAGCGCGGGGCCGTCGAGCCGTGAGGCGACGGCCTGTGCCTTGCGCTCGGCCAGCAGCAGGGCGAGGTCGTGCGGCTTGTCCGCGCTCACCGTCGACTCGTCGACGCCGGACACCACGACCTCGGGGTCGAGGCCGGCGGACCGCAGCGTCGACAACCGCGCCGGTGATGCCGACGCGAGCACCAGCCGGGGCGCCGCCGTCACCGGGGGAACGCGCTGGCGCGCCAGCCGCCAGGGCTCGGGTGCACCGGGCGGCGCATCCGGCGCTCGGGCGCCGCCCACTCCGACCGCCGTGGCGGCGGTTCCGTTTCGCCGGCGGCGCCGGCCCGCGCGGACAGCACGGTCACCAGCGCGGCGATCTCCTCCGGCGTCGGGTTGCCCTTGACGATGCGCAGCGCCGGCCGGGCCGGCGCGGCCGCTGTCGCAGGTGTGGTCTCGTCCTCGCTCATCGGGACCGCCTTCCCTCGGCGAGTGGTTGCTTCCCGAGGCTCACAACCCGAGGGAAGCGCCCATAACACCCGGTTACATGGCTTGTGGTCCTGGGCGCGGCGCCGGTCACAGCGGGATGTTCCCGTGCTTCTTGGGCGGCAGCGTGGCCCGCTTGTTGCGCAGCATCCGCAGCGCGCGCACGACCTCCAGCCGCGTCTCGTGCGGCGCGATGACCGCGTCGACGTAGCCGCGTTCGGCCGCGATGTAGGGGTTGGCCAGCGTGTCCTCGTACTCGGTGATCAGCTCCTGGCGGCGCTTCTCGACGTCGTCGGCGTCGGCGAGCTCCTTGCGGTACAGGATGCTCACCGCGCCCTGCGCGCCCATGACCGCGATCTGCGCGGACGGCCACGCCACGTTGATGTCGGCGCCGAGGTGCTTGGACCCCATCACGTCGTACGCGCCGCCGTAGGCCTTGCGGGTGATCACGGTGACCAGCGGCACCGTCGCCTCGGAGTAGGCGTAGATCAGCTTCGCGCCGCGACGGATGATGCCGTCCCACTCCTGGTCGGTGCCGGGCAGGAACCCGGGCACGTCCACGAACGTCAGCACCGGCACGTTGAACGCGTCGCACGTACGCACGAAGCGCGCCGCCTTCTCCGACGCCTTGATGTCGAGCGTGCCCGCGAACTGCATCGGCTGGTTGGCCACCACACCGACCGAGCGGCCCTCGACCCGCCCGAACCCGACGATGATGTTCGGCGCGTACATCGGCTGCACCTCGAGGAAGTCGCCGTCGTCGACAACGCCCTCGATCGCGGTGTGCATGTCGTACGGCTGGTTCGGCGAGTCGGGGATCAGCGAGTCGAGCGCGCGGTCGTCGTCGTTGAGCTCCATCTCGGCCGGGTCGTCGAAGACCGGCGGGTCCTCGAGGTTGTTCTGCGGGAGGTACGAGAGCAGTGCCTTGACGTACTCCAGCGCGTCGTCCTCGTCGGTGCCCATGTAGTGCGCGTTGCCGCTCTTGGTGTTGTGGGCACGCGCGCCTCCGAGCTCCTCGAACGTCACCTCCTCGCCGGTGACGGTCTTGATCACGTCGGGACCGGTGATGAACATGTGCGATGTCTGGTCGACCATCACGGTGAAGTCGGTGACCGCGGGCGAGTACACGTGTCCGCCCGCGCAGGTGCCCATGATCAGGCTGATCTGCGGAATCACGCCGGAGGCGTGCACGTTGCGGCGGAAGATCTCGCCGTACAGGCCGAGCGAGACGACACCCTCCTGGATGCGCGCGCCGGCGCCCTCGTTGATGCCGACGACCGGGCAGCCCGTCCTCATGGCGAGGTCCATGACCTTGCAGATCTTCTCGCCGTAGACCTCGCCGAGGCTGCCGCCGAACACCGTGAAGTCCTGGGCGAACACGCACACCTGACGGCCGTCGATCTCGCCCCAGCCGGTAATGACCCCGTCGCCGTACGGGCGGCGCTCCTGCAGGCCGAACGAGGTCGAGCGGTGCCGGGCGAACTCGTCGATCTCCACGAACGTGCCGTCGTCGAGCAGCCGCTCCACGCGCTCGCGCGCGGTGAGCTTGCCCTTGGCGTGCTGCTTCTCGACCGCGCGGGCCGACCCGGCGTGCACGGCCTCGTCGATGCGAGCGTCGAGGTCGGCGATCTTGCCCGCGGTCGTGTGGATGTCGGTCTCAGCCTCGGTCGCCTGTGCTGTCGCGTTCTCAGTCACGGGCGTCAGACTAGCCCTAGCGTGTACGGGGTGAACTCGGCGTACGACGACCTCGAACGACCCCCGCTCGACGCGGCCGCCCTCAACCGTGCGCTCACCGGTTCGGAGTCCGGCTGGCGCGAGGTGCGGGTCGTGCCCGAGACGACCTCGACCAACTCCGAGGTCGCGCGCCTGGCCCGCGAGGGCGCCGAGCCGGGCCTGGTCCTGGTGGCCGAGCACCAGACCGGCGGCCGCGGCCGGCTCGCCCGCGCCTGGACCTCCCCGTCGGGAGCGGGGCTCACGTTCTCCGTGCTGCTGGAGCCCGCCGGCGTCCCGGCGAGGTACTGGCCGTGGGTGCCGCTGCTGGCCGGGGTCGCGGTCGCTGAGGGCGTACGCCGGGTCGCCGAGGTCGACGCGTCGCTGAAGTGGCCGAACGACGTGCTCGTCGGGGACCGCAAGCTGGCCGGGCTGCTGTCGGAGCGGATCGAGGTCGCGGACGCGTCGCTGGTCGTGGTCGGCGTCGGGCTCAACGTGACGCTCCGCGCCGACGAGCTGCCCACTGCCGAGGCGACCTCGCTCGCGCTCGAGGGCGCGGCGACCACCGACCGGACGGTGGTGCTGCGAGAGGTGCTGCGCGTGTTCGACCGGCTGTTCCGCGCGTGGCTCGACGAACGTGGCGACCCGCGGCAGGGTCTGCTGGAGTCCTACCTGCGGCGATGCTCCACCCTCGGCCGGCAGGTGCGGGTCTCCCTTCCGGGGGGCGGCTCGCTGGTCGGTGAGGCGGTGCGCGTGGACGACCACGGGCGGCTGGTCGTCTCCACCGACGCCGGTGAGCGGGTGGTCGGAGCGGGCGACGTGGTCCACGTTCGGGCGGCAGCGACGGACTGACGCGTCACGCCTAGTAAATATGATGCGTCGCGGCCCGGAAGCTTGACGCGTCACCGCAGGGTTCGGGGGTCGCGGCCGGGAAACTTGCCGCCTCACCCGGGGGCGGGCGGGAACTCCGCCGTCCGCGCAGCCGTCCACCTTGGGGAACGTGACACCATCGGTCCCGTACCGGTCCATCGGTGTCACCCGTGAGTCGTCGAGGTCGGTCCCTGTCGCCGACGGGAGGAGAGCCATGGGGATCTCGCCGCGCCTGCTCGGCGAGGGCGAGTACGTCGTCGTGAGCACACGCACGCACGTGAAGGCCCTGCTGCGGCCAGTCCTGGTGCTGCTCCTGCTGTGCCTGGTCGGTGCCTTCGCGATGGGCCTGGTTCCCCAGGACCCGCCGCTGCTGAAGTGGCTGATCGGGGCGCTGGTCGCCGTCGGCATCGTCCGCTGGGTGGTGGGACCGTTCCTGCGCTGGCTCGGCGCCTCCTACACGCTGACCAACCACCGCGTGATCACGCGCGAGGGCGTTTTCACCCGCTACGGCCACGACATCCCGCTGCGGCGGGTCAACGACGTGTCCTACGAGCACAGCCTGCTCGACCGGATGCTGGGCTGCGGCACCCTGGTCATCGCCGCCCCGAGCGAGCGCGGCGAGGTGGTGCTCCCCGACGTCCCGGCGGTCGAGGACCTGTACGTCACGATGACCGAGCTGCTGGTGGACGAGGGACACCTCGAAAACCCCGACGGCCAGTACGACGACCGCCAGTACGACGGCTACGACGGCTACGACGGCTACGACGAGTACGACCACTACGACGGCTTCGACGAGCAGGACGACGACTACCTCGACGCCCACGAGGACGAGGCGCCGCGGCGCCCGCTCGCACGGTGGAGGCGGCGGCGGTGAACGGCTCACCCTCGGGTGACGGCAGGGGACCCGGCTCGGGCCCCGGCCCGGACGCTGCGCCGGTGCGCACCCCCGGTGGCGGGGAGTCCGCCCTCGGCCGCGGGGCACTGGACCGCGGTGACCTCGAGCGCGCGATCCTCGGCGACGTCCCCCGGCACACCAGCACTGAGGTCGCCGAGTCAGCGGGGGTGAGCCTGGGCACGGCACGGCGGCTGTGGCGTGCTCTGGGGTTCCCGGACGCGGGGGAGAACCCGGCGTTCACCGACGCCGACCTCGACGCGCTCACCCTGGTCGCGAAGCTGACCTCGGCCGACGTGCTCGACTTCGAGACCGCGCTGCGGCTGACCCGCGCGGTCGGGCAGACCGTCGCCCGGCTCGCCGACTGGCAGGTCGCGACGCTGGCCGAGCGGGTGGAGAACGTGGAGTCCGGCGAGGACGCCAGCGGCAGCCGGCTGTTCACCGCGTTCCAGATGGCCCACGAGGTCGAGCCGGCCTTCGAGCGGCTGCTGGTCTACGCCTGGCGCCGGCACCTGGCCGCGGCCGTCGGTCGGGTCGAGGCCCTCGGCGCGGCCGAGGAGGAGCTGCTGACCGTGCACCTGTCGGTGGGCTTCGCCGACCTGGTGTCGTTCACCAAGCTGTCCAACGGCATCGACGTCGACACGCTCGGCGAGCTGGTCGAGACCTTCGAGTCCAAGGCGGCCGACATCGTCGCCGGGCTCGGCGGCCGGGTGATCAAGACGCTCGGCGACTCGGTGCTGTTCGTGACCGAGAACGCCACCGCCGGCGTCGAGACCGCGCTGCAGATCGTCGAGGCGCTGGCCGAGGAGGACGAGCTGCCCGACGTGCGCGTGGGCCTGGCCAGCGGCCCGGTCGTCACCCGCCTCGGCGACGTGTTCGGCTCCCCGGTCAACCTCGCCGCCCGGCTGACGACAGTCGCCCGCCGTAACCGGGTCATCATCGACCACGACACGGCCGTGCGGCTGCCGCGCGACCGGTTCGAGACGCGGTCGCTCACCGCGCGCCCGCTGCACGGTTTCGGCGAGGTCGAGCCGGTCGCGGTGCGCCGCCGCTGGCGCTGACAGCGCCCGGCTGAGCGCGACTATTTGCCCTGTTCGGGGGGCATTTATCGAAAACAGCCACGCAGACCGTCTTTACCATGCAGACTTTTCTCATGTGCCGTGTACAGGGGGTTGAGGTCAGCGCGTCCGCGCGCAAGGCCTGGTTGAACGGTGAGGACCTACAGCTCACCGCCAAGGAGTTCGACCTGCTGTACGCGCTCATCAGCAACGCCGGCCGCGTCGTCTCGCGCGAGCAGCTGATGCACGACGTGTGGAAGACGTCGTTCTGGACGTCCACCAAGACCATCGACGTGCACGTCGGCTGGCTGCGCCGCAAGCTCGGCGACGACGCCCGCAACCCGCGGATGATCACCACCGTGCGCGGTCGTGGGCTGCGCTTCGAGCTCGGCCCGCAGGCCGAGGCCAGGACCTCCTGACACCGCATCAGACGCCCCGGGTTCCGAGGCCCTGAC
>CBFGZI010000079.1:0-18539 GCA_965653225.1 uncultured Propionibacteriales bacterium | reverse complement strand
GACGTCAGCGCGCTCACCTTGACCGTGCGGGCTGCGGCGTCGTCGGTGATGGTCAGCGTCGCCGTCGCGCGCTTCGCCGCGCCCGGTGCGTACTTCAGGTCGACCTTGCACCTGGCGCCGACGGCCAGGGCCTTGCCGTTGGTGCAGGTCGACGACGGCAGCATGGTGATGTTGCGGTCGCCGGCCAGCTTGACGGTGCTGATCGTGCGCGGGGTGGTGCCCAGGTTGAGCATCGTGACCGACTTGGTGGTCGCCTTGCCGACGTTGCCGAAGTCGAGCGCGTTCGGCAGGGACACGGCGTTGGCCTTGGCCACCTTGCCCATCACGATCCAGTCGCTGGTGGAAGCCCCACCGGCGCTGATAGTGGCGAGAGCCCCTCCAGCGCCGAGGGTCGCCGCCTCCGACGTCACCGCGTCACCGAGGTAGCCCGCGGGCGGAGTCTTCGAGGTGATCCAGGTGGTGATGTGACCGCCTGCGGCGGCCGCCGCGCCGAAGTCACACGGCGAGACGGCGCAGCCGACGTCCTCGGTGAAGTTGACGTTGCGCACGTTTGCGGGGGGGTCGACGTCCACGTTGAAGACGCCGTACGGGGTGTTCACCGCAAGGGGCCCCGCGACGTCGGCGTGGCCGCGGATCCGCACCCGGTCGAACGTGATCGACTGAGTGCGCGAGAGCCAGGCGGCCTCGGCCGCGAACTCGACGTCGATGTCGATCCCCGGCCCGGTCAGCGTCGTGGTCGCGAGGTAGTAGAAGCCCTCGCCGTCCGGCGGGACACCCAGGCCGGGGCCGCCGGCGCCGTCACTGGTCACGGTCGCGCCGCCGCAGGCCGCGCTGCCGTCGATGCACAGCTGCAGCGCTGTTCCGGCGTTGTCGGTGTAGTAGGTGGGGAAGCCCTTGGCGTCCGGGTTGCTCGGTCCGACGCCCGTGGGGCTGAGGGCCTGTGCGGGCGCCATGGCGGCGATGGCGGACGCCGCCACGAGGGCCGACACCGCGGCCGCCGTTCCGGCCCGCAGGGGCCGTCTGATGAGTTTCATGTTCGTGTCTCTTCCGCGTTAGGAGTGCGAGATCGGTTACCGCTGCGCCGCCGGGGGTGGTGCGCACCCCCGGCGACAGCGGTTGTCAGGGTTGTCAGCGTCCGCGACCGGCGAGCCGCACCACGTTGGGGCTGCTCGCGGCGTTGGTCCGCACGGTCAGGTTGGCGGTCTTGGCACCGAAGGACTTCGGGGCGAAGGCGACGTACATCGCGCAGGACGCGTGTGGCCGGACCACAGAGCCCTTGGCACACACCGGGGCCTGCCCGGTACGACGCTCGAACGAACGCGCACCCGAGCCCTTGACCGAGATGCCCTTGACCTTCAGCGGCTGGACGCCGGTGTTGGTGACGACGACCCGGCGGGTCTTGCTGCTGGCGCCGACCTTGGTCGCGTTGAACTTCACGGCCTTCGGTGCCGAGAACTCCGAGCTGGTCATGGCGGCGACCGGCACGCGGTGCACTCCGGCGGTGCTGCTGTCGTTGATAACCAGCGTGGCCTTGGAGACCTTCAGCTTGCCGGGGGTGTAGGTGAGGTTCACCGCGCAGCTCGCACCCGAGGCCAGCGTGGCCTTTGCCGCACAACCGGTCGGGTCGACCTTGATGTTCTTGGAACCGGCGACGGTGATGCCCTGCAGCGTCAGCGGGGCGTTGCCCTGGTTCTTCAGCCCCAGCGCGCGGTGGGCCACCTTGGCGGTGTTGCCGAAGTCGACCGTGGGCGAGGACAGGATCGCGGCGCCGCCGTCGACCAGCTTGCCCATGACGATGAAGCGCTTCGTGCTTCCGACGACCGCGCCCTTGGAGTTGAGCAGGACCAGCTCGTTGCGCAGCGGGCTACCCGTCACCGTGGTGGCCGAGACCGAGTCGCCGAGGTAGCCGGCCGGCGCCGAGGTCGAGACCAGCCAGTTGGTCATCTTCGCCCCGCAGGCACCGGCAGGCAGGGCGCAGGTGGCGTCGTTGGTCTGGTTGACATTGCGCTGCCCGGTGCCGACGGCGCTGACACGGATCTGCCCGTACGGCGTCAGCAGCGTGTACTTGCCCGGCGTCAGGTCACCGCGGATGCGCGTACGGTCGAAGACCGTCGGCTGCCCCACGGCGACCCAGGCACCCTCGTGCGCGAACTCGACGTCGATCGAGCCGCGCGGCGAGTTCACCGTCGCGGTTGCCATCCAGTAGAAGCCCTCACCGTCGGGCGCGACGGTGATCCCGGGTCCGCCGGCGCCATCGCTGGCGAGCGTCGCGCCACCACAGTTGGCCGAGCCGTCGGTGCACGTCGCCGTCGACAGGCCCGTGTTGTCGGTGTAGAAGGCCGGGAACCCGTTTAGGAGGGGCCCGGTCTTGGCGGTGTCGAGTGCGTTCGCCGGCATGGTCAGCGCGAAGGTCGACGCACCCACGGCGAGTGCGGCGCCGGTCGCGCCGATGATTCGTGCCCAGGACCGCTTGTCCTGGGATGTCGCCCGAGACTGACGTCTCGGGGCAAAAGTGAGCTTCACGGCTCCTCCCCTCGGTGAGCCGTGCGCGACGCCCACAGCAGACGTCGTCGCTCACACGGCCGCATCCGCAGGGTCGGCCGGAGTCGTCAACTTCTTGTAAACACGAATGTGTGTAAATGGCAAGCGATTGGCGTTTTTTCGTCTTCGGATCCATGAACACGGGCGCCGAAGGTCGCCCGGGCTTGCCTGGCGGCGGTCGAGGAGCGACCGGGCGCGCCTACGTGTTCTCCGACAGCACCGGGCGGGCCGGCTGCTCCCCGCCCCGCTCGTCGAGGTAGGACTGCTTGGGCACCATCACCTTGCGGCGGAAGGTGCAGACGAGCGTTCCGTCCTGGTTGTAGCCCTTGGTCTCCACATGCACCACACCGCGGTCGTCCTTGGACTTGCTCTCCCTCTTGTCCAGCACGGTGGTCTCGCCGTAGATGGTGTCGCCGTGGAAGGTGGGTGCGACGTGCCGCAGCGACTCGATCTCCAGGTTGGCGATCGCCTTGCCGGAGATGTCCGGAACGCTCATGCCGAGCAGCAGCGAGTAGATGTAGTTGCCGACCACGACGTTCCTACCGAACTGGGTGGTCTTCTCGGCGTAGTTGGTGTCCAGGTGCAGCGGGTGGTGGTTCATGGTCAGCAGGCAGAAGAGGTGGTCGTCGTACTCGGTGACCGTCTTGCCCGGCCAGTGCTTGTACGTCGCCCCGACCTCGAACTCCTCGTAGCTGCGACCGAACTGCATCTATGGCTCCTCGCGCTCGCCGACTCCCGACCACATGTGCCGACCATCGTGCCGAACCGCCGGCGCTGCGGCATCCCCGGGGCGCGTGGGGTTGCTCACTCCCACATCGTCGGCAGCCCGTGCGGTGCGGCCGAGCCGAGAACGACTCGGTCGTCGCCGGGCCAGGTGCGCAGCACCACGAGGAACTCGACCCCGGCGTCGCGCGCACGACGCTGCGGCTCGAAGGACAGGTGGGCGAAGGGGCGTCGCTGCGTGGCCTCGCCGCCCAGCTCCTCCAGCCGCGCCGTGACGGCCTGCTGCTCGGCGCGGGACATGTACTGCCACATCACCGAGTGCCAGAGCACCGTCGTGACCCCGTCGTCCAGCCGGAGGTCGCGGACGAAGTCTCGCGCGCTCTGCCGACGAACATGCACCGGCGTCTCCTCCGCCACGCCGAGGGCGTCGCGCAGGCGCTGCAGCCGTGCGGTCTGGTCCGGCCAGACGTAGCTGAGCAGGGTGAGCCGGCCGGCCGGTGTGGACACGTCGACCGGCGCTGCGTCGGAGCCCAGACGCTCGACCACCTGGACGGCCACCTCCGGAGGACGGCGGCCGCGCCACGCACCGTCCAGCAGTACGCGGCTGTCGGCCTGTCCGTGCACCCGGCCGTCCTCGTCGACGTAGCCGAACCGGTCGGCCAGCAGGTTGAGGCCGCCGCTGGCGCCGATCTCGCACAGCCGCACCGGCATCGCGTGCCGGGCCACCACGTGCTGCAGCCCGCCCATGAGCACCGCGGACCTGCCGACCTCGTTGGTCTGAGGTGGCCGGTGCAGGCCCTGGCGTACGGCGTCGGCGTGTTCGTCAACGGTGCGCAGGAGCTTGTCCCATCCCCGGTCCGGCTGCCAGCTCCCGCCCACGCTGGGGTAGTACGCCGCGAGCTCGCCCGCGGTCCCGTCGAGCACCAGCCGATGCACGCTGCCCAGGAGGCGCAGCGGGACCGCGTCGTCGCCGGGGTCGTCCTCGTGCCCGGCAAGCACGGAGGCGAAGACCCCGCCCTGCTCGATGTCGGCCGCGACGCGCGTCAGCACCTCGGCGTACATCGGTGAGCCGAGCTCGTGACAGGCGCGCGCCTGCTGGTGTACGGCACTGACCAGGTCCACGGCGCACACCTCAGCACACCGGCCGAGGGAGACAGAGCCGGGGCTGCCCCGCCGCGTGCACACGGGCGGGGCAGCCCCTCCACCACCCGCAGTAGGTGGTCTGACGTCCCGTCGCACCAACGGGACCGTCCGGTCCGGACGGATTCCCCCGTGGACCCGTCCGGAACGCTTCGGCTGTCCAAACCAACGGTGCCTGTGCGGCGTCACGCTGCCGCAAACAGCGTCGAACCCGTGCGGTGTCGTCCTGGATGCTGGACGGGCCTACCGCGCCTGCGCGATGTTGGAGCGTGCCGACATGGCGCTGGTTCCAACGGAGCTGACCGCCTGCACCCGGAAGGCGTACCGCCCGGTCGCCAGCGACATCCGCAGCGCACGCACGGCCGGGCGGTCCACGGCGAACGCCCGGCGCGAGGCGACCGAGTTGTCGGCCCGCAGCCGCAGCGCGATGACCCGGTAACCGGTGACCGCTGCTCCGCCGTCGGAGGCCGGTATGGCCCAGCTCGCGCTAGCGGTGCTGACGCCGCCCCGGTCCCCAGAGGTGGCCCGGCCGATCGGCGGCGCGCTCGGTGCCGTGAGGATGCGGTAGGCCCGGCTGACAACGGGGCTCGGGTTGCCGGCCGCATCGACCGAGACCACCTTCAGCGTCTGGCTGGCCGCGATCCGGATCTCGCCGCCGAGGTACAGGCTGCCCCCGGTGGCCGTCGGGTCCGGCTGCCGGCCGTCGCCCAGGGTGTACCTCACCTCGTCGGATGGGTCCGAGTCGATCGTCACGCCCTGCGGGCGCCGATAGGTGCCGGCCGGCAGTGACACGGTCGGCAGCGCGGGAGCATCCGTGTCCCGTACCGCCTTCGCGGCGACCTCCGAAGCGGTGCCGTCCACTACGGCCGTGATGCCGATGTTGCCGCTCAGTTGCCCCAGCTCGGTCGCCGGCACGGACGCGCGCCACGTCTGCCGACCGGTGGCCGCGGACAGCTCAGCCGGCGCGGTGACTGTGCTGTCGGCGTCGCGCAGCTCGACCGAGACCTCGGAGGCGTCCTCACTGAAGCCGTCGACCACCAGCGGCACGGTCGCGTTGCTCTGGTTGACCACGCGCGGCGTGACCGAGCCGACCCCGCTGGACACCAGCGGTGCACCGGCCTCGCAGCCCACGGCCGGACCGGGCGTGTCGGTGACGCCCTCGACCACCATGCCCTCCCCGCCCCCGAGCGGGGCCTCGAAGCCGACGGCGTGCCCGTCGCCGAGCAGCGACCGCGCGATGTCGTCCTGCGTGAGCGGCGGGTCCTCGGGGTCGGGGGCGTCGCCGGGGTCGACGGTGTCGTCGGCAGCGCGCGTCGGCGCGAAGGGGGCGCCGTACCGCATCTGGTACTCCCCCGAGGCGCCGCCGGCGACCGGTTCCAGCGTGATGTCGGCGGCCCGGTAGCGCACCTGGTCGTCGCGGAAGGCCGCCGCGCCCAGGCGGCTCGTCGGGATCGCGGCGCCGCGAGCGTCGACCGCGCGGAACGGCACGAGGACGTCGCCGGTGCCGGCGTCCTGGACGGGACGGCCGGTGAACGCGATGTCGTCGACCACGACCTCGTCGCGCGCGGCGCCGTCGATGACGACGACGTGGTCACCCGGGCGGATGTCCGGGGTGTGCCCGTCCCAGCAGTCGCCGGGCCGCACGAGGGTCGTCTCGACGCCGTGGTTGACCTCGAGGCCGGCACCGCCGTCGGCGACGTGCGTGGTCCTGCCCGTCGCGGAGCCGATGGTCACACCGTTGCGCACCACCCGGACGGTGAGCTCACGGCCGAGCTGGACGTAACCGCCGACCGCGACGAAGTCGATGTTGTGGACGACCGTGATGGTCTTTCCGGTCCGGAGGCCGGCAGGTCCGACCGACCCGGATGCGGGTACGGCGTCGAGCGCGCCGAGTGTTCCCGCGGTCAGCGCCGCAGCGCCGATCAGCGCCGACCTTTTTCGGCGCGCAGACATGCATGTGCCACCCATGACGAGGCCTCCCCAGGCTCCCCGGCAGGGGACGGCTAGGCCCCCACCTTCTTGCAGGTTGGTGATGACGTGTGACGTGTGCGTGAAATGTCGCTGCGTGCGACGGGGGCGGCCGCGAACGGCCGCCCCCGTCATGTTGTGCGGATCAGCGGAGGCTCCCCTGCTCCGCTTTTCCGCCGCTCAGCGGATGCGGTAGCGCAGCCGGGCGACGGTGCTCACGTTGCCCGCCGCGTCGATCGCCACCGCCTTCAGCACCTGCGTCGAGGTGATGCGGATCTTCCGGCCCGTGTACCGGATGCCGGACCTCGCCGTGGGTGCCGCCTGGCTGCCGTTGCCGAGGGTGTAGCGGATCTGCGCACGGCCGGCGCGCAGCGCCACCTCCTTCGGGCGCTGGTAGGCCCCGGGCGCCACGGAGGCACGCGGCTCGTTCGGCCGGACCACGTCCTTCAGCACCGTCTTCGACGAGTCGGTGATGGTGCCGTCTGCGAGCGCGATGCTGGCGGTCACCCGGATCGTGCGGTTGAGGCCGCTCAGGTCCTGCGGCGTGAACCTGGCTGTCCACGTCTGCTGGCCGGTCGCCTGCGACAGCGTCGCCGTCGCGGTCGGGTTGCCGGTGGTAGCCGGGTCGTTGTCCGACAGCGCGACGGTCACCCCGGTGGCGTCCCGGCTCAGGCCGCGGACGGTGAGCCCGTTGGCCCGGTTGCCGAGGTTCAGCGTGCCGGGGGCGACGCTGTTGACCTGCCACTGGGCCGACGGCGCCGCCTCACAACCCGGCGCCGGGCCGGGGGTGTCGCCCAGGCCGTCGTGCAGCATCGACTCCAGCGGCAGCGGAGCCACGTGGCCGAAACCGACCGAGTGGCCGTCGCCGAGCAGCGCACGCCGCAGCTGCGCCTGGTTGAACGGGTTGTCGCGGTCGTTGCGCGTCGGCGTGAACGGCGCCCGGTAGCGCATCTGGTACTCGCCGGGCGCCCCGCCCGGTTGCGCCTGGACGAGCACGCCCTCGAAGCGCACCTGGTTGTTGCTCGCCGCACGGAACTCGGCCGAGTCGATGAATCCTGCCGGGACCGCGTTGCCGTTGGCACGCCGGGCGACGAACGGGACGAGGACGTCGCCGTTGGGCGCCAGCGACGGGTTGCCGGTGAACCGGATGTCGTCCACGGTCACCTGGTCGGTCACGGTGCCGTCGGTCACCGAGACCACGTCACCGGGACGGATGTCCGGCGTGTGGCCCTCCCAGCAGTCCCCGGGCAGCGGCGCCCCCGCCGGCCCGTGGTTCACCTCGAGGCCGGGCCCCTCCGGCGTCTCGACGGCAGCACCCGTGGCCGTGCCGATCGGCACGCCGTCGCGCTGCACGGTGACCGTCAGGGTGTCCCCCAGCCCCCATCCGAACACGGCGACGAAGTCGATGTTGTGGAAGACGGTGATGTTGTGCCCGGCGGCGACGCCGGGACCGCTGAGCGTCGCCGACGCCGGAGCGCCGGTCAACGCCGTGGCGGCCACGGCGGCCGAGGCCGCCGTCGCGAGCAGGGCAGTGCGCCCTGTTCGCATGCGTGGTGGTGGTTGTTTCTTCATGACGAGGCCTCCCCAGGCTCCCTGTTTGCGACCCGGCGTGGTGCCGGGTCCGACTTCGTGAGCGGACGCGCGGTCCCTTCCCAGACGGGCCCGTCGCGTGCCCAAACCCCCTGCTAGCGCGGCGCGATGACGTACCGCCGCTTAGCGACCAAGCTGTTGTTTCCGGCCCCGTCGATCGCGACGATCTTGAGCGTCGTGGTCGAGGCGATGCGGATCTGGCGGCCGTGGTAGGCCTTTCCGCGGGTCGCCGTTGGAGCGGCCTGACGGCCGTTGCCCGAGGTGTACCGGACGCGTACGCCCGCGGGCGCGTTGACCGACACGAACTGCGGGCGCCGGTAGGTGCCGGACCGCAGCGACGTTGTCGGCGCCTTCGGCGCCACGACGTCACGCAGCATCGCCTGGGTCACCGGCGCGGCGACACCGTCCACGATCGCCGACGCCGTGACCCTGCCGTTGAGCCCGCCCAGCGCGGCCGCGCCGAACGAGGCTGTCCATGTCTGGGCGCCCGTCGGGGTCGACAGGACCGCCACCCGGGTCGGCGCCGCCGCGGTCGCTGGGTCGTTGTCCCGCAGCCGCACGGTGACCTGGCCGGCGTCCTGCGCGAAGCCCTGCACCCGCAGCGAGGCGCCGGCGTTGCGCCGGCTGATGACCGCCGGCGTCAACCCGGAGACCGCCTCGGTCGCGCTCGGGGCGTCCAGCGCACAGCCCGGACCGGGAACCGGCGCGCCCTCGGTGGCCATGGTGACCTCCTTGGGGTCGCCGGCAGCGCCGGTCGCCGCCACGTGTGCGACGTTGAACTCGGCGAGGTTGCCGGCAGCCGCCACCTGCTGTGCGTCCAGGCCGGTGAACGTCGCGGTGAAGGCGCCGCCGGTCGGGCCGTCGTAGGAGATCGTGCCGGTCACGCCGTCCACCACGTCGGGTGCCAGCGGCCGGAACCGGATCGGGTCGTTCGTGCGCGCCTCGACCTGCAGCTCGCCCACCGGTGGCCGCGGCGTCTGGTTCACGGTCCCCCTGATCGTGAAGCTGTCGCCGGTGACGACCGGGCCCTCCGTGACGTGGATGTCGCCCACTGGGACGGTGTCCACGCCCCGTGCGGTGGTCACCGTGACGGTGTCGCCGGGCTGGATCTGCGGGGTGAAGTGGTCCCAGCAGAAGTCGTGGTTGACCATGTAGGTCCCGCCGGGGTTGGCGGCGCGCCCTTGCGACGACCCGACGACAACGCCATTGCGCCGCACCTCGACGCGGATGTTCTCGCCGTCGGTCAGCCCGTCGACCTCGACGATGCTGTCGTTCTTGAGGACGAACACGGTGTGCGGGTCCCGCACCGCACCCTCGGCCGGCAGGCCGAGACCGGCGGCGGCGACCGCGCACCCCAGTCCTCCCAGCACGGGCATGCGGGCTCGTCGCCTCCGGCCACCGCGTCGTCCTTGTCGGTCCCGACCGTGCGTGCGCGCACGCAGAAGCAGTCGTTCCATGAGATGGCCTCCCCAGGCTCCCAGCTCAATGAACTTGCCCGAATGGTCCCCTGCACTCGTCAAGCCGACGTGAACAGCGGGCAGTTTGCGCGGCCGTGCATTCTGCAAGCAGATACGTCCCCACACAGACGACGAGGGCGGCCCCGGAGGACCGCCCTCGCCTGCCGACCTCACCGCGGACGGTGGTGCCGGATGTTGCTACTACTGCACGACTCGGAACTTCGCCGTCGCGGTACGGACGTTGCCCGCCGCGTCAGTGGCCGTCAGCAGCAGCCGGTAGGACCCGGCCTTGACGTCCACGTTGGTCTCGTTCCGGCCGTTCCACAGGTACTCGACCAGCCCGGCGCCGCGGACGTTGCGCACCGCGAACGTCTTCACGGTCCGCTGCGGCAGCAGGTGCTGCACCTTGGCCGTCAGCTGAACCGCCTCGCTGACCCGGTAGAGCGCCCGCAGGTTGGCCGTGCCGGCCAGCTTCAGCGGCGTCGGAGCGAGCTGGCGCTGCACCAGCGCCGGTGCCGCGTTGTCGACGGTCACCCGCCGGACAGCCGAGGTGAACACCGCCCCACCGACGTCGTTGCTCTCTACCTTCACCGCGTACGAGGTGGCCCTCGGCGCGAGGTCGACGCCGGTGAACTGGTAGACGCCGTTGGCGCCGGCAGTTCCCGTCGCCTTGACGACACCGTCGACGAGCAGCCTCACGGCGGAGTTGGGACCGGGAGCGGCAGTGGCGCCGGCCATGTCGGAGCCGGCCAGCCCGGAGAACGTGAGGTTCGCGCCGTTGCTGGTGATCCCGTCACCCTTCTTGCCGGTGTCCTGCGCCGCCGCGAGCTGCGGCGCGGTCGGACCCTCCTGCAGTGCCGGGCAGCCACCGAAGCCGGGGCCGCCGATGGTGTCCGCCTCGTAGATGGTGATGCCGAGCCGGTCGCCCGCCGCGTTCGTGCTCTGCCAGGCCATCGCCCGCGTCTCACCGTCGACCGCCGCCTGCTGCTGCGCCACGGTCAGACCGGAGTGGGTGGCGATGAACCCGCCCTTGACCGCCGGGTCACGGACCAGGTTGCCGTCGTCGGTGGTCGCCCGGATGTCGCGCTTGGCCAGGCCGACGTCGCGGAAGGCGGGGTTGATGATCCGCTGTTCGACGTTGGCCAGGCTCATCGGCGTCCCGTCCAGGTTGAGCGCGACGCCGTGCACCACCACGTTGCCGCCGACGATCTCGGCCGGATCAGCGGTGACGTCCTGCGTGGTGACGGAGAACCCGTCGGCCGGGTTGCCTTCCTGGGTGACGACCACCTTGTCACCGGGCTGGATGTCCGGCGTCGAGCCCGACCAGCAGAGGCCGCCGGGGTGGTTGACCTCGAGGATGCCATCGGCGTCGGTGGTCAACGCGGGTGTGGCGTCCGAGCTCTTGGCCGAGCCCACCTCGATCCCCTGCCGCATGACCTGGATGTTGAGCGACTGGCCCGCCGGGTTTCCGCCGAGCGACACGAAGTCGCGCGACGGGAAGACGACGTACTCCAGCGGGGCCGGCGGCGGCTCGACGATGGCCGCGTAGGCAGTCCCGGCGAACGTGGCGCTGGCGACGACCGCGGTCGCACCCACCACGAGCGCCCTGCGGCCTACACCGGTTCCGAACAGACGCCCGCTGCGGGCGTCGTGATGTGCGTTGGTTGCGCCGGTACTTCCGGCGCGCCTGTGGTGCTTGGGTCCCACGGCTGCTCCCTTCATCGGGGTCGTCGTGGTAACCCGAAGCCTCCTAGTCTGTGCCCCCCAGGCCCCCGACGTCCTCGAGGTCAGGTTTGGGGCCGCTCGTCAAAGGCACGCAAAAAATAGCCCGAGTGGGTCTTGCGGACCCCAGAAATTACTTGTAAAGGCGGTTTTTTGTACTAGCGGTGCTTCACCCGCGCAGTGCCAGCCGCGCCAGCAGGTCGCGTGCGTCCGCGGCGTGCTGGTGCTGGCAGAGGATCTCGTACGACGTCGGCACCACCGACGTGCGGGACGAGAAGTCACGGTGCCCGCCGGTCATGGCGTGGCCCACCCCACCCATCACCGCGCCGAGCAGAGCGCCGAACGCGGCGCTGAACAACGGCAGCACGACCGCTGCCCCGCCGTTGTTGCGGGCGAACAGCATGACCATGGCGCCGATGAAGACGCCCCACAGCGCACCGCCGCCCGCACCCATCGTGGCCGCCTTCTGCGTGGTCAGGCGACCGACCACGCGCTCGACGAGACGCAGCTCCTTGCCGACGATCGTGATGTGCTCGACCGGGAACTCGTGGTCGGCCAGGTAGTCCACCGCGCGCTGCGCGGCCTGGTAGGTGTCGTAGGTCCCGACGGGTATCCCGCTCGGCTCCTCCGGCATTGGAATCGGCATCGGCACACCTCCCGACGTATCCGATTCCAGTGTGTCACCCGCGCAGCCGACGGCGTAGGGCGTTGTAGCCGCGCCTCACCGTGCCCGCTGCCGGCGCCCGCCCGGCGCCTGGGCGTGCGCTGCCCGCGCGGTTGGCCGCGCGGTTCGCCGCCTTCTTGGCGGTCGTCTTGGCCGCCTGCGCCGCCTTCTTCGCCGGCTTGCGCTCTGACGGGTCTCCCCCGCCGGACGGCTGCGCCTTCTGCGCGCGCGCCCACGTCTGCGCGAACGTCCGGGCCAGGTAGTCGGCGGCCACCGCGGACGCCTCGGCGATCCGGGCGACGTCGGGCTCGGGCACGGACCCGATGCCGCGGCCGTCGCTGGGCGGCAGCAGGTCGTCGAGGTCGCCGACGACGTCGTAGCCGCGGCCCGAGACGGTCTCGATGATCCGCTTGCTGCGCCGCTCCACCAGCGGCAGCAGCTCCTCGGGCAGCATCAGGCGCGCGCCGTCGGACCGGCCGGCCAGCACGCCCTGGGCGATGCCGACCTTGATGTGCTTGCTGTAGAACTGCCAGGGCGCCGTCTCCACCTGGGCGTTGATCCGTCGCACCACCTCGGTCTCGGCGACGCCGAGGCTGGTGTTGGCACCCTTGGGCACGGACGCGTAGGCATCGGCGTCGATGCCGATGACCTGGGCGAAGCGCGTCCACAGCAGGCGCGGGTCGCTGCCGGGCGGCGGGACCGTGACCAGGTGCACGTGCTCGGGCGGGACGCCCTGCGCCCACCGGTCGAGGATGCGCACGGGGTCCTGGCCGTTCCACACCCCGCGCGGCCCCGGGCCCTCCTCGTCCTCGACGAGCTTCCGCAGGTACTCCTCGTAGGCCATCGTGTTGCCGTTCTTGACCGTCTCCTGCCACACCGCGGGAATCTGGCGCACCAGGTCACGAAGGGTCACCACGATGTGCACCTCCGCCGGCTGCAGCGAGCGGATGGCGCGCCTGACCTGGTCGGGCTTGGCGAAGACCAGCAGCTCAGAGGACAGCAGCACGACTCCCGGTTGGTCCCACTCGGCGACGGTGCGCGTGAGCCGGTCCCACGATCCTGGCCCGACCGGGTGCTGGTAGCCGCGTCGCGGACGCGCGTTGCGCACGTCGCGTGCCTCGACGTGGTGCGCCGAGCCCTGCGTCTTGGGGTAGAAGCAGCCGTCCGCGACGAGCTGGTCGCGGTGGGCGTCCAGCATCATCTGCAGGTATGTCGTGCCCGTCTTGGGCGCACCCACGTGCAGGTACACACGGCGGGGCGACGAACCGGCGGGGGTGACAGGGTGCTCCGTCATGGGCGCATCCTCCCAGTCACCGGCGTCGGGTTGTCATCGGCCTCAGCGCAGCTTGTAGTCCTCGAGCAGCCGCCGGCCGATGATCATGCGCTGGATGTCGGCCGTGCCCTCGCCGATGAGCAGCATCGGCGCCTCGCGGTACAGGCGCTCGATCTCGTACTCCTTGGAGAACCCGTAGCCGCCGTGGATCCGGAAGGAGTCCTCGACGACCTCGGCGCAGTACTCCGAGGCGAGGTACTTGGCCATGCCGGCCTCGAGGTCGTTGCGCTCCCCGGCGTCCTTGACGCGCGCGGACTTGACCATCATCTGGTGCGCGGCCTCGACCTTCGTGCCCATCTCCGCGAGGCGGAACAGCACGGCCTGGTGGTCGGCGATCTTCCTGCCGAACGTCTCGCGCTGCTGGGCGTAGTCGACGCCGAGCTCGAACGCGCGCAGCGCCACCCCGCAGCCGCGCGCGGCCACGTTGACGCGACCGACCTCGACGCCGTCCATCATCTGGTAGAAGCCCCTGCCGGGCTCACCGCCGAGCACCTGGTCGGCGCCGATCTCGTAGCCGTCGAAGATGAGCTCGGTCGTGTCCACGCCCTTGTAGCCCATCTTGTCGATCTTGCCGGGCACCGTGAGCCCCGGCTGCACCTCACCGAAGCCGGGCTCCTTCTCCACCAGGAACGTGGTCATGTTCCGGTAGACCGACTCGGCGCCGGTGTCGGTCTTGACCAGCGTCGCGACCAGCGTCGACGAGCCGCCGTTGGTCAGCCACATCTTCTGCCCGTTGATCACATAGCCATCGCCCTTGGGCTCGGCCTTGGTCTTGATCGCGGACACGTCGGAGCCGCAGCCGGGCTCGGACATCGAGAACGCGCCGCGCACCTCGCCGGTCGCCATCCGCGGCAGGTACCGCTGCTTCTGCTCCTCGGTGCCGTGCCGCATCAGCATGTACGCCACGATGAAGTGGGTGTTGACGATGCCGCTGACGCTCATCCAGCCGCGGGCGATCTCCTCCACCACCAGCGCGTAGGTGAGCAGGCTCTCGCCCAGGCCGCCGTACTCCTCGGGGATCGTCAGCCCGAACAGCCCGAGCTCCTTCATCCCCTCCACGATCTCGGTGGGGTACTCGTCCTTGTGCTCCAGCTCGGTTGCTACCGGGAGGATCTCCTTGTCCACGAAGCTGCGGACCGTCTTCAGGATCTCGGTCTGGACGTCGGTAAGACCCTCGGTCTGGCAGAGGCGGCCCATGTGACGGGGGCTCCTTCCGTGCAGGTGGCAGTCCGGCGCGAGCGCGCGCCCGGGGCTGGGTAGGTCGGCAGTATGGCTGCCGGCTCACGGCGCCACCATAAGCCAACTCACAATCTCCGCCCCGGGGCATCGGTATGCTGTGCCGGCACCGCCGGCCGCATATCAGCATGGAAAGTGATCAGTGTGACCAAGCCGACGTCGCTCCCCAGGTTCACGTTCGTCGTGACCTACGGGCGGTCCGGCTCCACACTCGTGCAGGGACTGCTCAACACCCTGCCGGGGGGACTCGTCCGCGGGGAGAACAACCTGTTCGTGCTCCCGTTGTTCCGCTCGTGGGTCGCGCTGCGCGACTACCAGCAGCGCTACGGCAAGCTCGCCGCGGAGCGTGGCGTGCAGTCGGCCTTCTACGGCATGGGCGAGGTCAGCCTCGACGGTTTCGTCGAGTCCGCCCGCGAGCTCGCGCTGCGCCAGCTGTACGGGTCGGCCGACCCGGCGACCGTGAACGTGCTCGGCTTCAAGGAGGTCGCCTGGCACCGGGTGCGGCCCAAGGAAGGGCCCGCGTTCTTCAACTTCCTGGACAAGGTCTTCCCGGACGCGCGGTACGTGCTCCACCGACGGGCACACGAGAACGTCACCGCGTCCGGCTTCTGGCGCCGGGAGAACCCCACGTCGGTCACCAAGGCGCTGCGTCGCGTCGAGGCCATCCAGGACCGCCTACGCGAGACCCGACCCGAGCGTACCCACGACACCCGCTACGAGCGGCTGACCAGCGACGACCCCGCGGTGGTGGACGCCGAGCTCCGGGGGCTGGCCGAGTTCGTGCTTGGTTCATGCAATGACCCACTTGTGGACAAGATGCGACAAACGCTCGAGGTGGGGTTCGGACCGAACCCGTTCGCGAGCAAGAAGCGGGCCGAACGGAAGAAACGCGCCGGAGGGCGGTCCCAGCGTGCAGGGAGACACAACCCCTCGGGCTAGCATCGCGACATGAGGTTCATCCGACGCGACCGATCGCCTGGCGACCGACCGCTCGGCCTCGAACCGCTCGACCACGGCGCGGGGCAGGGGCACCCGCCGTCGGACCATCCGGACGGGGGGCCGCAGGCGGGCGGGAGCCAGGGGACCGAGGGGCGGCGTGAGACGCCGGAGGACCCGCCGCTACCGCAGCTCACCGACCCGCCCAGGGTCGCCGTGCTCACGACGGTGCGCGACGAGGCGGAGATGCTGCCGCGCTGGGTGGACTACTACACCCGGCAGGTGGGGGCGGAGAACCTGCTGATCCTCGACGACAACACCGTCGACGGGTCCACGAAGGACCTGCCGTGCACGGTGTACCGGCTGCCGCCCTCGCCGTGGCGGGCGGAGTGGGCGGCCGGAAGGCTGCGCATCGTCAACGGGATTGCCCAGGGGCTGCTCGGCTGCTACGACTTCGTGGTGTTCACCGACGTCGACGAGTTCCTCGTACCCGATCCCGGCAAGTACGACGGCCTGCGCGACTACCTGGCCAACCGCGTCGACCGCAACGTCATCGCGCCGCTTGCGCTGAACGTGCTGCACAACCCCGCCAGCGAGCCAGACGCGCTCGACCCGCACCGGCCCGTGCTGGCGCAGCGCCGGCACGTGAAGTTCGTGCCGGTGATGTGCAAGCCGCTGCTCAAGCGGGTGCCGGCGCCGTGGCGGCCTGCGTTCCACGGAATCAACGCGCCGTACGAGATCGACCGCGACCTGCTGATGCTGCACCTGAAGTACGTCGACGTGACAACACTGCAGAAGGTGGCCGAGCATCGGCGGATGCTGCACGACAACGAGAAGCGCGGCTCCAACAACAGCGCGTGGGCCATGGGGGGCGACGAGCTGGTGAGCGAGCTGCGGTCGTGGGTGCGCACCTACGACGACAGGCCGGTGCCCGAGTTCGACCCGAACGAGCCGGACCTGCGCAGGATCGTGCAGCACAAAGAGGGGGGCTTCTACCGGTCGGACGGAACCCAGATCCGTGCGATGCAGGTCAACCCCCTCCGACGACTCCCCGAACGTTTCTGCCATGCCTTCTGACGAGAACCCCCGCGAACAACGCGCATATCTTCACATCGGTGCACCCAAGACCGGCACGACCTTCCTGCAGCAGGTGCTGTGGAACAACCGGAAGCAGATGTCGGGCAACGGGATCCTGTACCCCTACAACCAGCCCAACGAGCACTTCCAGGCGATGCTCGACGTGCGCCAGCTGCGCTGGGGCGGCGCCCCGCCGGACCGGTTCGCCGGCGCGTGGGAGCGGGTGGCCGGCCGGGTGCGCGGGTGGAGCGGCGGCGCCGCGTTGCTCACCAACGAGGTGCTGGCCGGCGCCTCGGTCAAGACGATCAAGCGCATCGTCGACAGCCTGCAGCCCTTCGACGTGCACGTGGTGTTCACCGCCCGCGACTTCGCCCGCCAGATGGTGTCGGACTGGCAGGAGCACATCAAGCACAAGCACACGCCGACGCTCGAGGACTTCGTCACCGACCTGCGGGAGTACGGCCTGCACGCTCCCGCACCGTTCGGGGAGATGTTCTGGGGCCTGCACGACGCGGCGCACGTGCTGGCGCGCTGGGAGGCGGTGGTCCCGCCCGAACGCATCCACCTGGTGACGGTCCCGCCGAGCGGCGGCCCGGTCGACGCCCTGTGGCAGCGGTTCTGCACCGTCACCCGGCTCGACCCCGACGCCTACACGCTGCCCGTCGACCGCGCGAACCGCTCCGTCGGGCAGGCCGAGGCCGAGCTGCTGCGCCGCATCAACAAGCAGGTGAAGCAGCTCGACGAGCGCGGATACGACACGTTCGTCCGCCAGCAGCTCGCGCAGCTGCTGGCCGGCCGCAGCGCCAACCCGGGCATGCCGGCGGCCCACCACGAGTGGGTGCTCGAGCGGTCGCAGGAGCTGGTCGAGTCCCTGGAGCCGCGAGGCTACGACGTGGTGGGAGACCTCAAGGAGCTCGTGCCCGACCTGTCTCGGCACCGCCACTACGTGCCGACCGCCGAGCTGCCGAACGGCGCCATGCTGACCTCGTCGGTCATCGCGCTGGCGCACATGCTGCAGGTCGCCACCGACCAGCAGCACACCATTCGCGAGCTGCGCACCCGCCTGCGCGAGGCCGGGCTCGACCCGGCCTAGGGACCCGCCGCTACAGCGACGAGGTGTACTTCTGCCGAAGCTCGGCCAGCCGCTGCTCGTCGCGGCCGGCGGCCGGGAGCAGCAGCTCCTGCACGATGTCGGTCAGCTCGGCGACCCGCAGCTGCAGCTGACGGGCGTCGTGCGACTCCGCCTCCAGGGTCTCGACCCGTCGCCGGTAGGTCTCTAAGCCCTCTCGTTGCTCGGTCAGCGCCCGCTCGAGCCTGCTGACGCGGTCTCGCAGCTCCGGGATCTCCTCCACCGACGCCAGCACCGTCGGCGCGGCTGCGCGCACCATCCGACGCCCGCGGTCGCGTGCCTTCTCCGTTACCTTGCCCACTGCACCACCATTCGACAGACGTCGGGATCCTCGTTGCGGAAGGGGGCCAGACCGCGGCCCTCCTCCCGGTGCACGACCGCACCACCATGCCGCTTCAGCTCCGCCGCTACCTCGTCGGGCACGAGGTAGCGGCGGTAGTGCTGCTCCTCGAAGACGTGGTCGTTGAGTGCGTCGCGGTGCGTGCGGAACTCCAGGTAGGCGCGACCGCCGCGGCGCATCACCAGCGCGGCCAGCCGCCACAGGTTGTCGCGTGCGTGGTCGTCGACGACGTGCGCAACGAACCGCGCATACAGCAGCGGCGGCTGCGTTTCCTCGCCCGCCCGGGAGGCGTCGGCGGCCGCCTGAGCCAGCTCTGCGCCCAGCACCAGGGTGGCGCGCGCGTCGTTGAGGTCCAGGGGGCGCAGCGTGGCCCGCTCGCCCCTGTCGCCGAGCAGGTCGTGTGCCGCGGCGAGGCCGGCGTAGGAGTAGTCGAGCCCGAGGACGCCGTGGCCGAGGTCGGCGAAGTGACGCGTGTCGCGGCCGTTGCCGCAGCCGACGTCCACGACCAGCGGACCCCCGGTCGCTCCGGCCGGCTCGCACTGCTCGGTCACCCAGCCCGCGAACAGGGAGGGCTCCTGGGGCGCCGTCACGCCGTACTGGCCCTGGTAGAAGCGCTCCCAGTACCGCCGGTGGCGTCCGTAGCCGCGGCCCTGGTCCGCTGCTACCGCGGCCGCGCGCGGCCG
>CBFGZI010000078.1:0-18689 GCA_965653225.1 uncultured Propionibacteriales bacterium | reverse complement strand
CTCAGTACAGGTGGCAGGCCACGTCGACGCCACCGGCGGGACGCAGCTGGGGGTCCTCGCCCTCGTGGAAGTCGACCTCGACGCCGTTGTCGAGCGTGCGGGTCTCCTTGACGCCGGTCCACAGCGGCTCGTTCGGGTCCTCTTCGCGGATCCGGTCGAGCATCTTCTGCACGTCGCCGCCGGCCCGACCCTTGGCGGCGGGCACCACGGTGCGATGACCCGGCGAGTCGAGCGCGGTGAGGTCGCCGACCGCCTCGCGCTCCTGCTCGTAGGCCGCCTCCTCGGTGCGCAGCCAGTGGTTCTCCACCAGTGTGCGCAGGTCGCGGCTCTCCCAGCCACACTGGTCGAACGCCTTCGGGCAGCGCGGGTGGAACGAGCAACCGAGCGGCGGGCTGGCGGCGTCGGGGATCTCACCCCGCGGCAGGTCACGCGACATCCGCTTGCCGACGTCGGGGATGGCCTTGAGCAGCGACTGGGTGTACGGGTGCTTGGGGTCGGCGAAGATCTCCTCGGTGGCGCCGATCTCGACGATCCGGCCGAGGTACATGATCGCCACCCGGTCGCAGAAGAACTTCGCGCTGGCCAGGTCGTGCGTGATGTAGATGTAGGTCAGGTCGAGGTCGCGCTTGAGGTCGAGCATCAGCTGCAGGATCTTCGCCCGCACGCTCATGTCGAGCATCGAGATCGGCTCGTCGGCCACCATCAGCACCGGGTCGAGGATGACCGCCCGGGCGATCACCGCCCGCTGCTTCTGCCCACCGGACAGGTCGCTGGGCAGCTTGGAGAGGTACTGCTCGCCCGGGGACAGCCCGACCCGCTCCAGCGTCTCGACCACGCGGCGGCGGAGCTCGTCGCCGGTGGCGATCCCGTGGATCTTCAGCGGGTGCCCGATCGCCGTGCCCAGGTTCATCGACGGGTTCAGCGCGGCGTTGGGGTCCTGGAAGATCATCTGCAGCTCGCGGCGCAGGCTGCGCAGCTGCCGGTCGGACAGACCGGTGATGTCGCGGCCGTTGTAGACGATCTGGCCACCGGTGGGCCGCACCAGGCCGAGCACGGCCCGGCCCAGCGTGCTCTTGCCGCTGCCGGACTCGCCCACCACACCGAGGACCTCGCCCTTGTGGAGCTCGAGGTTGACCCCGTCGACCGCCTTCACAGTGCCGGTGTCCTTGCCGAACAGCCGTGCCAGGTTGCCGCCGCGCAGCTGGAAGTGGACCTCGAGGTCGCGCATGGACAGCAGCGGCTGGCCGGCCCGCGCCTCCTCGGTCGTCTCGGTCAGGGTCTCAGGCTTCGTCGGCAACGCTGATCTCCTCCCGCTCGAGCGACTCGCGGCCGCCGTCAGGAATCTGGTCCTCCGGCCCGTGCAGCCAGCACTCCACCCGCTGGCCCGACGGCAGCCGCCGGTTGACCGGGTCCAGCTGCTGGCACACCCGCATCGCCTCGGGACAACGCGGGTGGAAGTTGCAGCCGGGGGGCGGGTCGATGAGGTCCGGCGGCGCACCCGGGATGAAGTTCAGGCCCGTCGTGGACAGCGAGATGGTGGAGCGCATCAGCTCCTGGGTGTACGGGTGCTGCGGCTCCTTGAACACCTGCTCGGCGTCGCCGATCTCGACGATCCTGCCGGCGTACATCACCGCGACCCGGTCGCACGCCTCGGCCACGATGCCGAGGTTGTGCGTGATCAGCAGCAGCGACGTGTCGAACTCGCGGCGCATGTCGTACAGAATTTTGACGATCTGCGCCTCGACGAGCACGTCGAGCGCGGTGGTCGGCTCGTCGGCCACCACGAACGCCGGTCGCAGCACCAGCGCGAGCGCGATCATCAGCCGCTGCCGCATGCCGCCGGAGAACTCGTGGGGGTACGACCCGTAGCGCGTCGGCGGGATACCCATCACCCGCAGCACCTCGAGCGAGCGGTGCTTGATCTCGTCCTTGGGCATCTTCGGGAAGTGCGCGCGCAGCGCCTCCTCGAAGTGCTCGGAGATGCGCATCAGCGGGTTGAGCCGCGTCATCGGCTCCTGGAAGATCATCCCCAGCTCGCCGCCGCGCAGCGCCCGCTGCTGCTTGCTGCCCAGGCGCGGCATCGGCTTGCCCTTGAAGGTCACGTCGCCGTCGACGAAGGCGCCGCGCGGCAGCAGCCCGAGCAGGCCGCGCCCGAGTGTGGACTTGCCGCAGCCGGACTCGCCGACCAGCCCCAGGGTCTCGCCCGGCCGCAGGTCGAAGCTCACGCCGTCGACCGCGCGCACCGCGCCGCGCTCGCTGCCGTACCAGACCCGCAGGTCGCGTACGGACAGCACCGGGTCGAGCGAACCCCTCGTCTGCGCCGACTGCTCCTGCTGCGCGGTCATGAGGCGACCTCCTCGCGCTCGGCGGTCTTCTGGGAGCGCGGCGGCGCGACGATCTTGCGCAGCCGGCGCTTCCGCAACGTCGGGTTCAGGGTCTCGTTGAGGCCCTCACCGACCAGGGTGAGCGCGGTGACCAGGAGCACGATCGCCATGCCGGGGAACACGCACGTCCACCAGATGCCCGACGCCGCGTCGGACAGCGCCCGGTTGAGGTCGTAGCCCCACTCGGCCGCCTCGTTGGGCTGGATGCCCAGTCCGAGGAACCCGAGCGCGGCCAGGGTCGAGATCGCGTCGGCGGCGTTGAGCGTGCCGATGACCGGCACGCTTTGGATCACGTTGCCGAACACGTACTTGCCGACGACCGTGCGCCCCGGCGCGCCGATCGCCCGGGCCGCCTCGACGTAGGTCGCCTCGCGGGCACTGACCGTGGTGTTGCGGATGACGCGGAAGTACTGCGGCATGTAGACCACCGTCAGCGACAACGCCGCCGCCGTGATGCTCCCGCCGAAGATGCCGGTGAGCAGGAACGAGAACACGATCGCCATCAGCAGCGACGGGAACGCGTACAGCGCGTCCATCACCAGCACCAGACAGCGGTCGAGCCAGCCGCCGAGGTAGCCCGAGACCAGCCCGAGCAGCACGCCGATTATCAGCGAGGCGAGCACCGAGACCAGAACGACGGACAGCTCGGTGCGGGCGCCCCAGATGACCCTCGACAGCACGTCGTAGAACCCGCGGTCGGTACCGAACAGGTGCTCGCCGCCGGGCGGGGCGAGCTTGGGGAACAGCTTCCCGTCGGCCGCCTTCTGGGAGAAGGTGTACGGCGCGATCCACGGGGCGAACACGGCGAGCACGACGAAGAACAGCGTCATCACGAGCCCGACCACAAGTGCCCACCGGCCCATGCCGGAGGTGTTCCGGACCGGCGTCAGCAGCCTGCGGACCAAGGTCGCTCCAGCCATGTCAGTACCGCACCCTCGGGTCGATGAGCGCTGCGACGATGTCGATGATCAGGCTCACCGCCACCACCACCAGCGCGAACACCGTGATGATTCCCTGTACCGCGGCGTAATCACGCAGCTCGATGTATTGGATCAGCTCGTTGCCTATGCCGGGCCAGGTGAAGGTCCTCTCGGTCAGCACGGCACCGGCCATCAGCAGCGCGACCTGCAGCCCGATCACCGTGACCACGGGAACGAGGGCGTTGCGGAAGGCGTGCGAGCGCACCACCTTCGACTCCCGCACTCCCCGCGCCCGAGCCGCCTCGACGTAGTCGCCCTGCAGGGTCTGCAGCACGTTGACTCTGGTGAGCCGGATGAAGATGCCGCAGATCAGCAGCGCGAGGGTGGCGGCCGGCAGCAACAGGTACTGCAGGATCTCGGTCACCGCTCCCCAGTCGCCCATCAGGATCGCGTCGACGAGCAGGATGTGCGTGCGCGGCACCACCTCGAACTCCGTGATCGGCGATGACTGGCCGCCGGTGGGCCAGCTCCCGCCCCAGTTCGCGACCGCCAGCTGCACCAGGATCCCGGTGAAGAACACCGGCGTGGCGTAGGTCAGGATGCCGAACACGCGGATGCCCACGTCGGTGGTGGTGTCACGGAAGCGGCCCGCGAGCAGGCCGAGCGGGATGCCGATGGTCAGCGAGATGATCAGCGCGGCCACCGTCAGCGTGAGCGTCGCGCCGCCGTTCTCGACCAGGATGTTCGTGATCGGCCGATGGTCGCTGATCGTCGTACCCAGGTCACCTCGGACGACCCCGCTGAGATAGTCGAAGTACTGAGTCAGCAGCGGCCGGTCGAGCCCGAGCGCGTGCCGGCGCTCGTCCATCGCGGCCTCGCTGAGCCGACCGCCGAGGGATGCCGACACCGGGTCACCGGGCGCGACCCGCATCAGCACGAACACCATGGTGAGCAGAACCCACACCATCGGGATGATCAGTAGTACCCGCTGCAGGATGTAGCGCGGGAGCGAACCCGAGCGCGACGCCATCGTCTTGTCCTTTGCAGAAAGTCAGAGGGGAGGGGACGGCAACGTGCCGCCCCCTCCCCTGATGCAGTTAGGTCAGCTCGCGTTCTTGCTGACGGTCCACATACGGAAGATAAACGCTGGGTCGAGCGTCTGCTCAACACCCTGCATGTCCGGGGCTGCGACGGCGGTGTTCTTGCCGACCCAGCTCGGGATGAGCGGCACGTCCTTGGCGACGATGTTCTGCATCTGCTCGAACGCCTGCTGACGCACCTGCTCGTTGCTCGTGCCCTGCTCCTTGGCCACCAGCTGGTTAATCGTCTTGTTGGTGTAGTTGTTGGCGTAGAACCCGCCGTCGACGAAGAACGGCGACAGGTAGTTGTCGGCGTCCAGGAAGTCGGGGAACCAGCCCAGCTGGAACAGGTCGTACGCGTTCTGCTTGTACAGCGTCTGGTACTGCGTCCACTCCGCGCTCTTCAGCTGCACCTTGAACAGACCGGAGTCGTTGAGCTGGCGCTGCAGCTCGGTGGCCTCGTCGACCGACGCCGGACCGTAGTGCGACGGGGTGTAGCCCAGGGTCAGGCTCACCGGCGTCTTGACGCCGGCCTTCTGCAGGATCGCCTTGGCCTTGGCGACGCTGGGGCTGCCGTACTGGTTCTTGAACGCATCGACCTGGCCGGGGAAGCCGGGCGGAACGATGCTGTACAGCGGCTCCACCGTGCCGTCGTAGGCACGCTGCGCGATCGCGTTACGGTTGATCAGCTGGGCCACCGCCTGCCGGATCGGCAGCGAACCGCCCACCTTGGTGCCGAGCTGCCACACGAAGTAGCGGATCTCCGAGCCTGCGCCGTTGATGACGTTGACGTTGGAGTCGGTGGACAGGTCCTTGAGGTCGGTGGGGCTGAGCGTGCGCCAGGCGACGTCGACCTCACCGTTCTGCACGGCGAGCTTCAGTGCCGAGGACTCCGAGTAGTACTTCACGAAGACCCGCGACGACTTGGCCTCTCGGGGGCCCTGGTACGTCGCCGACTTCTGCAGCACGGCCTGGTTTCCGTCCTCGTACTGCACCATGTTGAACGGCCCGGAGCCCACGGCCTCGTTGTTGGAGACCAGCTTGTCCGCCGGGAACACCTGCTCGTCGACGATCGAACCGGCCGAGGCGTGGGTCAACACGTACTGGAACGTGGTGTCGGGCTTGTTCAGGTGGAAGATCACCGTCTGCGGGTCGGGCGTGTCGATCGACTTCAGCGACCCGAGCAGCACCGACGCGCCACTGGGGTCGGCGATCTTCAGGTTGCGCTCGAAGCTGAACTTGACGTCGGACGAGGTCAGGTCGTCGCCGTTGGAGAACTTCAGGCCCTTACGCAGGGTGCACGAGAAGGTCGTCGGGTTGTCGTACTTGCACGACTGGGCCGCGTCGCCCACGGGCTTGGTCTGACCCGCCGGAACCGTCAGCAGCTGCTGGTACATCTGGTACTGCAACGTCGACGAGCCCAGGTCGTACGATCCCGCCGGGTCCAGTGACGTCACTGTGTCGGTGGTCCCCAGGATCCACGCGGGTCCCCCACCCGCCACGCTCCCGCTCTGGGAGCTGCCGCCTCCACAGGCAGCCATCGACGCCGCCAAGACGCCGGCACTGGCGACGGCCAGCAGTCGTCTCCTCAACACGTTTGCACCTCTCGATCGCACAATCCCGCAGGTCGGGGACCACTATGTGGACGAAACCTCGTGGACACTACCTCGCAGGAACACGGGGTGCACCCGCGCGGAGCCGTCGGCGGGTCGCAATACGGCAACAATTTCTCACGACCAAACGACCCAGAGTCGTCGATCCGTCACAGACCCGGCATGTGGTCAGTCGGAGCGAGCCTCGACGGTGCCGAGCAAGGCCTCCAGGTCGGCTAGACGCACGCCCTCCAACGTCGGCGCCAGCGTGCGGCCGGCGGCCGGCGGCACCGGCACGTGGTTCGGCACCGCGAGCACCTGGCAGCCGGCCGCCTGGGCCGACGTGGCACCCGTGGTCGAGTCCTCGATCGCCACGCAGCGTGACGGGTCGGCTCCGACCAGTGCCGCCGCCGTGAGGTACGGCTCCGGGTGCGGCTTGCCGTTGGTGACCTCGTCGCCGACCACGACCGCCGCGAACGTGCCGGCGGGGAACGCGTCCACGACCGCCTCGGCCAGCCGGCGGTACGACATCGTCACCAGCGCGGCCGGTATGCCCGCACCGCGCTGCTCGGCCAGCAGCTCCCGTGCGCCGGGGCGGTACTCGACGCCGCTGCGCACACCGTCGACCACCCGGTCCAGCATCAGCTCCACGACCTTCTCGGCCGGCATGTCCAGGCGCATGTGGTCGCGGATGTAGCGGCCCGAGTCGAGCAGGTCCCAGCCCACCAGGTTGAGCGCATGCTCCTCGCTCCAGGTGGCACCGTGCCGTTCGGCCAGCTCGTACTCGGAGGCGATCCACAGCGGCTCGGTGTCGACCAGCGTGCCGTCCATGTCCCACAGCACGGCCTGCAGGGAGTGGCTGTGCTGGCGGGTCATCGGGCGTTGAAGTACTTCGCCTCGGGGTGGTGCGCGATCAGCGCGTCGGTGGACTGCTCGGGGTGCAGCTGCAGCTCCTCGGACAGCGTCACACCGATGCGCTCGGGGCGCAGCAACCGCACGATCGTCTGCCGGTCCTCCAGGTTGGGGCAGGCCGGGTAGCCGAAGGAGTAGCGCGACCCGCGGTATCCCTGCCGGAAGATCCGGTCCAGGTCGTCGGAGTCCTCCCCCTGCACGCCGAGCTCCTTGCGGACGCGGGCGTGCCAGTACTCCGCCAGCGCCTCGGTCAGCTGCACCGACAGGCCGTGCAGCTCGAGGTAGTCGCGGTAGGCGTTCTTCTCGAACAGCTCCGCGGTCACCTCGCTGACCTTGGACCCCATGGTCACCAGGTGGAAGGCGACCACGTCGAGCTCGCCGGAGTCCTTGGGCCGGAAGAAGTCGGAGAGGCACAGGTACCGGTCGCGCTGCTGACGCGGGAACGTGAACCGGCCGACCTCGTCGCCCTGCTTCTCCGGGTCGAGCAGGACCAGGTCGTCGCTCTCGCTGTAGCAGGGCCAGTAGCCGTAGACGACCGCGGGCTCCATGATCCCCTCGGTCTTGATGCGGTCCAGCCAGGCGCGCAGCCGGGGCCGGCCCTCCGACTCCACCAGCTCCTCGTACGTGGGGCCGCTGCCGCCGCGGGAGCCCTTCAGCCCCCACTGCCCCATGAACGTCGCCCGCTCGTCGAGGTAGGAGGCGAAGTCACCGAGCTGCAGGCCCTTCACGATGCGGTCGCCCCAGAACGGCGGCGTCGGCACCGGGTTGTCGGTGGCGACGTCGGAGCGGGCGGGGACCTCCTTGCCCTCACCGGGACGGGCGGGCGTCTTCGCCTTCACCCGGCGCTGGCGGCGGGCCGGGAGCTCCGCGCCGGGCTCACCGCGCTTGACCGCCATCGCGGCGTCCATCAGCCGCAGTCCCTCGAAGGCGTCGCGCGCGTAGCGCACCTCGCCCTTGAACAGCCCGCCCAGGTCCTGCTCGACGTAGGCGCGGGTGAGCGCCGCGCCGCCGAGCAGGATCGGCCACTGGTCGGCGATGCCGCGCTGGTTGAGCTCCTCGAGGTTCTCCTTCATCACCACGGTGCTCTTCACCAGCAGCCCGGACATGCCGATCACGTCGGCCCGGTTCTCCTCGGCCGCCTCGATGATCGCGTTGACCGGCTGCTTGATGCCGAGGTTGACCACCGTGTAGCCGTTGTTGCTCATGATGATGTCGACGAGGTTCTTGCCGATGTCGTGCACGTCGCCCTTGACGGTGGCGAGCACGATCGTGCCCTTGCCGGCCTCGTCCTCGAGCTTCTCCATGTGCGGCTCGAGGTAGGCGACCGCGGTCTTCATCACCTCCGCCGACTGCAGCACGAACGGCAGCTGCATCTCGCCGCTGCCGAACAGGTCGCCGACGACTTTCATGCCGGCCAGCAGGTCCTCGTTGACGATGTCGAGCGCCGCGACGCCCGAGTCCAGCGCCTCGTCGAGGTCGGCCTCGAGACCGTTGCGCTCGCCGTCGATGATGCGCCGCTGCAGCCGCTCGCTCAGAGGCAGCGCGGCCAGCTCGGCCGCACGGGTCTCGCGGTCGTCCTTGGCACTGACGCCGGAGAAGACCTCGAGCATGCGCTGCAGCGGGTCGTACGCCTCCTCGTCGTCGGTGGCCGGGCGGCGCCGGTCGTAGACCAGGTCGAGCGCCACCTCGCGCTGCTCGTCGGGGATGCGCGACAGCGGCAGGATCTTGGCGGCGTGCACGATCGCGGAGTCGAGGCCCGCCTCGACCGCCTCGTGCAGGAACACCGAGTTGAGCACCATCCGTGCCGCCGGGTTGAGGCCGAAGGAGATGTTCGAGACGCCGAGCGTGGTCTGCACGTCGGGGTAGCGCCGCTTCAGCTCGCGGATCGCCTCGATGGTCTCGATGCCGTCGCGGCGGGTCTCCTCCTGGCCGGTGGCGATCGGGAAGGTGAGGCAGTCGACGAGGATGTCCTGGACTCGCATGCCGTAGTGACCGGTGAGGTCCTCGATCAGCCGGCAGGCGACGCGCACCTTCCAGTCCTTGGTGCGGGCCTGGCCCTCCTCGTCGATGGTCAGCGCGACCACGGCGGCGCCGTGCTCGCGCACCAGCGGCATCACCTTGGCGAAGCGCGAGTCGGGTCCGTCCCCGTCCTCGTAGTTGACCGAGTTGATGACGCACCGCCCGGCGAGGTGCTCCAGCCCGGCGACCACCACCTCGGGTTCGGTGGAGTCGAGCACGATCGGCAGCGTCGACGACGTCGCCAGCCGCGACGCGAGCTCGCGCATGTCGGACACGCCGTCGCGGCCGACATAGTCCACGCACAGGTCCAGCAGGTGCGACCCGTCGCGGATCTGGGCCCGGGCGATCTCGATGCAGTCGTCCCACTGCTCCGCGACCATGGCCTCGCGGAAGGCCTTGCTGCCGTTGGCGTTGGTCCGCTCGCCGATGGACAGGTACGCCGTGTCCTGCCGGAACGGCACGTGCTGGTACAGCGAGGACACCCCGGCCTCGGGCTGCGGCTCGCGGGCAGCCAGAGCGCGGCCGCCGACCCGCTCCACCACCAGGCGGATGTGGTCGGGCGTGGTGCCGCAGCAGCCGCCCACCAGGGCCAGGCCGTACTCGGCGGTGAACGTGTCGTGCGCCTGCGCCAGCTCCTCGGGCGTCAGCGGGTAGTGCGCGCCGTCGGCGGTGAGCTGGGGCAGCCCGGCGTTGGGCATGCACCCGACGGCGACCCGCGCGTGCCGGGACAGGTGGCGAAGGTGCTCGCTCATCTCGGTCGGCCCGGTCGCGCAGTTGAGCCCGATCATGTCGATGCCCAGCGGCTCCAGCGCGGTGAGCGCGGCGCCGATCTCGCTGCCGAGCAGCATGGTGCCGGTGGTCTCGACCGTGACGTTGACGATCAGCGGCAGGTCGGCCTCGGCTGCGGTGAGGGCGCGGCGCGCGCCGATGACCGCGGCCTTGGCCTGCAGCAGGTCCTGCGCGGTCTCGACCAGGACGGCGTCGGCGCCGCCGTCGACCAGCCCGCGGACCTCCTCCTGGTAGGCGTCGCGCAAGGTGCCGAAGTCGACGTGGCCCAGCGTGGGCAGCTTGGTGCCGGGGCCGACCGAACCGAGCACCCAGCGGGGTCGGTCGGCGGTGGCCCAGGCGTCGGCGCGCTCCCGCGCGATCCGGGTGCCGGCCACGGTGAGCTCGTAGATGCGGTCGGTGATGCCGTACTCGCCCAGGTTGCCGAAGTTGCACCCGAACGTGTTGGTGCCGACGCAGTCGGCGCCCACCTCGAGGAACGAGTCGTGGATCTCGGCCACCACGTCCGGCCGGGTGACGTTCAGGATCTCGTTGCAGCCCTCGTGGCCCTCGAACTCGTCGAGGTCCAGGTCGTACTGCTGCAGGCTCGTGCCCATCGCACCGTCGGCCACGACCACGCGCTCGGCGAGCGCTCGGCGGAGGCTGCTGGCGGAAGTGCTCACGGTGACGTGCTCCTCGACGGGACGCGGACAGACCAGGACGGCGACGAGGACAGCGTATGGGGCGCATCCAGAAGGCCCGAACTGTCCCAGGCTGTGGTACGGGTGTCCACGATACGGTGTGCCGCCGCGTTACTGGGACCGCCACACCGCTGCACCGTAGGCTCGTATGGTGATCGAACTCGAAGAGGTGCCGCCGCTGGTCGACCCGGTGATGATCGCCGCCTTCGAAGGGTGGAATGACGCCGGCGAGGCGGCGACCAGCGCCGTGGACCATCTGATCTCGGAGTGGTCTGCCCAGACCGTGGCCGCGATCGACCCGGAGGACTTCTACGACTTCCAGGTCAACCGCCCCACCGTGTCGCTCGGGCCGGACGGCGAGAGGCAGATCACCTGGCCCACGTCCCAGCTGGCGGTCTGCCGGCCGCCGGGCTCCGAGCGCGACCTGGTCCTGCTGCGGGGCATCGAGCCGAACATGCGCTGGCGCGAGTTCTGCGCCCAGCTGCTGGCCACCGCGGACGACCTCGGGGTGGAGATGGTGGTCACGCTGGGTGCGCTGCTGGCCGACACGCCGCACACCCGGCCGATCCCGGTGACCGGCACCGCGACCGACCCCGAGCTGGTGGAGCAGCTGAAGCTGCAGGAGTCGCGGTACGAGGGCCCGACCGGCATCGTCGGGGTGTTCCAGGACGCCTGCGACCGGCTGGAGATGCCCGCGGTGTCGTTCTGGGCGGCCGTGCCGCACTACGTCGCGCAGCCCCCGTGCCCCAAGGCCACGCTGGCGCTGCTCGGGCAGATCGAGGACCTGCTCGAGGTCTCCGTGCCGCTCGGCGACCTGCCCGAGGAGTCCCGCGCCTGGGAGCGCGGTGTCGACGAGCTGTCCCGCGAGGACACCGAGGTCGCCGAGTACGTCCGCGCCCTGGAGGAGTCACGCGACGCCGCCGACCTGCCGGAGGCGAGCGGAGAGGCGATCGCGAAGGAGTTCGAGCGGTACCTCAAGCGCCGGCACCAGGGCGGCCAGGCCGAGCAGTAGTCGGGTTCTCGCCTGCCGCCCGCACCCAGGGCCCTCCCATGGCGTGTCGTCACTTTCCTCGGTTCATAGGCCGAGGAAAGTGTCCATAACCCCCGGCTACATGGCTTGTGGAGCGGGCCCGAGCTTCCGGCGGCGCCCAACGGCCCGCCCCTACAGGTCGATACCCAGGCGGGCGTCGACCAGCGACCGGAACGCCGCGGGCGCGGAGGGGTCCCAGGGGTCCGGACCGTCGCCGGCCAGCGCCTGGTCGACCCACCGGTCGACCGCGACCAGCGCCTTGGGCGCGTCGAGGTCGCGGGCCAGGGCACCGCGTACGTCGATCAGCAGGTTGGAGACGTCGGGGCCGGTCTGCATGGCCGCCGCCGCCGACCAGCGCCCCAGCCGGTCGCGGGCACCGGCGAGGTCGTCGTCGGTCCACTCCCAGTCGTCGCGGTAGTGGTGGTCGAGCAGCGCCAGGCGGATGAGGCGCGGGTCGACGCCCTCGCGGCGCAGGGCCGACACGAACACCAGGTTGCCGCGCGACTTCGACATCTTCTCGCCGTCCAGGCCGACCATCCCGGCGTGCACGTAGGTCCGCGCGAACGGGCGACTGGTCAGTGCGACCTGCGCCTCCGAGGCACACATCTCGTGGTGGGGGAAGACGAGGTCGCTGCCGCCGCCCTGCACGTCGAACGCCATTCCCAGGTACTTCAACGCGATCGCGGTGCACTCGATGTGCCAGCCCGGTCGCCCGCGGCCGAGGACGGAGTCCCAGGCGGGCTCGCCGGCCCGCTCCCGCTGCCACAGCAGGCAGTCGAGCGGGTCCTTCTTGCCCGGGCGCTCGGGGTCTCCCCCACGCTCGCCGAACAGCTCGACCATCTCGGCCCGGTCGAGGTTGGAGACGCTGCCGAAGGTCGCGTCGGCGTTGACGGGGAAGTACAGGTCGCCGTCGACCTCGTAGACCGCGCCCGCGTCGCGCAGCCGCTGGACCAGGTCGACGATCAGGTCGATGGACTCGGCCGCACCGATGTAGTGGGTCGGCGGCACGATCCGCAGCGCGACCATGTCGTCGCGGAACAGCGTGGTCTCGCGCTCGGCCATCTCGGCCCAGTCCTCGCCGGTGGAGATCGCGCGTTCGATGAGCGGGTCGTCGACGTCGGTGACGTTCTGGACGTACACCACGTCGTGGCCGGCGTCGCGCCAGGCGCGCACCAGCAGGTCGAAGGCGACGTAGGTGGCGGCGTGCCCCAGGTGGGTGGCGTCGTACGGCGTGATCCCGCAGACGTACAGACGCGCGGCCTGCTTGTCGGGGTGCGTGGGCGTGGGACGTCCGCTGGAGGTGTCGTGGAGTACCAGGCTCGGTGCGTATCCGAACGCGTCGGTGAGGACCGGGACTTCCGGGGCAGGCCAGGCGCGCATGCGATGCAGCCTATCCGCGCACGCTCAGAACGCGGGCCACGGGATGGCGGGCCAACCGGCAGAGGGCGACGGGAACCGCCCGGTGCGCAGCAGCCGGTCCACCCGGCGGCTCACCATGGTCAGCTCGTCGCGGCTGAGCAGGTCGCCGAGGTCGTCGCCGAGGTCACCCTGCAGCGCGGTCTCGAGGCGGTGCAGCACCTCCCGGCACGGCTCGGTCAGGCGCTCGCCGGCCCAGCCCCACAGCACGGTGCGCAGCTTCTCCTCGCGGTGGAAGCACACCCCGTGGTCGACGCCGTACATGTGGCCGTCGTCGTCCACGAGCACGTGCCCGCCCTTGCGGTCGGCGTTGTTGACCACGGCGTCGAGCACCACCATCAGCTGCAGGTCGGGGTGGTCACGGTGCACGAGGCTGACCGGGGTGCGGTGCTGGTCCTCGGCGTCGAGCACGTGCAGCCACCCGTCCGCGACCTCGCCTGACGGCACGACGTCGACCATCTCCTGCTCGGGGTCCTCCTCGATCCACAGCTGGCACATGCCCGGGCCGAACGGACCGTCGCGCAGCACCGTCGGGGGAACCTGGGGCGCGCCGGTGGCGACGGAGACGAGGTAGGCGGCCCGTTCGCGGTTGGCCAGCGTGCCGTCGGGGAAGTCCCACAGCGGGCGCTCGCCGCGTACCGGCTTGTACACGCAGGCGGCGGTGGTGCCGTCAAGGTCGACCTGCCCCACGAAGGTGGCGTTCGACGCGGTCAGCAGGCGTCCCTCCACCTCCAGCTTCCCCCGCTCCAGCAGCTCGACCGGGGCCGGCGGCCCTGTCATTCCTGGGTCATCCCTGGAGTCGGCGGAAGCCGTTGGCCCTGGGGCAGATGTGGCCCTCGGGGTCGAGCGGGTTGCCGCAGAACGGGCAGGCGGGACGGCCGGCCGCCACGACGTTGTTGGCCCGCTTGGCGAAGGCGCGCGCACTGGCCGCGGTCAGGTGCACCTCGAGCACCTCGCCGTTGTCCTCGTCCTCCACGGGGGCCGTCGCGGACTCCTCCTCGTCCTCACTGGAGGCCTCGACCGAGAAGATCTCCAGCACCACCTGCTCGGCGGAGTTGTCCCAGGCCAGCGTCATCGTGCCGACGCGGAACTCCTCCTCGATCGGCTGCTCGAGCGGCTCGGAGTCGTCGAGCTCGACCGGCGACACCGCCGGCACCGTGCTCGAGCCGGCGCTCGTGCGCACGATCTCGTCGAGCATCTCGTCCACCCGCTCGGCCAGCGCGGCGACCTGCTCCTTCTCCAGCACGACGCTGGTCAGCCGGCTGCCCGAGCGCGCCTGCAGGAAGAACGTGCGCTGACCGGGCTCACCGACCGTGCCCACGACGAAACGCTCGGGCGGGTCGAAAAGGTGGACGACGGGCATGGCACCTGACCCTAGAACCTGTCCCGGCCCGAACCCGCGCCAGCCCCACCGCCGACGGGAGCGTCTCCGCGGGCGCGGCGGCGGCGACGCTTCGGGGGCCGCAGCCCGGCCAGGTCGCTGCCCCGGTCGTTGAGGTGCTGCACGAACGGGCGACCGGGTGTGTAGCGCACGACCGACAGCGAGCCGGGCTCGACGACGATCCGCTGGAACAGGTCGAGGTGCAGCCCGAGGGCGTCGGCGAGGATCGACTTCAGCACGTCGCCGTGCGAGACCGCGACCCACAGCGCGTCCGGGCCGTGCTGCTGCTCGACCTCCGCGTCGTGGCGGCGTACGGCGGACACCGCGCGGGCCTGCATCTGCTGCATCGACTCGCCGTCGGGGAAGGTCACCGCCGACGGCTGGTTCTGCACGGTCTTCCACAGCGGGTCCTTGGCCAGGCTCTTGAGCGGCTTGCCGGTCCACTCGCCGTACCCGCACTCGGTGAACCCCGCGTCGGTCACCGGCTCTGGCGGTGCCGAGTGCGCGGCCGCGATCGCCGCCAGCGTCTGCCGGCAGCGGGCCAGCGGGCTGCTGACGAGCCGGGCCAGCGGCAGGTCGGCGAGCCGTCTCCCGACGGCCTCGGCCTGGGCGGTGCCCACGTCGTCGAGGTGCACGCCGCTGCTGCGACCGGCCAGCACCCCGTCGTTGTTGGCGGTGGTGCGGCCGTGTCGGACGAGCAGGACGGTGGGCACGGCGCCACCCTAACGGTGCGTGACCAAGGGGCGTCCGTGCCGGACGTGACGCAAGGCACAATGGCCGCATGATCGTCGACTGTGCCGTCTACCGCGCTGGTGAGCGGGTGCGACTGGCGTCGTCGAAGGACGACGTGCACGCAGCGCTGTCCGCCGCTGACCAGGAACGCGACTTCGTCTGGATAGGGCTGCACGAGCCCAGCGCCGCCGAGCTCGACGAGGTCGCACACGAGTTCAACCTGCACCCGCTGGCCGTCGAGGATGCGATCAACGCCCACCAGAGACCCAAGATCGACCGGTACGGCGACGACCTGTTCCTGGTGCTGAAGACCCTGTGGTACGTCGACGAGCACGACGCGGTCGAGACCGGTGAGATCAACGTGTTCGTCGGTCGGGGGTACGTCGTCACGGTCCGCCACGGTTCCGGAGCCGAGCTCACCGGTGCGCGCCGTGACCTCGAGGAGCGGGCCGCGGTCCTCGGGCACGGCCCCATGGCGGTGGTGTACGCGGTCTGCGACCGCGTGGTCGACGAGTACGAGACCGTGGCCGACGAGGTCGAGGAGGACATCGCCGAGATCGAGGCGTCGGTGTTCAGCCCCGAGCGCACCAGCGACGCCCAGCGCATCTACTTCCTCAAGCGCGAGGTGCAGGAGTTCCGGCGAGCCGTCATCCCGCTGCGCGAGCCGATGTCGCGGTTCGCCAACGCCACGATTCCGGGCATGCAGGAAGGCGCGGCGCCGTTCTTCCGCGACGTGCTCGACCACGTGGTGCGGGTCAGTGACCAGGTGACCGCGATGGACGACCTGCTCTCGGCGGCGCTGTCCGCCCACCTGGCCCGGGTGGGCGTGCAGCAGAACGAGGACATGCGCCGCATCTCGGCGTGGGTGGCGATCGTGGCCGTGCCCACGATGATCGCCGGGATCTACGGCATGAACTTCCGGCACATGCCCGAGCTGCACTGGCGCTTCGGGTACGCGTTCGCGCTGGCGCTGATGGCCGGGTCGTGCTGGGTGCTCTACAAGTTCTTCAAGCGCGCCGGCTGGCTCTAACCCCGCGAAACACTCGGTGACGCGCCATATTTCTTGGTGGCGTAACCGTCACGCGACCGGGAATCTTGGCGCGTCACGGTCTGGGGCGGGCGCCAGGACCCGGAATCTTGGCGCGTCACGAGGTTTGTCAGGCGGAGATGACGCCGGCGCCGAGCAGGGCGAGCGTGAGCGCGCCGAGGGCGATCCGGTAGATGATGAACGGCGCGTAGGAGTGCGTGCTCACGTAGCGCAGGAGCCAGGCGATCGCGGCGTACCCGACGACGAACGCGACCACGGTCGCCACGATGGTGGGGACCACGCCGTACTCGTAGTGGCCGCCCGGAATGTCCGGCAGCTCGAACACGCCGGCGCCGACCACGGCCGGGATCGCCAGCAGGAACGCGTAGCGCGTCGCGGCCTCCCGCTCGTACCCCAGGAACAGGCCCATGCTGATCGTGGACCCCGACCGGGAGACGCCGGGTATCAGCGCGGCCGCCTGCGCCAGCCCCAGCAGGACGGCGTCTCGCATGCTCAGCCGCTCGATCGGGAGCGTCTTGCGGCCGACCTTCTCCGCGATCCCGAGGACGACGCCGAACAGGATGAGCATCGTGCCGATGATCCACAGGTTGCGGAAGTCCTGTTCGATGACGTCCTTGAACGCGATCCCGAGCAGCACGATGGGCAGCGACCCGACGATGATGAACCAGCCCATCCGGGCGTCCTGCTCCGCCCGCAGCTCCCGCACGAACAGCGACCTCACCCAGGTCGACCCGATCCGCCAGATGTCGCGCCAGAAGTACAGCAGCACGGCCAGCTCGGTGCCGATCTGCACGACCGCGGTGAACGCCGCACCGGGGTCCTCCCACCCCAGCAGCTCAGGGAATATCCGCAGGTGCGCACTGCTGGAGATGGGCAGGAACTCGGTGAGCCCCTGCAGCAGCCCTAGGAACACGGCCTTGAACAGGTCCACCTCGATCTCCTTCGTGACGCGGCGGGAGGTCGCTTACGGCCTCGTTCCGACCGGCGAGCCTAATAGCCCCTCGACTTCCGTCCTCGACTAGCCTCGGCTGAATGCAGCAGCGCTTCCTCGGCCAGACCGGGCTGAAGGTGTCGCGGTTCGCCTTGGGAACGACGTCGTGGGGGCAGGACACCGACGAGTACGAGGCGCGCGACCAGCTCGCCGCGTTCGTCGACGCCGGGGGCACCCTGCTGGACACCGCCGCATCGTACGGCGAGGGACGCAGCGAGGGCCTCATCGGGGAGCTGCTTCGCGACACCGTCGACCGCGACGACGTGCTCATCGCCACCAAGGCCGGTCTGGGACAGCTCGACAAGCGGGGCGGCCGGCTGCACGACACCTCCCGCGGCGCGATGCTGCGCACCCTCGACGAGTCCCTCAGCCGCCTCGACGTCGACTACGTCGACCTGTGGCAGGTGCACATGTGGGTCGACGAGGTCCCGCTGGAGGAGACGCTGGGCGCGCTGGACGTTGCGGTCTCCTCGGGTCGGGCCCGCTACGTCGGTGTCTCCAACTACTCCGGCTGGCAGACCGCGCAGGCGGCCACCTGGCAGCGCGCCTGGCCCGGGCGAACCCCGCTGGCATCGACGCAGGTCGAGTACTCGCTTCTCAACCGCGGCGTCGAGCGCGAGGTCCTGCCCGCCGCGTCCGCGCTCGGGCTCGGTGTGCTCGCCTGGTCCCCGCTCGGACGGGGCGTGCTCAGCGGCAAGTACCGCTCCGGCACCCCGGCCGACTCCCGGGCCGCCTCGCCGCACCTGCAGGGCTTCGTCGAGCCCTACCTCGACTCCGCCAGCGGGCAGATCGTGGAGGCGGTGTGCAAGGCCGCCGAGGGGCTCGGGTTCTCGCCGGTCGAGGTCGCGCTGGCATGGCTGCGGGACCGGCCCGGCGTCACCGCGCCGATCCTGGGTGCCCGCACCGCCGCGCAGCTACGCGGCGCGCTCTCGGCCGAGGACGTGACACTCCCCCGGGCCATCGTGGAGGCTTTGGACGACGTGTCGCGCATAGACGTGGGCTACCCAGAGCGGTAGGAGTGCGCTATGGACTTCGAGTTCCGCAGGCTGATGGTCCCCCGCACGGTGGGCCGCTCCGCCGTGCGGCAGATGCTTGCCGCAGAGGCGGAGTACGGCGGATGGGAGCTCGACCGCGTACGCCTGTTCGCCAACGGCACGCGGCGCGTCATCCTGCGCAGGCGGATCATCCGCGTACGCAGCACCCTCTGACTGCCTGGTCGGCGACCGCCCAGTCGGCGACTCCTAGTCGGCGTGCCTGGCGTACGTCGGCAAGGCCCCGAAGTCGATGACGACACAGGGTTCTTCACCCACCACCCACGCGTCGTGTCCCGGGTCGATGCGGGTGACGTCGTTGGCACCGGTCTCGCCCTCTGTGCCGTCGTCCATCAACACGTGCAAGCGGCCCGAGAGCACGTAGAAGAAGTGAGGCGACTCGCAGGTCTCGGTGCCGACGATCGGACGCACGTGCTCGGACCAGCGCCATCCCGGCTCGAAGCGCGCCTTCAGCACCGAGCTCCCGCCCAGCGTCACGACCTCTGCTGACCCCTTGTCCGCGAAGGGCCTCTTCTCTTCAGGTGTGTCGAAGTTTCTGGTCTCCAGTCCCGACATGTGGCACCCCTCCTTGGTCGACGTACTCGACGCTAGACGTGGCCGCGGCTCGCCTGTATGGCCCGACCGGGCCACCCCTCTTGGTGCCCTCCGCGTCCGTCGCACCGCGTCG
>CBFGZI010000077.1:0-18744 GCA_965653225.1 uncultured Propionibacteriales bacterium | reverse complement strand
CGCAGCGGGCCTCGGTCACCGTCTCGCCCTCGAGCTCGAGGATCAGCCGGAGCACACCGTGTGTCGACGGGTGCTGCGGGCCCATGTTGACGACGACCCGCTCCTCGTCGGACTCCGCGATCCCCTCGACCACGGTGTCCCAGTCCTGGCCGGTCACGGTGTAGACCCGGCCGGTCGTGGTCTCCTGCGTCGAGGCGTACGGGTCCTCGGCGTTCGGCACGCTGGTGTAGGTGGTGTCGGCCATCAGTTGTAGGACCTCCGCTGGTCGGGCGGCGGGACCGTCGCACCCTTGTACTCGACCGGGATGCCACCCAGCGGGTAGTCCTTGCGCTGGGGGTGTCCGGGCCAGTCGTCGGGCATCTCGATGCGGGTGAGTGCGGGGTGACCGTCGAAGATGATGCCGAAGAAGTCGTAGGTCTCCCGCTCGTGCCAGTCCGCGGTCGGGTAGACCGAGACGACCGAGGGGATGTGCGGGTCGGCGTCGGGGCAGGCGACCTCGAGCCGGATCCGCCGGTTGTGGGTCATCGACAGCAGGTGGTAGACCGCGTGCAGCTCGCGGCCGCGGTCCTGCGGGTAGTGGACGCCGGACACACCGGAGCACAGCTCGAAGCGCAGCGGGGCGTCGTCGCGCAGCCGCTTCGCGGTGGTCAGCAGGTGGTGGCGGCGGATGAAGAAGGTGATCTCGCCGCGGTGGACGACGACCTTCTCGATCGCGTCGTCGATGCCCTCCTCGCGCAGCGCGACCTCGAAGTGGTCGGCCACCTCGTCGAGCCCCTCGCCGTACGGACGGGCGCTGGAGCCCGGCATCGCGACCGCGCGCCGCAGCCCGCCGTAGCCCGAGGTGTCGCCGCTGCCCTTGACCCCGAACATGCCCTTGCGCACCTCGACGACCTCGACCCGCGTCTCGGGTGCACCCGTCTCGGGCGGCATGTTCTCGGGCATCCGCTCGGTGATGCCCTCGTCCTCGGGCGTCTTCTCCGGCGTCAGCTCGCCGATGTTCTCGATGTTGCTCTGCTCGGTCGCGCCGGAGGCCTGCTCGGTCGTGGCCTTGTCGGCGGTCGGCTCGGCCTGCTCCTGCCGGCGCTTCTCGTCGTCCCCGGGCTGCTCGTCGGCTCTGCGCTGCTCGTCGTCCGTCACCGGAGAAGGCCCTTCATCTGCGAGGTGGGCAGCGCCTGCATCCGCTCGGCCTCGTGCTCGTCGATCTCGGCGAGCCGGTTGGGGCCGAGCTTGGTGGCCTGCACCTTGTCGTGCAGCTTCAGGATCGAGTCGATGAGCATCTCCGGGCGGGGCGGGCAGCCGGGAAGGTACATGTCGACGGGCACGACGTGGTCGACGCCCTGCACGATCGCGTAGTTGTTGAACATGCCGCCGCTGGAGGCGCACACGCCCATCGCCAGCACCCACTTCGGGTTGGCCATCTGGTCGTAGATCTGGCGCAGCACCGGGGCCATCTTGTTGCTCACCCGGCCCGCGACGATCATCAGGTCGGCCTGCCGCGGCGAGGCCCGGAACACCTCCATGCCGAACCGGCCGAGGTCGAACCGCGGCCCGCCGGAGGTCATCATCTCGATCGCGCAGCAGGCCAGCCCGAAGGTCGCCGGCCAGAACGACGCCTTGCGGAAGTAGCCGGCGACGCCCTCGACGGTCGTCAGCAGGACGCCGCTGGGAAGTTTCTCCTCGATACCCATCGCAGTCTCCGATCCGCTCCGGCTGTGCCGGCGTTCAGTCCCACTCCAGACCGCCGCGGCGCCACACGTAGGCGTACGCGACGAAGATCGTGGCGATGAAGAGCACCATCTCGACCAGGGCGAACGTGCCCATGTTGTCGAACTCCACCGCCCACGGATAAAGGAAGACGATCTCGATGTCGAAGATGATGAACATCATCGCGGTGATGTAGTACTTCACCGGGAAGCGTCCGCCACCCATCGGCTGCGGGGTGGGCTCGATACCGCACTCGTAGGAGTCGAGCTTGGCGCGGTTGTACCGACGCGGTCCGGTGAGGACGCTGACCACGACCGAGAAGATCGCGAAACCCGCGCCGAGAACCAGCAGCCCGAGAATCGGCACGTACTGTTCCACGCCGAGCACTCCCCTCTTCCGGTCGTCGCTCCACCGTGCCAGACGGTGATGGTCCTTGTTCGTCCGGGTCGCGTACGACCCCTTGCTTCGTCCCCGCCGGCTACGCCGCCGGGGCCATCTTCCTCATCGCGTTGATCACCCGGTCCATCGCATCCCCTCCGCGCGGGTCGGTGAGGTTCGCGAGCAGCTTGAGGGTGAACTTCATCAGCAGTGGCCGCGGCAGCCCGTAGCGGGTGCCGTACTTCATCACCTGCGGGTTGCCGATCGCCCGCGCGAACAGCCGACCCAGGGTGTAGTAGCCGCCGTAGGCGGCGTCGAGGGCGCGCGGGTAGCCGCTCAGCGCGAGCTCACGCCGGTGGCCCTCGGGACGGCTCAGCGCCTCCGCGACGACCTCGGCGGCCATCGCGCCGGACTCCATCGCGTAGGCGATGCCCTCGCCGTTGAACGGGTTGACCATGCCGCCGGAGTCACCGACCAGCAGCAGGCCGTCCTGGTAGTGCGGCTTGCGGTTGAAGCCCATCGGCAGCGCGGCGCCGCGGATCTCGCCGACCATGTTGTGCTCGCGGAAGCCCCACTCCTCCGGGGTGTTGGCCACCCACCGGCGCAGGACGTCCTTGTAGTCGATCTTGCCGAAGGCCTCGGAGGTGTTGAGGATGCCGAGCCCGACGTTGGCGGTGCCGTCGCCGACACCGAAGATCCAGCCGTAGCCGGGCAGCAGGCTGCCCTCGCCGGGCTTGCCGTCCCACAGCTCCAGCCACGACTCCATCCAGTCGTCGTCGTGACGCGGACTGGTGTAGTAGGTGCGTACTGCCACGCCCATCGGCCGGTCGTCGCGCTTCTGCCAGCCCATCGCCAGCGCCAGCCGCGCGGACACGCCGTCGGCGGCCACCACGACCGGGGCGAGGTAGTCGACCTCGTCGCCGGTGCGGCGCCCGTTGTCGTCGACCGAGCGCGCCTTCACGCCGACCACGCGGCCGTTGTCGTCGAACACCGGGCCGGTGACGGCGGTGCGCTGCTGCAGCCGGGCGCCGACCTTCTGCGCCTGCTCGGCCAGGATCTCGTCGAAGTCGTAGCGGGTGCGGACCAGGCCGTAGTCGGGGTAGGACGACAGCTCGGGCCAGTGCAGCTCGAGGTGGTTTCCGCCGCCGACGATGCGCAGCCCGTGGTTCCTGATCCAGCCGGGAGCGTCGATGTCGATGCCCATCCGGGTGAGCTGGCGCACGGCGCGGGGGGTGAGCCCGTCGCCGCAGACCTTCTCGCGGGGGAAGGCGGTCTTCTCCAGCAGCAGGACGTCGAGCCCGGTCTGGGCGAGGTGGTAGGCCGTCGTGGAGCCCGCCGGGCCGGCTCCGACGACGATGACGTCGGCCTGCCGCTCGTCGGCGGTGGTCCGCGTCATGACGGTGCTCACCCTTCCTTGCTGGCGGAGGCCTGTGCCTGCGGTGCTGCCGGTGGTGCTCTCCGGCGATGCTTGTGGCCTTGTGAAAAACTTCACGAACCCTGGTCGCGCTCAGTCTAGGCCCATGTCGCCGGCTGTTGCGACTTGGGCACACCGGCGCCGGGTACCGGTCCCCCGCGCCGAGATCGCGCCTACTCCGCAGGTCCCTCGCGCCGAGACCACGGGGGCCGCTCAGGCGCGATAGGCGCGGTGCAGCGCGACGATGCCACCGGACAGGTCGCGCCACTGCGTGCCGGACCAGCCGGCCGCCGCGAGGCGGGCGGCGAGCCCCCGCTGGTCGGGCCAGGCCCGGATCGACTCGGCCAGGTAGACGTAGGCGTCGGGGCTGGAGGACACCGCACGGGCGACGGGCGGCAGCGCGCGCATCAGGTACTCGACGTACAGGGTGCGGAACGGCGCCCACGTCGGCCGGCTGAACTCGCACACCACGAGCCGGCCGCCCGGGCGCGTCACCCGCAGCATCTCCCGCAGCCCGGCGTCGGCGTCGACCAGGTTGCGCAGCCCGAACGAGATCGTCACGGCGTCGAACGACGCGTCCGCGAACGGCAGCCGGGTGCCGTCGCCGGCGGTGAACGGCAGCGACGGGAGGTTGCGCTTGCCGACGGCGAGCATGCCCTGGGAGAAGTCGCACGGCACCACGTGTGCGCCGGCTTCGGCGAACGGCAGGCTCGACGTGCCGGTGCCCGCGGCGAGGTCCAGGACCCGCTCGCCGGGGCGGGGGTCGACGGCGTCCACGACCGCCTTGCGCCAGCGCCGGTCCTGGCCGAGGGAGAGCACGTCGTTGGTCAGGTCGTACCGGTTCGCGACGTCGTCGAACATGGCCGCGACCTCGTGCGGCTGCTTGTCCAGGCTGGCGCGGCTCACGGCGCCAACCCTTGCACGCCGCTCGTGGAGGGGCCCTGTTCGGGTCGTAACCTTGCGACTCGTGACGACTCTTGCCGCCGGTGCCACCGACGCGACGCCGCTCGTGGTCCGGTCGACGGCCATCTCCGACCCCGGTCCGCTGCTGTCACTGCTGCCCGGGGACGACCCCGTGGCGTGGGTGCATCGGGGGCAGGGGCTGGTCGGCTGGGGGGCTGCCGCGCGGGTGGACACCAAGGGCCCGGGCCGGTTCGCCGACGCCGAGGACTGGTGGCGCGCGCTGGTCGCCGACGCGGTCGTGCGTGACGAGGTCGACCTGCCGGGAAGCGGGCGGGTGGCCTTCGGGACGTTCGCGTTCGCCGACGAGCCCGGTACGTCCACGCTGGTCGTGCCCGAGGTCGCGGTCGGGCGACGCGGCGACACCTGGTGGGTGACCACCATCGGGCGCGGAGCGCTGGCCGCCGTGCCCGACCTGGCGCAGGCGCCGGGCCGGCTCGACCCGGCCGAGCCGCCGCAGGACGTGGCGTTCGTCGACGGCTCCCGCTCGGGGGCGGACTGGGAGTCGGTGGTCGCCGACGCCGTACGCCGGATCGGCGAGGGCGACCTGGAGAAGGTGGTTCTCGCGCGCGACCTGGTGGCCGAGTGCGCCGCGCCGGTCGACGTGCGCTGGCCGCTGCAGGAGCTGGCCGAGACCTACCCGAGCTGCTGGACGTTCCATGTCGACGGGCTGTTCGGCGCAACGCCGGAGATGCTGGTGCGCCGGGAGCGGGGACTGGTGACCTCGCGGGTGCTGGCCGGCACGATCCGGCCGACCGGCGACGACGACCACGACCTCGCGCTCGCGGCGTCGCTGGCGCGGTCGAGCAAGGACCTGGAGGAGCACGAGTACGCCGTGCGGTCGGTGGCCGAGGCGCTGGCGCCGCACTGCACGAGCATGAACGTGCCCGAGACCCCGTTCGTGCTGCACCTGCCCAACGTGATGCACCTGGCCACCGACGTCACCGGCGTGATCGACGGCGACGCCCCGACGACCACCGCGCTGGGCCTGGCGTCGGCGCTGCACCCGAGCGCGGCCGTGGGCGGCACCCCGACGGAGCAGGCGGTGGCGCTGATCGCCGAGATCGAGGGCATGGAGCGGGGCCGGTATGCAGGCCCTGTGGGGTGGATCGACGCGGCTGGCGACGGCGAGTGGGGCATCGCGCTGCGCTGCGGCGAGGTCGACGGCTCGCGGGTGCGGCTGTTCGCCGGCTGCGGGATCGTCGCCGACTCCGATCCTGAGGCCGAGCTGGCCGAGTCGCAGGCCAAGCTGGTCCCGGTGCGCGACGCGCTGGAGTCGTGATGCTGGGCCAGAAGATGCGGGGCTCACCGTGATCAGGGACCACGACGCCGACGCGCCGATCGACGTCCTGCACGAGGGCCGGTGGCTGCGGCTGCTGCGCCGCGGCCGGTGGGAGTACGCCGAGCGCAAGCACAGCACCGCCGGGCTCGCGGTGATCATCGTGTCGGAGACACCCGAGCACGACCTGCTGTTCGTCGAGCAGTTCCGGGTGCCGCTGGGCGCTCCGACGATCGAGTTCCCGGCCGGCCTGGTGGCCGACAGCGACGACGCCGACACCATCGAGGAGGCGGCCCGGCGCGAGCTGGTCGAGGAGACCGGCTGGTCGCCGGAGCACGTGAAGGTGCTGCTGGTCGGCCCGACGTCGGCGGGCATGACCAACGAGCGCATCGCGTTCGCCCGGGCGACCGGGCTCACCAAGGTCGGCTCCGGCGGCGGCGTCGGCAGCGAGAACATCGTCGTGCACCAGGTCCCCCGCGCCGAGGCCGATGCCTGGCTGATGCGCAAGGGCGAGGAGGGGTGCGAGCTCGACCTGAAGCTGTGGGGTGGGCTGTACCTGCTCGACCGCGACCCCGACGGCACGCCGGCACCTTGACGCTGGTGCGGCCCTCCGTCTGCGGGACAGCGGAGGATCGTCGCGGCGGGAACGTGGACGATGTTCCGTGTCCTCACTCGACGGGGCAACCGGGGCCGCACCGCCGGGCACGCTGCGCCCATCCGCCCCGCCGAAGCAAGTTCGCCACCCGCTGTGCCGTCGCGCAGGCCCGGGTCATGACCTGGGTGTAGCCGATTCGAGCAGTACGGGCACCGGTGAGCGATGTGTCGGTGTCGCGGTCCATGTCGTCGGCTCGGGAGGAGAAGCCTTCGTGTCCAAGGCGCCCGTCCAGCTCAGCGACAACGTCGTAGCCGATGTACTCGACATCGCGCAGGTAGGGTCGCCGGCCCACCAGCACTCGCCGCTGGCGGGATCCCGTGGGCAGGCCGTGCGGCCGTTCGACCTCACGCAGGTAGTGCACCTCGAGGTAGGAGTAGGCCCCGACCGCCACGTCGGCCAGCACGTCTCGCAGCACTGCGCGCAGGCGCAGGTTCGCCGGCATCTCGTCGAGCATCGCCAGCAGCCGGTGCGGCGTGGTGTGTCGCGACTGGCACGCGTCCGCCACTACCCCGAGCGCACCGTCTGGGGTCGGCATTCTCGAGGCTGTCATAAGGACCGCGCTCTCGAACCGCAGCAGCGACGGCTGCCGTGCCGGGTGGACGTGTCGTTCGAGGTCGGTGAGCCGCCACACCTCCACGCCGGTGCCGGACCAGACCCGACGGCGTTCGTCGACCACGACCACGACGTCACGCTGAGGAGCAGACGAGGCGATGCCCGCCATCGACGGGGCCCATCGGTGCAGCGCCGTCACACCTCCGAGCACAGCACCACTCCCGCAGCGCAGGACCCCAGCCCAGCACCGCGCGTCCCAGGGCGGCTCGCCCGTGAACGTGGCATAGACGCCTGGGAAAAGCCGCGACCAGCGCCGTGACCTGACCTGGTGCTGCAGCCAGCAGTCGGACACCCCATGTGCCCTCACCTGCCGTCGCGAGATGACTCCTGCCTGCTGCGCGGCGAGGACCATCAGCGGCTGGTGCGACGCGGTCAAGTCCGCCATGACGGACACCGTGGCAGCCGGAAGCCACCGTCGACGGCCCCCTTCTCGTCGCTGTGGACGTATCAGCCCGCAGTCGGGCCTGGGGGCGCTTACCGGCCACGCGACGGAGAATCGTGCGGTCTCCCGCCCACACGATGTTCCGCGGCGTCAGGAGCCGGGCTGGCCCAACGACGCGAGCGCCGCATCGGCGGCGGCGCGCAGGCGCGCCTCGAGTGCACGCCGGTCGGTGCGGTCGACCGGGACCTCGACGACCTCGGTGCCGCGCGGGGCCTCGGCGAGCGCGGCGGTGAGCGACTCCACGGAGTCGCAGCGCCGGTACGGCGTGCCCGACGCGGCGCACAGCGACGCGAGGTCGGTGCCGTGCGGCGTGCCGAAGACCCGCTCGAACGCGCCGGCGTACTCCTGGCCGCCCTGTTCCAGGCCGGCGAAGATGCTGCCGCCGTCGTCGTTGGCGACCACGAAGGTCAGGTCCGGGCGCGGCTCGTCCGGTCCGAGCACCAGCCCGTTGGCGTCGTGCACGAACGTCAGGTCACCGAGGTAGGCCAGCGCCCGCGACGACCGGCGCCCGAGCGCCGCGCCGACCGCGGTCGACACCGTGCCGTCGATGCCGGCCAGGCCGCGGTTGCCGATGATCTTGCGCCGCTCGCCCACCGGGTAGGCCGGCGCCATCAGGTCCAGGTCGCGCACCGGGTTCGACGACCCGACCACCAGCAGACCCTCCGGCGGCAGTGCGGCGGCCACGACCCGGGCAACCTGGTGCGGGGCGAGCCGTCCACGCCCGTCGGCCGCACCGTCGGAGGGCGCGTCGACCACCGCGTCGACCACCGCGTCGACCGCCGCCGACACGGCCTTGTCGGCCCGCAGCCACGACTCCAGCCAGGCGGGCTCCGCAGCCCCATCGGCCCGCGCCTGCGGTACGACGAGCGAGGCCGCGTGACCGGGATCGGTCCACGTCGCACCGGTCGCGGACACCACCACGACCTCCACGTCGGTGCGGGACAGCAGCCGCATCACCGGCCGCGACAGCGTCGGGTGACCGCACACCACCACCCGCCGGACGTCCCCTGCCAGGGCACCGCCGAGCAGCAGCCGGTAGCAGCGCAGCGCGTTCAACCCCGTGCGGGCGCCCGAGGTGGGCTCGGCCAGCAGCGGCCACCCGCCGGCCTCGGCCAGGAGCCTCGCCGGCGGCCCGGCGTCGTCACCGGCGATCACCACCGTCGGCACGTCCGGGTCGAGCGGGTCCACGGCCTCACCGGTCGAGCGCCGGCTCCGGGCCGGTGCCGTCGGTGCGACTGTCGTCCACGGCGCCCCGTCGGGCCGGCCCGCCAGGGCCGCCGGAGGCTCGGCGGGAAGGCCCCCGGTCTCCGGCAGCAACGGGTCGTCGAGCTGCAGGTTCAGCTGCACCGGGCCCGGGTCGGCCGTACGCGCGCCGGTAGCGGCCGCGACGCAGCGGGCGACCAGCGGCCGCACGCCACGCAGCTCAGATGAGTCGGCCGCGTCCGACGCCGACGACGGCACCGGCAGGTCGGCGCAGAGCCGCACAGCCCCGCCGAACAGGCCCACCTGGTCGGTGGTCTGGTTGGCCCCGGTGCCGCGCAGCCGGGCGGGCCGGTCCGCGCTCAGCACGAGCAGGGGCAGACCGGCGTGCGACGCCTCCAGCACGGCCGGGTGCAGGTTGGCCACCGCGGTTCCCGACGTGGTCAGGACCGGCACCGGCCCACCCGACGTACGGGCGAGGCCCACCGCCAGGAACCCGGCGCTGCGCTCGTCGACGCGTACGTGCAGCCGGATACGCCCGGCCGCGTCCGCGGCGTGCAGCGCCAGCGCGACCGGCGCCGACCGCGAGCCGGGAGCGAGCACGACCTCCCGCACGCCGCAGCGGACCAGCTCGTCGACCAGCGTCACGGCGACGGCGGTGGACGGGTTCACAGCACCCGATCCTGCCCGATCACCGCGCGCACCTGTTCCAGCCGGTCGGCCCACCGCCGCAGGGTCGCCTCGTCGGCGTCACCGCGCCCGGGCGCCGGCTCCGGCCGCCGCACCTCCAGCGTGCCGTCCACCGGCAGCAGCGGGTCGTCCACCACGTCGGACTCCAGCATCTGCACGGTCGCCAGCCCGCACGCGAACGGCAGCTCCGGGAGCGCCGCGGCGAGCGCCACACCGGCCGCGATGCCGACCGACGTCTCCAGGGCGCTGGACACCACCACCGGCAGGCCGATCTTCTCCGCGATCCGCAGGCACGCGCGCACACCACCCAGCGGCTGCACCTTCAGCACCGCGATGTCGGCCGCGTCGTGGGCGACCACGCGCAGCGGGTCGTCGGCCCGCCGGATCGACTCGTCCGCGGCGATCGGCACGTCCACCTTGCGGCGCACGGACGCCATCTCCTCGACGGTCGCGCACGGCTGCTCGACGTACTCCAGGTCGAGAAACCCGAGCCGGTCGAGGGCGTGCACCGCCTCGTCGACCGTCCAGTGACCGTTGACGTCGATGCGGATCCGCCCGTCGGGCCCGAGCGCGTCGCGCACCGCCTGCAGCCGCGCCACGTCGTCGTCCAGCCGCTGGCCCGGCTCGGCGACCTTGACCTTGGCGGTACGGCACCCGCGCGAGCCTCGCACGATCTCGGCGGCGCGCTCCGGCGACACGGCCGGGACCGTGCAGTTCACCGGCACCCGGTCGCGTACCGGCTCGGGCCAGCCGTCCTCGGCGGCCTCCAGCGCCGCGGCCAGCCACGGCGCCGACGTCCTCGCGTCGTAGTCCCAGAACGGGCTGAACTCGCCCCAGCCCGCCGGCCCGCGCAGCAGCATGCCCTCGCGCACGTCGATGCCCCGGAAGCGGTTTCGCAATGGGATCGCATACGTCCGGCAGTTCGCGTCGATGCCCGTGTCGCCGGTCATCGGCTTCCCCGCAGCCGCTGCCTGTCGACCTTGCCGCTGTCCAGCAACGGCAGCTCGGCGACGACGACGAGCTCGCGCGGTGCCCACGTACGCGGCAGCCGCTCGGCCACGAAGTCGCGCAGGGCATCCAGCCCGGGGCTGTCCTCGGTGACCGCGAACGCGACCACCCGGGTGCCCCACTCCGGGTCGGCCATCCCGACGACCGCCGCGTCCTTCACCTGCGGGTGCTCGCGCACACGGTGCTCGACCGCGCCGAGGCCGACGTTGACCCCGCCGGAGACCACCACGTCGTCGACGCGTCCGGTGACCATGAGCCGGCCGGCGGCGTCGAAGGCACCGAGGTCCTGTGTGCGCAGCGCGCCGTCGACCAGTGCCTCCTCGGTCAGGTCGGGGCGGCCGGCGTAGCCGTCGAACAGCACCGGACCGCGGATGTGGACGCGGCCGTCCGGACCGAGGGACACGTCGACGCCGTTGAGCGGCCGCCCGTCGTACACGCAGCCCCCGCACGTCTCGCTCATGCCGTACGTCGTGACCACGCGCACGCCAGACCTGCGCGCCTCGTCGAGCAGGTCACGGTCGGCGGCGGAGCCACCGACGAGCACGGCGTCGAAGGCGTGCAGCGCGGTGCCGTGTTGGTCGAGCAGCCGCCGCAGCTGGGCCGGCACCAGCGACACGTACCGCCGGGGGTGCGACATGGCCGCGACCGCCTCGTCGAGCCCGGCGTGCTCGTCCAGCAGCACCGGCTCGGTGCCGGCGACCAGCGACCGGAGCAGCACCTGCAGCCCCGCGACGTACTCGGCCGGCAGCGCGAGCAGCCACTGCCCGCCACCGCCGAGCCGGTCGAGGGCCGCTTGTGCGGAGGCCAGCATGGCTTCGCGGCGCAGGACCACGTCCTTGGCCTCTCCGGTCGAGCCGGAGGTGCGTACGACCAGTGGCTCGGGGTCGTCCTCGGCCAGCCAGCCGCGCAGTGCAGCGAGCACCTCGCGCGCGGAGCCGGCGACGGGTCGAAGGGAAGCCACGGTCGGCAAGGCTAATGGGCACTGCCAGACTTGCCGGTCATGGCCACCACCGCCCACTGGGTCGAGGGCGCGCGCCCGCGCACACTGCCCGCCGCCGTCGCGCCGGTCCTCGTCGGCTCGGGTGCCGCGGCGTTCGACCACGGGTTCGTGTGGTGGAAGGCGCTGCTGGCGCTGCTGGTGTCGCTGGCGCTGCAGGTCGGGGTGAACTACGCCAACGACTACTCCGACGGGATCCGCGGCACCGACGCCGACCGGGTCGGCCCGTTGCGGCTGGTGGGCTCCGGCGTCGCCACGCCGAAGGCGGTGAAGACGGCCGCGTTCGCGTGCTTCGGGGTGGCCGCGGTGTGCGGGCTGGTGCTGGCCGTGACGACGGCCTGGTGGCTCGTCGCGGTGGGTGCGGTGGCGATGGTGGCCGCGTGGTTCTACACCGGCGGGAGCCGGCCCTACGGCTACCGCGGTCTGGGCGAGCTCAGCGTGTTCGTGTTCTTCGGCCTGGTCGCGGTGATGGGCACCACCTACGTGCAGACCGGGTCGGTCACGCTGCCCAGCGTGCTCGGCGGGGTCGGCGTGGGTGCGCTGGCCTGCGCCATCCTCGTCGCCAACAACCTGCGTGACATCCCGACCGACCGCGAGGCGGGCAAGCGCACGCTGGCCGTCGCGCTCGGTGACGCCCGCTCCCGGGCCCTGTTCGTCTCGCTGCTCGCCGGCGCCTACGTGGTCGCGGTGCTGACTGGGGTGGTGGCCACCCCGTGGGCCCTGCTGGCCGCGGTGTCGCTGCCGACGGCGCTGCGCGCGGTACGTCCGGTGCGCGCCGGCGCCACCGGCCCCCGGCTGGTAGCGGTGCTGCGCGACACGGGGCTCACCGAGCTGCTGTACGCCATCGGCCTCACTGCCGGGCTTTTCGTCGGCGCGGCCTGACGGCGAGGGTCAGTCGGTGTCTTCTTTGCGCTTGGCCGCCTCGTAGCGCTCCTGCATGCGCTCGGCGCGACCCTGCACGTGCACCGCGACCCGCTGCCGCAGCCCGCGCAGCAGCCACAGCGACAACACCGACGAGGCCGCCATCGCCAGCAGCGCTGTCCACAGCGCGGTGACCATCGACCAGTCCAGCCAGATGGAGGCGACCGCCCACACCAGCGCCCAGGCGGCCGCGAACAGCAGCAACCGCGCCAGCGTGTACAGCACGAACGCCTTCAAGGGTCACCACACAGCTCGGTCCGGTCGGGGGGATCGCCTTCAGCGTAGGTCAGTGAGACAGCACACGTGCCAGTAGGTCAGGCGCCACGTTGCCGCCCGAGACCACCGCGACGACCGGTCCGTCGGGAAGCCGGTCGCGGCGGGTCAGGTACGCCGCGGTGGCCGTCGCACCACTCGGCTCGGCGACCAGCCGCGACCTCGTCGCCAGGGTGCGCATCGCCTCCAGCAGCGCGTCCTCGGTCACGGTCAGCACGTCGTCGACCAGCGCCGTGATGTGCTCCCACGTCAGCTCTCCGACGCACGGCACCCGCAGGCCGTCGGCCATCGTGCGACCGGTCTGCTCCTCCGTCCAGCGCACGCGCCTTCCGGCCGCGAAGCCCTCGGCCAGGTCGCCGGCGAGCTCGGGCTCCACCCCGACGACACGGGCCCGCGGACAGCGTGCCTTGACCGCGGCCGCGACACCCGAGATCAGGCCGCCACCGGACACCGGCACCAGCACCGTCGACACCTCCGGCAGGTCGTCGGCGACCTCGAGGCCGACGGTGCCCTGACCGGCGATCACCGCCGCGTCGTCGTACGGCGGCACCATCGTGGCGCCCCGCTCCCGGCGCACCTGCTCGGCGGCCGCCTCCCGCTCGGCGATCGGCACCAGCAGCACCTCGGCACCCAGGGCCCTGGTCGCCTCCACCTTCACCGCGGGAGCGTTGTCGGGCATCACGATCACCGCGTGGACACCGGCGTCGCGGGCCGCCCAGGCCAGCGCCTGGGCGTGGTTGCCCGACGAGTGCGTGACGACGCCGCCCTCGTGTGCGCTGCCGTCGAGCAGGGAGACGGCGTTGGTGGCGCCGCGCAGCTTGAAGGCGCCGGTGGGCTGCAGCGACTCCGGCTTGAGGTACAGCGGGACCCGCGGGTCGGCCCACGGCGCGGGCAGCAGCGGGGTACGCACCACCCGTCCGGCCACCCGGGCGGCGGCCGCCTCGACGTCGGCAAGAGTCGTGATGCTCATGTAACCCATCTTCCCGGGCGTGCCTCTTCCGCCCGGCCGTAGGCTTGGCAGCGGAGGAAGCCCATGTTCAAGGCGCTTGTCGTCATCGTCCCGCTGGTGCTGGCGATCTACTGTCTCGTACAGGTCATCCAGTCGCGCGCCGACCAGGTCCGCATCTTCCCCAAATGGGCATGGTTCGTGCTGATCGTGGTGTTCCCGCTGCTCGGCTCCATCGCCTGGCTGTGGGTGGGACGACCGAAGACACGCCCCTCCTCACAGCGTCCTCAGCGCAACCGGCCGGTCGCACCGGACGACGACCCCGACTTCCTGCGGGGGCTGCGCTACAACAAGCCCCGGGACAAGCCCGACGACAGTCGCTGAGCATCTGCAGCACGGTCGCGTGTCATCGCGACCGCGGCGCGGGTCTCCCGAAGCGACACGCGACCGCGGCGGGCGCGGGGGTCAGACCCCGGCGTAGGAGTGCAGGCCGGAGCCGAACAGGTTGATCCCGATGAAGTTGAACAGGAAGGTCAGGAACCCCAGCAGCGCGATGATCGAGGCGTTGCGGCCCTGCCAGCCCGCGGTGGCGCGGGCGTGCAGGTAGGCGGCGTAGACCACCCAGGTGATGAAGGCCCAGGTCTCCTTGGGGTCCCAGCCCCAGTAGCGGCCCCACGCGTAGTTGGCCCAGATGGCGCCGCAGAGCACCGCGAACGTCCACAGCGGCAGCGCGAACGCGTGCACCCGGTAGGCCACCCGGTCGATCTCGGCCGACCCGGGCAGCCGCCACAGGTAGCCCCGCCGCTCGCTCGGGTCGGTGCGGCGCTCGGCCCGGGTCTTGACCAGGTACAGGATCGACGCGCATGCGCCGAGGCAGAAGGCGCCGCCGGCGACGGCGGCCGCGAAGACGTGGATCGCCAGCCAGTACGAGTGCAGAGCGGGCACCAGCGGCCCGGGCGCGACGTAGATGGCCGGTGTGAGCATCGCGATGCCGAGCACGATGGTGACGAACGCTGTGACCAGAAGGCCGAGCCAGCGGGTGCGGTAGAGCCGCAGCGCCACCAGGTAGGCGACGGTGACCGCCAGCGCACCCGTGGTGGAGAACTCGAACATGTTGCCCCACGGCGGCCGGCTCACGGCCAGCGCGCGGGCACCGACGCCCACCACGTGGATGAGGACGGCCAGCACGGTGAGCGAGACACCGATGCGACCGAACCGCTCGGTGGTGATCTCGTCGTCGCGTAGCTGGTCGGCGGGACGGCCGACCTCGCCGGGCGTCGACGTGGGGCCCCCGGCTCCCACCAGCTCGGGCTGGCGCTCCTGCGCCGGTGCGGGCACCGCCACCTTGCGCGCGCTCGCCCACTCGACGATGTGGGCCAACAGCGCCAGCGCGTACACGACGGTGGCGGAGATGAAGGCGGTGTCTGAGATGTAGCCGAGCTGATCGACGTTCACGCGTGCTCCATGTCCTCGGTCGACGCTTGGTCTTGCGACCGTGGTTTCAGGTCCGTGGTGATGTCGTCGACCGCTCCGACCAGGTCGCCCCCCGCCACCCGGTCCAGGCCGGCAACCTGCACAACGGTAGACCCGTTCTCCCGGACGGCACGCACCCAGGTCCGTCGCGGCCGGATGAACAGCGACGCGATCAGCCCGGCGATCGCCGCCAGCACCCCGGTCAGCGGCACCCAGCTCAGTGGGGTGCTGCTGACCTGCAGCTGGACCGCCCGGGACAGCCCGTCGAAGCTGATCGAGCCCATGCCGTGCGGCAGCTGCACCGTCTTGCCGGGACGCAGCAGCATGCGGAACGGCTGGCCGTCGGGCTGCCGGAACTGCTGCAGCTTGCCCTTGTCGAGCACGAACACCGACTGCGGCTCACCGGACATCTGCAGGTTGCCGTGGTAGGCGGTGAGCACCAGCGCCGGGTTGCGCGCGCCCGGGAACGCCGAGTACGGGCCCCGCTGCGGGGAGAAGGCCGCGGTGGGCAGGAAGAAGCCCTCGAAGCCGAGCTGCTGCGGTACGGCGTCGGGCGCCTTGACCACGCCCAGTGAGGTGTACGTCGAGTCCTGCGGCAGGAACGGCACCGGACCGCGGAACGCGACGTGCCCGCTGCCGTCGCGGACGGTGATGCGGGGCGCGTAGCCGTGCCCGACCAGGAAGACGTTGGTGTCGCCGATGTGCAGCGGATGGTTGACCCGCAGGTCGTGGTGCTGCGGACGGGCACCGGGCTCCGGGACGTAGGTCAGGTCCGCGTTGAACTCTCGGGGAGCACCGCGCTCGTCGCCGTGGTTCACGAACTTCACCGTGAAGTGGTTCACGGTCAGCGAGAACGGCTCGAGGCCGGCGGGGTCGAAGCGCGGGCCGGGCTTGAACTCGTCGTACTGGGTGAGGACGTTGGAGAAGCCTTGCCCCTCCACGACCAGCGCGCCGCCCTTGAACCCGTACAGCGCGCCGTACGCGACGCCGAACAGCACCACCAGCAGCGACAGGTGGAACAGCAGGTTGCCGGCCTCGCGCAGGTGCCCGTTCTCGGCCGCGACGACCTGCCGGCCCTCGTCGTCGGCGTAGCGGCGCACCCGGAACCGGCGCCGCCGCAGCACCTGCTCGGCGCGCTCGGCCACGGCCTGCGGGTCGTCGGCGGTGCTCCACTCGCGGTGCACCGCCAGCCGGTGCAGGTTGCGCGGCGCGCTGGGCGGCTGCGCCCGGAAGGCCTGCCAGTACTGGCGTGCGCGCGGGATGAAGCAGCCGACCAGCGAGATCATCAGCAGCACGTAGACGGCGCTGAACCACACCGAGCTGTAGACGTGGAACAGCCCGAGCCGCTCGTACCACTGCGCCAGCTCCGGGCTCGACTGCCGGAACGCGAACACCGCGGTCGGGTCGACCCCGGACTGCGGGATCACCGAGCCGGGGATGGCCGCGACCGCCAGCAGGAACAACAGGATCAGCGCGGTGCGCATCGAGGTCAGCTGGCGCCACGTCCAGCGCAGGAACTCCAGCACCGTCAGGGCGGGGGCGGGGGCGTATCGGCGTCGCACTCAGACCACCGTCTCGAAGCCGGAGACCCAGCCGCGCATCTGGGCGATCATCAGGTCCCACCCGCCGGTGACCAGCAGCAGGCCGACGATGACGAGCATGATGCCGCCGGCGCGGGTCACCCACGCCTGGTGCCGCCGCACCCAGCCGACCGCGCCGATCATCCGCCGGAACGCCAGCGCGGCGACGACGAACGGCACGCCCAGTCCGAGGCTGTACGCGAACGCCAGCAGGGTCCCCCGCATCGCCGAGCCCTGCGTCAGGCTCAGGGAGAGCACCGCGCTCAGCGTCGGGCCGATGCACGGCGTCCAGCCCAGCCCGAACAGCACCCCCAGCAGCGGTGCGGCGGCCACCCCGACCGCCGGCACCCTGTGCACCCGCACGTCGCGCTGCAGCAGCGGGATCCAGCCGAGGAAGGCCAGGCCGAGCACGATCGTGACCACGCCCATGACGCGGGTGATGGTGTCCTGGTACGCCGCGAACCAGCTGCCCAGTGCGCCGAACACCATGCCGTAGGTCAGGAACACCAGCGAGAAGCCGAGCACGAACAGCACCGAGCCCAGCAGCAGCTTGCCGCGGTTGCGGCGCGGCGCCTCGAGGTCGGCGCCGGACAGCCCGGTCATGTACGACACGTAGCCCGGCAGCAGCGGCACGACGCACGGCGAGAAGAACGACACGGCGCCGGCCAGCAGGGCGACCGGGATCGCGAGCAGCAGCGAGCCCTGCAGCACCGTCGAGGAGAACCACTCACCCACGGGCGCTCGCCTCCACGTCGTGCACGAGCCCGACCAGCGTGGTGGTGTCGACGGTTCCGAGCACACGCGCGGCGACCCGTCCCTGCGGGTCGATCACCAGCGTGCTGGGGATCGCGTCGGGTGGCAGCGTGTCGCGGAAGCCGAGCAGCTGCGACCCGTCGGTGTCGTAGATGCTGGGGTACGGCACGCCGTAGTGGCGTACGAACGCCTGCGCGCTGGCCACTCCCGGCTCGCGCACGTTGATGCCGACGAACTTGACATCGTCGTCGCTGCGTAGCTTCTGGGCGGCCTTCACCAGGTCGGGCGCCTCGTCGCGGCACGGGGCGCACCACGAGCCCCACACGTTCAGCACGACCGTCGAGCCGCGCTGGCCGGCCAGCGAGAAGTGCCCGCCGTCCAGCGTCCTGCCCGACACCGGCGGTGCCGCACGACGCTGCTGCTTGGGCAGCACGGTGACGGTGCCGCTGCCCGAGACGAACCCCTCGGCGCCGCCCATCGTCTGCGCGCACCCGGTTGCCGTGCCCAGCACCGCCAGCGCGGTGGCCGCGACCAGCGCCGCGCGGACGGCGCTGCGGACCCGCGCCGGGTGCACGGGATCTGCGCGGAAGGTCAAGCTCAGGCTCCTGCGGAGAACGGGGCGTTGGCGCCCTTGGCCGGCAGCAGGTCGCCGGCGGGCTCGGAGTAGGTCACGGACACGATCTCGTCGTCGACGTAGTCGAACGTGGTGAGGCTGCACAGCGTGCACTGCCGCCGGCGCGGGTCGTGCAGGAACGGCAGTCCCTCCACCGCCGAGCGGGTGATCCAGACCGGCAGCTGGTGGGTCACGATCACCGCCTCGCGGCCGCGGGCGGCGTCGCGGGCGTCGGCCATCGCGGCCAGCATCCGCTCCACGATCTGCTGGTACGGCTCGCCCCAGGACGGCTTCCACGGGTTGCGCAGGTACCACCAGGTCGACGGGCGGCGCAGCGCGCCGTCGCCGACCCCGAAGGACTTGCCCTCGAAGTGGTTGCCCGCCTCGATCACCCGCCGGTCGGTGTGGACGTCCAGGCCGAGCATCTGCGCCAGCGGCGCGGCTGTGTCCTGGGCGCGCTCGAGCGGTGAGGACACCATCTGGACGACGTCGTGCTCGGCCAGAGACTCGCCGACGCGGCGGGCCATCTCGCGGCCCAGGTCGGAGAGGTTGTAGCCGGGCATGCGGCCGTACAGGATGCCGGACGGGTTGTGCACCTCGCCGTGGCGCAGCAGGTGCACGACGGTGGTGCGGTCGTCGCTGCGGTCCGCGCCAGGACCGCCCTGGGTGTTCATGCGTTCCCTTCGTGGTCGGGTCGTGCCGCGGCTGCCGCCCGCGCCGCGTGCGGCAGCGCCGCCGCGATCCGCTCCACCGCCGCCTGGTCGTGCGCGGCGCTGACGAACCACGCCTCGCACGCGCTGGGCGGCAGGTAGACACCGTGCGCCAGCATCGTGTGGAAGAACGCAC
>CBFGZI010000076.1:0-18757 GCA_965653225.1 uncultured Propionibacteriales bacterium | reverse complement strand
CCACAGTCACCACAGTCACCACAGTCACCACAGTCACCACAGTCACCACAGTCACCACAGTCACGGCGGCGGGGAGGAGCACCACAGCCACCACGGCCACGAGGGCCACGGCCACGAGGGCCACGGCCACGAGGGCCACGGCCACGAGGGCCACGACGACTGATCCCCCCATTTCGGGTGGGAGGCGCTGCCCCTGCCGCCCCTGCCGCCCACTCGGCGGCCAAGTTCCAAGACCTCGACTCCGGCCAGGAAGCCGTGAGCCATGACCACTGCTGGTCAGGGTTGGCGCGCCCGGCAGGATTCGAACCTGCGACCCGCGGATTAGAAGTCCGCCGCTCTATCCAGCTGAGCTACGGGCGCAGACAGAGCCAGTATGCCCGAGTTGCGGCCATGCCCTCTCCGTAGGTTGACACCGGCTGGGACGGGCGTATTTTCCGGGAGGGGGCATGGTTGGGGTGGGCCATGTCGCACACGGAGTGCACGAGCAAAGCCGGCTCGAAGGAGCGCGGACCCGACAGGACCAGGCGGCGGTACCGCGCGCTGGTCACCCGCAGGACGCAGGTGGCGGGGGTGACCGCGCTGGTGCTGGCCGTGCCGCTGCTGACGCCGCCGGCCGCCGCGACCACCGCCGCCGTCGTCCGGCCAACGGCGGTGTCCGGGGCCAGCCCGATCGCCGGCTGCACGCTCGACGGCGTCCAGCGCGGCCAGCTCTTCCCGAACTCCGAGGTCGAGCCGAGCGAGGCGCTCAACCCGGCCAACCCCGCAAACCTGGTCGCCGCCTGGCAGCAGGACCGCTACGACAACGGCGGGTCGCAGGGCATCGTGACGGCCAGCAGCACCGACGGCGGCCTCACCTGGCGGACGAACAGACGAAGCCGGTCGTCGGTCTGTACCGGCGGGACTCGCGCAGCGGGCGGGAACTTCCAGCGGGCCTCGGACCCGTGGGTGACGTTCTCCCCGGACGGGACCGCGCACCTGATGACGCTGTCGTTCGACCAGGACAACCCCAACGGCACCTTCGGGACCAGCGCGATGCTGGCGATGCGCTCCGTCGACGGTGGCCGGACCTGGCAGCACCCGGTGGTGCTGCGCCAGGACGACTCGCCGCGGGTGCTCAACGACAAGAACACGATGACCGCCGACCCGCACAACCCGGCCTTCGTGTACGCGGTGTGGGACCGGCTGGTGATCCGGCCGACGCCAGGTGTCGACAACTCCGTGGGCCCGACCTGGTTCGCCCGCACCGTCGACGGCGGGCTCACCTGGCAGCCGGCCCGCAAGATCTTCGACCCCGGCCTGAACAGCCAGACGCTTGGCAACCAGATCGTCGTCCTGCCCAACAACGCCACCTTCAACGGCGAGCTGGTCGACATGTTCAGCCTGATCCTCAGCGGTCAGCCGAACACCCAGGTCGCGCTGCTGAGGTCGGCCAACCACGGCCGCACCTGGGACACCGTGCCCGTCGTGGTCGACGACCAGCAGACGGTGCCGGTGGTCGACCCCGAGACACGTGAGCCCATCCGCGCCGGTGACGTGATCCCCGAGGTGGCCGTCGACCCCAACAGCGGTGCGCTGTACGTGGTGTGGCAGGACAGCCGCTTCGGCCCACGCAGCAGCATCGCCTTCTCGCGCTCGATCGACGGCGGCCTGACCTGGTCACCGACCATCAAGGTCAACGCGACTCCGCGGAACGTGCCGCGCGGGGACCAGCAGGCGTTCACGCCGATGGTCGGGGTCTCCGCCGACGGCACGGTCGCGGTCAGCTACTTCGACTTCCGCAACGACACCGCCAACCCGGCGACGTTGCCCACCGACGCGTTCGTGGTGCGCTGCCGGCCGGTCGGCGCCACCACGTGCACCCGGTCCGCCGACTGGACCGCCGAGCAGCGGCTGACGCCGAAGAGCTTCAACCTGGCCAAGGCGCCGAACGCGCGTGGCCTGTTCGTCGGTGACTACCAGGGCATGGCCGCGGACCCCAACGGACAGTTCCTGCCGCTGTGGGCCATGCCGCACGCCAAGGACCCGGCGACGGTCTTCGTCGAGCGCACCCAGTGAGTACGGAAGGCGTTTCGCGGGTAGGCGTAGTGTCATCGACGTAGGTCGGCTGGCGGGGTGTGGCGATGGGTCAGAAGAGGTCGTGGATTCGTTCCTCAGCGGCCGGTGGGATGCGGGCGGGTCGTTGGCATCTGCTGGGGGACGAGGGCGTGCCGTGGTGTGGTCGGGACCTGCAGTGGGCTGCGACCGCGTCGGCCCAGGGATGGCTGCCGCCGGTCGGCCAGGTGTGCCGACCGTGCCTGCGCGCCGAGCGTCGTGCGGCCAAGGTGGCCGCCAAGGAGGAACGTGCCCGGCAACGCGCTGCCCGCCGTCGGGCGCGGTCGCGCGGGGCCGCCGGAGCCGGCGCCTGAGAGAGCCGGCGCCCGAGGGGGCCCCTGAGAAGCCGGTGCCGAATACGGCCCGTGCCCGAGGGCGAACCGGAGACCTGGTCAGCCGCGCTGGGCGGCCATCCACTCCTCGACCTCGGTCGCCGAGCGCGGCATCCCGCCAGACAGGTTGACGTAGCCGGAGTCGGTCACCAGCACGTCATCCTCGATGCGGATGCCGATGCCCCGCAGCTCCTCGGGGACCAGCTCGTCGTCGGCCTGGAAGTACAGGCCCGGCTCGACGGTCAGCACGTAGCCGGACTCCAGCGGGCCCTTGGCGTACTTCTCCTTCGGCGCCTGCGAGCAGTCGTGCACGTCGAGCCCGAGCATGTGGCTCACGCCGTGTACGGTCCAGCGCCGGTAGATCTTGCTGTCGGGGTCGAGTGCCTCCTCGGCCGTGCCGGGCAGCAGGCCGAGGTCGGCCAGTCCGTGCGCGAGCACCACCATCGCCGCGTCGTGCGGGTCGGTGAACGCCGCACCCGGCTTCACCGCCTCGAAGCCGGCGTTCTGCGCGTCGTGCACGAGCGTGTAGAGGTCGCGCTGCAGCGGCGAGAACGTGCCGTTGATCGGCAGCGTGCGGGTGATGTCGGCGGTGTAGAGCGAGCGTGCCTCCGCGCCCATGTCGAGCAGCACCAGCTCGCCGGGACGCACCGGCCCGTCGTTGTCGATCCAGTGCAGCGTGGTGGCGTGCGGTCCTGCGCCGACGATCGAGGTGTAGCCGGCGTCGTTGCCCTCCGTGCGCGCACGCCGCCAGAACGTGCCCTCGATCCAGCGCTCACCGTGCTCCAGCACCCGGTCCCACTCGCGCAGGCTGTCGTCGAACCCGCGGTGCGTGATCCCGACCGCGTGCTCGAGCTGCTCGATCTCCCAGGCGTCCTTGGGCAGCCGCAGCTCCGACAGCACGGTCGCGAGCTCGGAGTCGCGCTCGGCGTCGGTGCTGAACATCGCCTCGACCGCCGGGTCCACCCCGCGGTGCAGCCGGACCCGGTCGCCGCGCGCCACCGAGCCGAGCTCGTCGACGTGCCGGCAGCGGATCCCGAGCTCGTTCTCGGTCTCGGACAGGGAGGGGCGGCGTCCTGCCCAGAACTCGCCGTACCTGCGGTCGCGGAAGAACTCGTCGCTCTCGCGTGAGGCCCGCGGCCGGAAGAACAGCGTGGGCTCGCCGTCGTCGACCACCAGCACCGCGTCGGAGGACTGGTTGCCGGTCAGCCAGACGTGCGCGCTGTCGGGCCGGAAGCGGTAGTCGCAGTCGTTGTTGCGCGGCTTGAGCGTGCCGGCCGGCATCACCAGCACCTCGCCTGGGAACCGTTCGGCGAGCCGCTGCCGTCGGGCCGTCGTCCACTGCGCGACCGGCGCGGTCGCGGCTTCGCGTTCGCGGTCGGCCCAGCCCCGCCGCATGAACGCGGCCAGCGCCTCCGTCACGGACGGGTCGTGGCTCTCGGTGTTGACCGGTTTGTCCTGCTGCGGCTGGTCGGCGTTCGACACGGCGTCTCCTTTTCGGCGGCCCACCCACCCTACGCGCGCCGGGACGGGGCTGGACCGCCCGCATAGGCTTCGGAAGTGACCACTCCACCTCCGGGCCCACCGCCGGGTCCACCGCTGGGATCGCCCCCGCAGGCGGTCCCGCAGCCGGCTCCGCCGGGCGGGCCGGTCGTGCCGACGCTGGCCCAGCAGCCGGCGCGCAGGCGCACCTGGCTGACCGTGGTGACCTCCGCGGTGCTGGGCGTCGGTGCGCTCGTGGTGGCCGCGCTGATCGTGCTCAGCGGCGGGCCCGAGGCTGCCCTTGTGGGGTTCGTCCTCGCCGCCATCCCGGTGCCGGTGCTGGTCGCGGTGGTGCTGTGGCTCGACCGCTACGAGCCCGAGCCCTGGCGCTACGTGATCAGCGCGTTCGGCTGGGGCGCGGTCGTGGCCACCACCCTCGGCGCGCTGTTCACCGCGGCCGGGTCCGAGCTGTCCGGCACCGGCGCCAGCCTCGACGGCGTCGTCTGGGCGCCGGTCACCGAGGAGCTCAGCAAGGGCCTGTTCCTGCTGCTGGTCGTGCTGGTGAGGCGGCGCGAGATCGACGGTGTGCTCGACGGCATCGTGTACGGCGGCATGGTCGGCATCGGCTTCGCCTTCACCGAGAACATCCTCTACTACGTCAACGTGTACGACGGCTCCGGAGCGGGGCACCCCAACGGCCTGGCCGCGGCGACCGGACTGTTCGTGATGCGCGGCGTCATGTCGCCGTTCGCGCACCCGCTGTTCACCGCCGCGACCGGGATCGGCCTGGCGCTCGCCCTGCACACCAGACACCGCGCGGGCCGTGTGCTCTGGCCGCTGCTGGGGTATGCCGTAGCCGTGACTCTGCACAGCGCGTGGAACGCCGGCGCGATGATCGGTGGCGGCGGCGGGTTCCTGGCGACCTACCTGGCCGTGATGATGCCGGCCTTCGCGCTTCTGGTCGGCCTGGCCCTGTGGGTACGTCGACGGGAGGGCCGGGTGCTGGCGATGGCGCTGACCGACCTGTCCCGGCGCGGGTGGCTGCACCCCGCCGAGGTCCCGTGGCTGGTCAGCCTGCGGCTCCGCAGCACGGCCCGGCTGCACGCGCTGCGGCTGCGAGGCAGGTTCGGCGCCCGCGCGCTCCGGGAGTACCAGCAGGCACTGGCCGAGCTCGGTCTGCTGCACGACCGGGTCATGCGCGGACGTCCGCCGGGCGACGTGGCCGAGCAGGCCGAGGAGATCCGCGGCAGGATCGCGCTTTGGCGACCGTTTGTCATACTCCCTCCTCCCTTGCCCGCTTCGTCGGACCAGTACGCTCACGGGTCCAGGTGACCGTGGGGTGACTCGGGGAACGCGATAGCGTTTGCCCAGGTAGGGCAGCGTGTTGCAGAAGGGTGACCAGGTGGCGGTGGACGACACGTCGACCGAGCTTCTCGCTGTGTTGGTGCGGTTGCGCGAGACCCTGGTGTCCACCGACCTGCCGCTCGAGGTGGCAGACGTCGAGGCAGCGCGCAAGACGCGGCGCGAGCTGGTCGACCAGCTCGAGGACTACGTGCTGCCGCGGATGCTGCAGATCGACGCGCCGCTGCTGGCGGTCGTGGGCGGGTCCACCGGCGCCGGGAAGTCCACCCTGGTCAACAGCCTGGTCGGCAGCCCGGTCAGCAAGCCGGGCGTACTACGCCCCACCACCCGCTCGCCGGTGCTGGTGCACAACCCGGCCGACGCCGCGTGGTTCGACAAGTCGCGCGTCCTGCCCGACCTGGCGCGCACGACCGGCGACCCCGGCGGGGTCGGCACCCTGCACCTGGTCTCGACCGAAAGCGTCCCCTCAGGCCTGGCCATCCTGGACGCTCCCGACATCGACTCGGTCGAGCAGGCCAACCGTGAGCTGGCGACCCAGCTGCTGGCCGCCGCGGACCTGTGGCTGTTCGTCACCTCGGCCGCCCGCTACGCCGACCAGGTGCCGTGGGACTTCCTCAAGACCGCCTCCGAGCGCAGCACCGCGGTCGCGATCGTGCTCGACCGCACCGCCCCGCACTCGGTGCGCGAGGTGAGCTCGCACCTCGCCCGGATGCTGTCGGTCAGGGGCCTGGGGGAGTCGCCGCTGTTCACGGTGCCCGAGTCCGTCGTCGACGACCGCGGCCTGCTGCCCGGCGACGCGATCGCGTCGATCCGCGAGTGGCTGCACTCGCTCGCCGACGACGCGGCCGCACGCGACGCGGTCGTACGCCAGACCCTCGAAGGCGCCATCCGTTCGCTGGGCCACCGCACCCGCGCGGTCTCCGTCGCCGCGCGCGAGCAGCAGGACGCGGCCGCCGCGCTGCGCACCGAGGTGACGCGGGCCTACGACGACAGCGTGAAGGCGGTCGACACCGCCACCCAGGACGGCACGCTGCTGCGCGGCGAGGTGCTCGCGCGCTGGCAGGAGTTCGTCGGCACCGGCGAGCTGCTGAAGTCGCTGGAGGAGCGCATCGGCCGCGTACGCGACCGGATCGTGGGCGCCATCAAGGGCCGCCCGCACACCGCGCAGAAGCTCACCTTCGCGGTGGAGTCGGGCCTGGAGACGCTTCTGCTGGAGCATGCGGAGGCCGCCGCCGAGCAGGTGGAGAGCGCCTGGCGTGCCTCGCCGCCGGGACGGCAGCTGCTCGACCGCGCCGGCGCCGACCTGGGCCGAGCGTCCCGCTCGTTCCGCACCGAGGCCGAGCGCGCGGTGCGCGACTGGCAGGGCGACGTGCTCGACATGGTGCGGCACGAAGGCGCCGACAAGCGGTCGCGTGCGCGCTACCTCGCCTACGGCGTCAACGGCCTCAGCGTGGCCCTGATGATCGTGGTCTTCGCGCACACCGCCGGGCTCACCGGCGCCGAGGTCGGGATCGCCGGCGGCAGTGCGGCCGTCGGCCAGAAGCTGCTCGAGGCGGTGTTCGGCGACCAGGCCGTGCGCCGGCTCGCCGCCCAGGCGCGGTCCGACCTGCGCAAGCGGGTCGAGGCCCTGATGGAGGGCGAGCGGCAGCGCTTCCTCGACGTGCTCGACGCCACCGCGATCGCACCCGAGGCCGCCGACGCCCTGCGACAGCTCGCCCGCGACGTCGACGACGCGCGCCTGGGGGTGTCCTCGTGAGCGCGTTGGTCGAGGGGGTGCGCAAGGCGTTCGGACGCGGTGACGACGTCACCACCAAGGTGCTCGGGCTCGAGCGCGCGGTCGAGGCCGCGCAGGGTCGTCTTCCCGACGAGGAGGTCGACCCCGCCCGCAAGGTGGTCGAGCACGCGGGGCAGCGGCTGCGGCTCTCGGCCGAGCACACCGTGGTCGGGCTGGCCGGTGCGACGGGGTCCGGGAAGTCCTCGCTGTTCAACGCGTTGTGCGAGCTCGACCTCGCGCCCACGGGAGTGAAGAGGCCGACGACGTCGTGGGCGCTGGCCTGCACGTGGGGCCAGGAGGGCGCCGGCGAGCTGCTCGACTGGGTGGGGATCCCGCGGCGCCACCAGGTGGCACGCGGCAGCCTGCTGGACGCCTCCGACGCCGACCAGGACATGCAGGGCCTCGTACTGCTGGACCTGCCCGACCACGACTCCACCGAGGTGTCGCACCACCTCGAGGTCGACCGGCTGGTGCAGATGGCCGACCTGCTGGTGTGGGTGCTCGACCCGCAGAAGTACGCCGACGCAGCGATTCACGACCGCTACCTCAAGCCGCTGGCCACCCACTCCGACGTGATGCTGGTCGTGGTCAACCACATCGACGACGTGCCCGAGCCGCAGCGTGAGTCGCTGATGTCCGACGTACGCCGGGTGCTCGAGCGCGACGGTCTGGCCGACGTGCCGGTCCTCTCGACGTCGGCAACCCGCGGCGACGGAGTCCAGGAGCTGCGCTCGCAGCTGGTCAAGCGCGTGCAGAACAAGCACGTCGCCCGTGACCGGCTGGTGGCCGACGTCGAGCAGGCGGCCAACCGGCTGTCGCAGCTGACCGGGCACGCGCAGCCCTCCGACGTCGACAAGACCGCGAAGTCGGCACTCATCGACGCGTTCGCCTCCGCCTCCGGCGTGCCCGTGGTGGTCGACGCGGTCGAGCGTTCGACCCGCACCCGGGCCCGGCAGGCGACGGGTTGGCCGCTGACCAAGTGGCTGGCGCGGCTGCGTCCCGACCCGCTGCGGCGGCTGCACCTCGACCTGGCGTCCAGGGGCGAGCCCGACCCGCTGGCGGCGGCCCGCACCTCGCTGCCGCAGGCGACCGAGGTGCAGCGGGCACGCGTCGACACCACGGTGCGTGCGGCCGTTACCGACGCGACCGCCCCGCTGCCACACCTGTGGTCCGCCGCCGTACGCCGGGGGTCGGTGTCGCGCATCGACGACACCGGCGACGCCCTCGACCGTGCGGTCGCCGAGACCGACCTCGGTGTCAGCCGCCGGCCGCTGTGGTGGGGCGCGGTGCGGCTGCTGCAGTGGGCTCTGTTCGCGGTGGCCCTGGCGGGCGCGCTGTGGCTGGCCGGCCTGGTCGCGCTCGACTACCTGCAGATGCCCGAGCCGGACACCCCCGACTGGCGCGGGCTGCCGGTGCCCACGGTGATGTTCGTCGGCGGGGTGCTGGTCGGCATCGTCGTCGCGCTGCTGTGCCGGGTGCTGGCGAGCGTGTCGGCGAAGCGGCGTGCGGCCGCGGTCGAACGGCGGCTGCGCAACGCCATCGGCGACGTGGTGCAGGAGTACGTCGTCGACCCGATCCAGACCGAGATCGACGCCTACCGCGTCTGCCGCGACGGCATCGCGGCCGCGACCAAGCGCTGACCCGCCACACCGGCCTTGTAGGCCGGTTCTCGTGCACAGCCGCCGGGTGCCCGCCGCTTCTGCACAGCCCGCCTCTCGCAGGTCCCGCCGCGTGCGCACGGCGGTGATGCTGGGCCGTACGTGCTCGCGAGGACAGGAGACTCAGGATGAGCGAAGTGCAGGTGACCCTTCACGGCTACGTCGGCCAGGACGTCACGCTCAAGCAGCTCGGCCGCTTCGACGTGGCGACGTTCCGGGTCGGCACCACGCCTCGATGGCGCGACGGCCAGGGTCAGTACCACAACGGCGAGACGGTCTGGACCTCGGTGACCTGCTGGCGGGCGCTGGCCCTGAACGTGAAGGAGTCGGTCCACATCGGCGACGCGGTCGTGGTGATCGGCAAGATGCGCACCGAGCGGTGGACCACCGCCGAGGGTGAGAAGCGCGAGCGCCAGTGCGTGGAGGCCAACACCGTGGCACACGACCTGGCCAAGGGCACCAGCATCTTCCGCAAGAGCGCTCGGCGGGACGCTTCGCAGGAGGACCGTGACGGGCTCGGCAGGGTGCTCGACGAGGCCGAGCACCGTCCGGTGGGCATCGACCCGGCGACCGGCGAGCCGCTCTACCGGGTCGGCACGGCGGCGAGTGCTGCGACGGGTGGTGCGACCGGCGCCGCGGCCAACGCCGCGACGGGTAGTGCGGCCGGTACTGCGACCAGGGAGGGGGTCGAGGGAGAGGCCGAGGGAACCGCTGCGTGAGCGCGCTCCCGGTTGGGGTCCGCCTGGTGTGGGGCCGTACGCTCGGGAGCCATGGCAGAGTTCGTCTTCACGTTGCGCAGCGTGCGCAAGGCCCACGGTGACAAGGTCATCCTCGACAACGTCACCCTGTCGTTCCTGCACGGCGCCAAGATCGGTGTGGTCGGCCCCAACGGCACCGGCAAGTCCACCCTGCTGAAGCTCATGGCGGGGCTGGAGCAGCCGTCCAACGGCGACGCCCAGCGCGACCCCGACGCCTCGGTCGGCATCCTCGAGCAGGAGCCGCCGCTGACCGAGGGCAAGACCGTGCTGGAGAACGTCGAGGAGGCCGTCGGCTCGGTCAAGGCCAAGCTCGACCGGTTCAACGAGATCTCCGCCGAGCTCGCCGACCCCGACGCCGACTACGACAAGCTGCTGGCCGAGATGGGCGAGCTACAGACAGATCTCGACCACGCCGAGGCCTGGGACATCGACTCCCGGCTCGAGCAGGCGATGGACGCGCTGCGCTGCCCGCCGCCGGACGCGCCGGTCGACAACCTCTCCGGCGGTGAGCGCCGCCGGGTGGCGCTGTGCAAGCTGCTGCTGCAGCAGCCCGACCTGCTTCTTCTCGACGAGCCCACCAACCACCTCGACGCCGAGTCGGTGCAGTGGCTGGAGCAGCACCTGGCGAAGTACCCCGGCGCCGTGCTCGCCGTGACGCACGACCGGTACTTCCTCGACAACGTCGCCGAGTGGATCCTCGAGCTCGACCGCGGCCAGACGCACCCCTACCAGGGCAACTACTCCACCTACCTGGAGAAGAAGCGGGAGCGGCTGAAGGTCGAGGGTCGCAAGGACGCGAAGCGGCAGAAGATCCTCGACCGCGAGCTGGAGTGGGTGCGCTCCAACCCCAAGGCCCGCTCCACCAAGAGCAAGTCCCGGCTGGGCCGGTACGAGGAGCTGGTCGCGGAGTCGGAGCGGCACCGCAAGGTGGACGTCTCCGAGATCAACATCCCCGCCGGCCCGCGGCTCGGTGACGTCGTGCTCGAGGCAGACGGCCTCAGCAAGAGCTTCGGCGACCGCACGCTGATGCACGACCTGTCGTTCTCCCTGCCCAAGGCCGGCATCGTCGGCATCATCGGGCCCAACGGTGTCGGCAAGACCACGCTGTTCAAGATGATCGTCGACCAGGAGAAGCCCGACGCCGGCTCGCTGAAGGTCGGCGACACCGTACGTATCTCCTACGTCGACCAGAGCCGCGGCGGCATCGACCCGAAGAAGACCGTGTGGGAGGTCGTGTCCGACGGTCTCGACCACATCAAGGTCGCGAACTTCGAGATGCCCTCGCGCGCCTACATCGCCTCGTTCGGGTTCAAGGGGCCCGACCAGCAGAAGCCGGCCGGCGTGCTGTCGGGCGGTGAGCGCAACCGCCTCAACCTGGCGCTGACGCTGAAGATGGGCGGCAACCTGCTGCTGCTCGACGAGCCGACCAACGACCTCGATGTCGAGACGCTGCAGTCACTGGAGAACGCCCTGCTGGAGTTCCCCGGCTGCGCCGTGGTGGTCTCCCACGACCGGTGGTTCCTCGACCGGGTCGCGACGCACATCCTGGCCTGGGAGGGCGACGAGCAGGACCCGGCCAAGTGGTTCTGGTTCGAGGGGAACTTCGCCGACTACGAGCAGAACAAGGTGGAGCGGCTCGGCGACGAGGCCGCGCGTCCGCACCGCGTGACGTACCGGCGGCTCACGAGGGACTAGCCGGTCGGGCGGGGCGTCAGCTGGGGTAGGTCGCCGGCCAGGGGCGGCCGCCGCAGATCGACTCCGCGACGTTGCCGAACACGCGCTCGACCGCGGCCAGGTCCTCAGGCGACGTGATGTCGATGAGGTGGCGGCGTACGCCCTCGACGTGGGTGGGTGCCGCCTCGACCAGCCGCTGCATGCCGACGTCGGTGAGCTCGGCGAAGATGCCGCGCCGGTCGTCGGCACAGGAGCTGCGGGCAAGCAGGCCGTCGCGTTCCATCCGCGCGACCGTGTGTGTGAGTCGGCTGCGTGAGTGGTTCAGCGAGTCGGCGAGCTCGGACATGCGCATGCGCCGGCCCTCGGTCTCGGACAGCCGCACCATGATTTCGTACTCGGGCAGGGACAGGTCGTGCCGCTCCTGCAGGTCACGGTCGAGACGTACCGTCAGCTGGGTGGTCCCCATCAGGTAGGTGCGCCAGGCTTTCTGCTCATCCGCCGTAAGCCACCTCGTGGCCGTCGCCGTGGTTGTCATAACCTCATTCTATCCCGTCAACAATTGATCTTTTAACCAAATCGGGCGTCGCCGCCATTTCGCCCCTGGGAACCGACCCCCGCCTCCGCACGGGCGTCGGCCAGGCCGTCTGCGGTGCCGACCGGCAGCACCGGCTGGCCGTCGGCCCGGACCATGCGCACGGCGAGGTCGGCGTACAGGTCGGCGATCGACGCCGCCGACCGCCGGCCGTCGTCGCGGTACCACCGGGCGACGTCGACCGACAGCGAGAGCAGCGCGAGCGTGGTCCCGGGGATGTCGGGCACGGCGAACACGCCGTGCTCCACCCCGGCGATGATCACGTCGCGCATGTGCCGGTCGATCTCGCGCCGCCGCTCGGCGATCTCGCGCCGGTGCTCCTCCGACAGCGCGCCGCCCTCGTACTGCACGACCCGCGCCGCGGTGTGGTGCTCGGCGTGCCACAGCGTGAACGCCCGCACCGTGGCGTGCAGCCGCGCGAACGGCTCCGCGCCGTCGTGGCTGGCCTCGCGGATCACCCGTAGCGCCGCGTCGTGGCCGTCCCTGCTGATCAGGAACAGCAGCTCCTCCTTGGAGCTGTGGTGGACGTACAGCGCGGCCGGGCTCATGCCGGCGCGGGCGGCGATGTCGCGAGTGGTGGTGGCGTGGTAGCCGCGCTCGGCGAAGGCGGCGGTGGCGGCGGCCACCAGCCGGCTGCGTGCACCGGAGCCGTTTCCCGAGCTGTTCGGCCGGTCGCCCATGTGCTGCTCCTTACGTCGGCCACACATTGACTACGATCCCCCAGCCAGGCATTCTAAGCAAGCGCTTAGTCCGCCGCTGTCGACCCAGAGGGGGCCGTTCGTGAGACGCACCATCTTCGAGCCCGACCACGAGGACTTCCGGGCCTCGGTCCGCGAGTTCCTGGACCGGCAGGTGCGGCCACACACCGACGACTTCATCCGCGACAAGGGCTGGCCGCGCGGGCTGTGGATCGAGGCCGGCAAGCAGGGCTTCCTGGGCCTGGAGGTGCCCGAGGAGTACGGCGGCTCCGCCGCCGGCGACTACCGCTTCAACGCCGTGCTCGGCGAGGAGCTGGCCAAGGTCAACGCCGCCATCTCCTCCTGCTTCGGCATCCACTTCGACATCGTGGCGCCGTACCTGGTCGACCTCACCACGCAGGAGCAGAAGCAGCGCTGGCTGCCGGGCTTCTGCAGCGGCGAGATCGTCACCGCGATCGGCATGACCGAGCCTTCCGGCGGCTCCGACCTCGCCGCCCTGCGCACCACCGCCGTGCGCGACGGCGACGAGTGGGTGCTCAACGGCTCCAAGACGTTCATCACCAACGGCTACTCCGCCGACCTGGTCGTGGTCGCCGCGCGCACCAGCCCGGAGAAGAAGGCCAAGGGCATCACGCTGTTCGGCGTCGAGGCCGGCATGGAGGGCTTCACCCGCGGCCACAAGCTCGACAAGGTCGGCCAGGAGGAGTCCGACACCGCCGAGCTGTTCTTCGACGACGTGCGGGTCCCCGACGCCAACGTGATCGGCGAGGTGGACCGCGGCTTCATCCACATGATGGAGCGGCTGCCGCAGGAGCGCCTGGGCGCGGCCGTCAACAACATCGCGCACGCCGCGCAGATCCTGCGGGAGACCATCGAGTACGTCGGTGAGCGCAAGGCGTTCGGCCAGTCGGTCGGCTCGTTCCAGCACAACAAGTTCCTGCTGGCCGAGCTGGTCACCCGCATCGAGGTGTCGCAGGCATACGTCGACCAGTGCGTGCTCGCGCACAACGCCGGTGAGCTCGGCCCGGTGGACGCGGCCAAGGCGAAGTGGTGGGCTGCGGAGGTGCAGAACGACGTGCTCGACGCCTGCGTGCAGCTGCACGGCGGCTACGGCTTCATGAACGAGTACCGCGTCGCGCGTGCGTGGCGCGACGCCCGGGTCACCAAGATCTGGGCCGGCTCCAACGAGATCATGAAGGAGCTGATCGGCCGCGACCTGGGCCTGTGACCCGGGTGCAAGACTCTTTCCTGGGTGCGGGGCTCGCCCCGCCGGAGGCAACGCGAAAGGACCCCTGCCATGCCTGAAGCAGTCATCGTCGCCACCGCCCGATCGCCGATCGGACGAGCGTTCAAGGGATCGCTGAAGGAGGTGCGTCCCGACGACCTCACCGTGCAGATGATCCGCGCCGCGCTCGACAAGGTCCCGCAGCTCGACGCCAAGGACATCGACGACCTGATGCTGGGCTGCGGTCTGCCCGGCGGCGAGCAGGGCTACAACATGGGCCGGGTCGTCGCGACCCTGATGGGCATGGACCACCTGCCGGGCACCACGATCACCCGCTACTGCTCGTCGAGCCTGCAGACCACGCGGATGGCGATGCACGCGATCCGCGCCGGTGAGGGCGACGCCTTCATCTCCGCCGGTGTCGAGATGGTCAGCCGCTACGTCAAGGGCAACAGCGACACCCTGCCCGACACCAAGAACCCGGTGTTCGAGTCGGCGCTCGCGCGCACCGAGAAGCGCGCCCAGGCGGGCGCGGAGACGTGGCACGACCCGCGGGAGGACGGCGACGTACCCGACGTCTACATCGCGATGGGCCAGACCGCGGAGAACCTCGCCTCGATCAAGGGCGTGACGCGCGCCGACCAGGACGAGTTCGGCGTGCGCAGCCAGAACCTCGCCGAGAAGGCCATCGCCGACGGGTTCTGGGAGCGCGACATCACGCCCGTGCAGCTGCCCGACGGCTCGACCCTGGCCAAGGACGACGGGCCGCGGGCCGGCGTCACGCTGGAGAAGGTATCCGAGCTCGACCCGGTGTTCCGTCCCGACGGCACCGTCACCGCCGGCAACTGCTGCCCGCTCAACGACGGCGCCGCCGCGGTCATCGTCATGAGCGACACCAAGGCACGCGAGCTCGGCATCACCCCGCTCGCGCGCATCGTGTCCACCGGCGTCACCGCCCTGTCGCCGGAGATCATGGGCCTGGGCCCGGTGGAGGCGTCCAAGCAGGCCCTGGGCCGGGCCGGGATGACCATCGACGACATCGACCTGGTCGAGATCAACGAGGCGTTCGCCGCGCAGGTGGTCCCCTCGTACCGCGACCTCGGCATCGACATCGACAAGCTCAACGTCAACGGCGGCGCGATCGCGGTCGGCCACCCGTTCGGCATGACCGGCGCCCGCATCACCAGCACACTGCTCAACTCGCTGCGCTTCCACGACAAGCAGATCGGTCTGGAGACCATGTGCGTCGGCGGCGGCCAGGGCATGGCGATGGTGCTGGAGCGGATGTCCTGATGGCGGGCGCGGGCGGAAAGAGACTGGACGGCCAGGTCGCGATCATCACCGGCGCCAGCCGGGGCATCGGCCTCGGCGTCGCCGAACGGCTGGTCGCCGAGGGCGCCCGGGTGTGCATCACTGCGCGCAAGCAGGAGGCGCTCGACGAGGCGGTGAAGCTGCTCGGCGGCCCGGAGCACGCGATCGCGGTCGCGGGCAAGGCGCACGACGAGGACCACCAGGCCGACGCGGTGGCAAAGACCATGGACGCGTTCGGCCGGGTCGACCTGCTGGTCAACAACACCGGCATAAACCCGGTGTACGGCCGGCTGGTCGACCTCGACCTCGACGCGGCGCGCAAGATCTTCGAGGTCAACGCGCTCGCCGCGCTGTCGTGGGTGCAGCAGGTGTACAAGGCGTGGATGTCCGACAACGGCGGCGCGATCGTGAACGTGTCGTCGGTGGCGGCGCTGAAGCCGGCGCCGGGCATCGCGTTCTACGGCGCGACCAAGGCGATGCTGTCCCACCTGACCGAGGAGCTCGCGGTCGAGCTCGGTCCCGACATCCGGGTCAACGCCGTGGCGCCCGCGGTGGTGAAGACCAAGTTCGCGACCGCGCTGTACGAGGGCAAGGAGGAGGAGGTCTCGGCGGCGTACCCGATGAAGCGGCTCGGCGTGCCCGAGGACGTGGCCGGCTCCGTGGCGTTCCTGCTGTCCTCGGACGCGGCCTGGGTCACCGGGCAGACGCTGGTCATCGACGGGGGAATCACGCTGACGGGCGGTGTGTGAGCATGGCCGCGCTCGACGGTGCCTTCGACGGTGCCGGTGTCGTGGTGACCGGAGCCGGTCAGGGCATCGGTCGCGCGATCGCGCGCCGGCTGGCCCAGGGCGGTGCCCGGGTCGTCGTCAACGACCTCGACGCCGACGCCGCGAAGGCGGTCGCCGAGGAGGTGCAGGGCCTGGCCGTACCCGGTGACGCCGCCGCGGAGGACGGCGTGCGGCACCTGGTCGACGCCGCGACCGGGCACCTCGGCGACATCGACGTCTACTTCGCCAACGCCGGCGTGGCGCCGGAAGGCGGGCCGGAGGCTCCCGAGGACGTCTGGGCGCACGCCTGGGACGTCAACGTGATGGCGCACGTGCGCGCGGCGCGGCTGCTGGTGCCGCGCTGGCTGGAGCGGGGGAGCGGGCGGTTCGTGGCCACGGTCTCGGCAGCTGGCCTGCTCACCATGCTCGGCTCCGCGCCGTACTCCGTGACCAAGCATGCGGCGCTGGCCCACGCCGAGTGGCTGTCGGCGACGTACGGCCAACGCGGCATCGTCGTGCAGTGCCTGTGCCCGCAGGGCGTGCGTACGCAGATGCTGCAGTCCACCGGTGCCGCCGCCGACGTGCTGCTGCGCGATGGCGCCCTGGAGCCCGAGCAGGTGGCCGAGACGCTGTGGGAGGGTCTGCACGACGACCGGTTCCTGGTACTGCCGCATCCGGAGGTGCACGACTACTACACCGCGCGCGCCGACGACACCGACCGTTGGCTGGCCGGGATGCGCCGCCTCCAGGACCGCATCGACGCGACCTGACGCGACCGAACCACGCGAGGAGCACAGTATGAGGGCATGGCGGGTGCACGAGCTCGGCGAGCCGGGCAAGGTCCTGCACCACGACGACGTGGACGACCCGCAGCCGGGACCGGGACAGCTGCTGGTACGCGTGCGTGCCGTGGCCGCCAACTTCCCGGACGTGCTGCTGTGCCGCGGTGAGTACCAGGTGCGGCCGCCGCTGCCGTTCACGCCGGGTATCGAGCTGTGCGGCGAGGTCGTGCAGGCCGGGGACGACGTGAGCGGGTTCGCGGCCGGCGACCGGGTGATCGGCGCGCCCGACCTGCCGACCGGCGCTTTCGGCGAGCTGACGCTGATGGCCGCGGCGCGCACGTTCAGCGCGCCACCCGCGCTCGACGACGCCGAGGCCTCCGCGTTCTACATCGGCTACCAGACCGGGTGGTTCGCGCTGCACCGCCGTACGCACCTGCAGCCGGGGGAGACGCTGCTGGTGCACGCGGCCGCCGGCGGCGTCGGCAGTGCCGCGGTGCAGCTGGGCAAGGCCGCCGGCGCCACCGTGATCGGCGTGGTCGGCGGCCCGGAGAAGGCCGAGACGGCCCGTCGTCTCGGTGCCGACCTGGTGATCGACCGCAAGGAGGAGGACTTCGTCGCCGCGGTCAAGGAGGCCACCGACGGACGTGGCGCGGACGTGGTCTACGACCCGGTCGGCGGCGACGCCTACGCGCGCTCGACCAAGTGCATCGCGTTCGAGGGCCGGATCCTGGTGATCGGGTTCGCGAGCGGCGAGGTGCCGACCGCGCGTCTCAACCACGCGCTGATCAAGAACTACTCGATCGTCGGGCTGCACTGGGGCCTGTACAACGAGAAGGACCCGGCCGCGATCCGCACCTGCCACGAGGAGCTCACGAAGCTGGCCGACCAGGGAGTCGCCAAGCCACTGGTCAGCGAGCGGCTGTCGCTCGACGACGTGCCCGACGGCGTGCAGCGGCTGGCCGACGGTAAGACCGTGGGACGGATCGTCTTCTCCGGCGCCTGACGCGCGTCGGTCATTCCCGTGACGCGTCAAGTTTCTGCGCACCAACCTGGGCGTGACGCGTCAAGTTTCTGCGCACCAACCTGGGCGTGACGCGTCAAAGTATCTGCGCCGGCTCAAAACCGGTGGACGGCGTCCACGCAGCACCGGCAGGTTGAGCACATGACGATCCGCGTGCAGTGCCTGTGCATCGACTCCCGCGACCCCGGCAGCCTGGCCTCGTTCTGGACCGACGTGCTCGGCTGGCGGCGAACCTACGACAGCGACCACGAGGTGGTGCTCGAGCCGCCGAAGGGCAGCCCGGAGGACGGCGTGGCACCGGACCTGCTGTTCCTGCGCGTGCCCGAGGAGAAGTCGGTGAAGAACCGGCTGCACCTCGACCTGCGGCCCGACGACCAGGATGCCGAGGTCCGTCGCGTCGAGGGGCTCGGTGCCCGCCGGGTGTCAGTGGGTCAGGGCGCCGACGTGTCCTGGGTGGTACTGGCCGACCCGGAGGGCAACGAGTTCTGCATCCTGCGTGCGCTCACGGCGGAGGAGATGGCGCACGCCTAGCGACGGACCCGCCGGACCGTCTGAACCTAGGTACGGGTGCGGCGCTCCACCCCGCGGCCGTCGTGCCACGACTCGATGACCAGCCGGTCGCCGGATACGCGGGTGAGCACGGCCTCGTCGATCTCGATGCGGAAACGGTGGGAGCGGTCGTCGGGATCGTCGTTGTCGACCTCGACCGCCCGTCCCGCGATCTTCGCCTCGCCCGCCCAGTCGCTGGGGTTGTCCTCCGGCGGGTCGACCGTCGGTGAGTGCAGTGCCAGCCGCGGGTCACGCCGCAGGTCGAGGGCCTTCAGCGCTCCGGTCATGCTGCCGATCCACAGCTGACCGTCGGAGAACTCGACCTCGGTACCGCTGATCCGCGGTGCGCCGTCCTTGCGCAACGTGGCCATCGTGCAGTGCCTGCGTACAGCGAAGCGGTCCCGCACCGCGCTCGCGAGGTCCGGAGCCTGCTCGGAGAGCTCCTGCCATGCCGCCATGACCCGAACCCTGCCACGTGGCGACGACGGCCGACGTAGCCACATCGTCACATCGTCACTTCGGTCGGTGGGTTCTCGCCATCGGCAAGTTTTGGTTCAAGGGTGCGATGGACCCGACCGCGACTCACTCTTCGGTGCAACTGTGCAAACGCCGCGCGTCGCTGACACCCTGACCCGGCGCCCGACCCGGCGCCCGACCCGGCGCCCGACCCGGCGCCCGTAACAC
>CBFGZI010000075.1:0-19091 GCA_965653225.1 uncultured Propionibacteriales bacterium | reverse complement strand
CGCGCTCCTCCCGCAGCCACCGCATGTACGCGGTCAGGTTCGCGTGCTCGACGGTGTCCTCGTCGGGGGTCCACGGCGGCTCCGTTGTCTGCTCGGTCCCCTACGCGCCGGCGTTCATCCGGGCTGCAATCTTCCGACAGGCTGCCCGTGCAACGCACTCCACGGTCGACGGGCCGGGCGGCAGCGGGGAGACTCGGCCTGTGACCGATCGTGTCCGCGTCGCCGTACGCGTCGAGGGGCTGGTCCAGGGCGTCGGCTTCCGACCGTTCGTGCACGCACTGGCCACACGACTCGGGCTGACCGGGCACGTCGGCAACGACGCCGCCGGTGTGTTCGCGGAGGTCGAGGGCACCCGCGCGGCCACCGAGCGGTTCCTCGAGACTCTCCCCAGGGAGGCACCGCCGCTGGCGGTTATCGAGCGCGTCGACGCCACGCTCACCGAGCCCGTCGGGTCCGACGGCTTCACGATCCTGCCGAGCCGCTCGGCCGAGTCGCCGACCACCCAGGTGTCTGCCGACATGGCGACCTGTGATGACTGCCTGGCCGAGATGTGGGACCCCGCGGACCGGCGCCACCGCTACCCGTTCGTGAACTGCACGAACTGCGGGCCGCGGTTCACGATCGTGCGCGGCGTCCCCTACGACCGCCACCGCACCACGATGTCGGCGTTCACCATGTGCGCGGCGTGCCATGCGGAGTACACCGACCCGGCCGACCGGCGCTTCCACGCGCAGCCGGTGTGTTGCCCGGCCTGCGGGCCCCGGCTATCAATGCTCGACGGCGGCCACGAGGTGCCCGGCGACCCGTTGACCGCGGCGGTCGCACGCCTGCTCGACGGCCAGGTCGTCGCCGTCAAAGGCCTCGGAGGCTTCCACCTGGCGGTCGTCGCGGCGGACGAGTCCGCGGCGAGCGCGCTCCGCAGCCGCAAGCACCGCGAGGACAAGCCGTTCGCCGTGATGGTCCCGGACCTGGACGCCGCGCGTGCGCTGTGCGAGGTGGACGACCTGGGCGAAAGTCTCCTGCGGGACCGCCGCCGGCCGATCGTGCTGCTCCCCCGGGTCGCGGACGCAGCCGTAGCCCACGCGGTGGCGCCGGGAAACCGGCGGCTCGGGCTGATGCTGCCGTACACGCCGCTGCACCATCTGCTGCTGTCCGAGCTCGGGGCTCCTCTGGTGCTCACGAGCGGCAACGTCTCCGATGAGCCGATCGTCTACCGCGACGAGGAGCTCACCACGCTGGCCGGCATCGCCGATGCCTTCCTCACGCACGACAGACCCATCCACGTCCGCACCGACGACTCGGTCGTGCGCCCGTTCCGAGGGCGTGGCCAGTTGCAGCGGCGCTCGCGTGGCTTCGTGCCCACGGCGGTGCCCGTGCGTGAGGACTTCGCACGGCCTGTGCTGGCGTGCGGTGCGGAGCTGAAGAACACCTTCTGCATCGGCAAGGGTCGTCATGCCTTCTTGTCGCACCACATCGGCGACCTCGAGAACTTCGAGACGCTGATGGCCTTCCGGCGCGGCATCGACCACTTCGAGGAGCTCTTCGACGTGCGTCCTGACGTGGTTGCACATGACCTTCACCCGGAGTACCTGCCCACCAAGTACGCGCGCGACCGCGAGGCGAACGGCGACGCGTGTCTCGTCGGCGTGCAGCACCACCACGCACACATCGCCTCCTGCCTCGCCGACAACGGCGAGCGCGGCCCGGTCATCGGGGTCGCGTTCGATGGTCTCGGGTACGGCACCGACGGCACCATCTGGGGCGGAGAGTTCCTGCTCGCCGACCTCGCCGGCTTCCGCAGGCTCGGTCACCTGGCTCCGGTCCCGATGCCCGGCGGCGCCACCGCCATCCGCCAGCCGTGGCGGATGGCGGCGGCCTACCTGGACGCACTCGGCGTCGAGGACGTCGACGACCTTGCGGTCGCACGGCGTCATGGCACGGAATGGTCCGACGTCGTGGCGGTGGCCCGCTCCGGGCTGGGCTCGCCCTCGACCTCGAGTGCCGGCCGCCTGTTCGACGCCGCCGCGGCCCTGCTCGGCGTTCGCGACGCGGTCAACTACGAGGGACAGGCCGCGATCGAGCTCGAGCAGCTCGCCGACCCGCGCGAGACCGGCGCCTACCGCGCGAACATCACCAGCGGCGACCTCCAGGTCGTCCAGGCCGGCGACCTGTTGCGCGCCTGCATCGAGGAGCGGCGAGCCAGGGTCTCGCGCCAGACAGTGGCGGCTCGGTTCCACAACGGCGTCGCCGACCTGATCCTGCGCACCTGTCTGTCGCTGCGCTCCGCCACCGGCCTGCAGACCGTCGCGCTGTCCGGAGGCGTGTTCCAGAACCTGCTGCTGCTGGACCGCACGACCCGCGTCCTCGAGGACGGTGGACTGCGGGTGCTCACCCACGCACGGGTGCCGACCAACGACGGCGGCATCAGCCTGGGGCAGGCAGTGGTCGCCTCGTCGATCCTTCACCGATCAGCCATTGTGTGACATGGGTCACTGCACTTAGTGTGAACGCCACCTGTCCCGCTCCTCGGGAGGACGTGGTGACCATGGCCTGGGCACAGGACGAAGCCGGAATGGTTGCCACCCTCTTCGAGCGCCGGGTCGAACCGTTCGACGACCTGGCCCGCCACGCCGAGGATGTCGCCCGTGCCTGCCACGCGATGGCGCTGCGGTTCCACGCCGGGGGCAAGCTCGTCGTCTTCGGCAACGCAGCAGCGTCCACCGATGCGCAGCACGTGGCCGTCGAGTTCGTACACCCGGTGATCGTGGGAAAACGTGCGCTGCCGGCTGTCTCGCTGACCGCTGACGTCGCGACCCTCACCGGGATCGCAAGAAGCGCGGGCCTGAAGGAGACCTTCGCCCATCAGATCCGCTGCCTCGCCGGGCCCGCCGACATCGCCATGGGGCTGTCTCCCGACGGCGACTGCGAGAACGTCGTACGCGGGCTGCGGTGCGCGCGCGACCTCGGCATGCTCACGGTCGCGCTGGTCGGCGGGGACGGAGGTGCGGTGGTCTCCGGCAAGGAGGCCGACCACCTCCTCGTGGCCCGTTCGAGCGACCCGCGCGTCGTCAAGGAGACGCAGGTGACCACCTACCACGTGCTGTGGGAGCTGGTGCACGTGTTCTTCGAGCAGCCGGGCGTGCTCGAACCGCAGGTGATCGCGTCATGACCGGCGAAGCCCGAGCCGGCGCGCCGACCTGCAACGACGACCACTGCGTGACCTGTTCCGACATCGCCGTCGAGGTGCGGGTGCTCCGGCTCCTCGACGACCAGCTGGCCGTCGTCGACGCGGGCTCCGGCCGACGCGAGGAGGTCAGCGTCGCGCTCGTCTCCGCCTCGGCCGGCGACACCGTTCTGGTTCATGCCGGCGAGGCGATCGCCGTGGTCGACGGAGAGACGACATGACCGGCGACCCCCCGAATGCCGGCGGCGGTGTCGAGTCGCTGTACCCCTTCCTCTACTCCGGGGCCGGAGACGTCGAGTCGGTGCTCGCGGAGGTACGCCGGTCAACGGTCACGAAGGCGCAGGAGATCCAGGAACTGCGTGACCGAGTGCTGGAGCGCGACGGTGCGCGTCTCCTGGCCTGCGCCGAACAGATGGCCGCTCGGTTCCGCGCCGGCGGTCGGCTGCTCGCCTTCGGCAACGGTGGCAGCTCCACGGACTCCCAGGCCCTGGTGAGCCTCTTCCTCTGCCCCGGCGGCGACGTGCCGGCGCTGCCGGCCTTCGGGCTGACCAACGACGTCGCGGTGATCACCGCACTCGCCAACGATGTGTCGTTCGACGTGGTGTTCTCCCGCCAGATCGCCGCGTTCGGGCAGCAGCACGACATCGCCGTCGGCCTGTCGACCAGCGGCAACTCCGCCAACCTGCTCCCCGCCTTCGACGAGGCCAACCGCCGAGGCATGCTGACCGTCGGCATGGCCGGGTACGAAGGCGGCAAGATGGCCGAGCTCGACACCATCGACCACATGTTCGTGGTCCCGTCGGCCTCGGTACACCGCATACAAGAGGCCCAGACCACGCTCTACCACGTGTTGTGGGAGCTGACCGTGGCCAGCCTCGCCAGCCAACACATGGGGCGCTCCACGGGGTAGCACTCCGGAAAGCCGGTGAAGGGCATGTGTCTTGCCATCCCGGGTGAGGTCATCGAGATCCAGCAGGATCGACCGGACCTCGCGAAGGTGTCCGTGAGCGGTGTGCGCCGGTCGGTCAATGTCGGTCTGCTGGCCGACGACCCACCGGTGCCCGGCGACTGGATCCTCATCCACGTCGGCTTCGCGCTGAGCAAGGTCGACGAGGCGGAGGCGAAGGCAGTGCTGGACCTCCTGGAGGGCATCGGCCAGTCCTACGAGGACGAGCTGGCCGCCCTACGCGACTCGAAGATCGACTGAGGGGACGTCCCGTGCGCTTCGTCGACGAGTACCGCGACGCCGAGAAGGCTCGCGCCCTTTCCGCCAAGATCACCGGCCTGTGCGAACCCGGCCGGAAGTACAAGTTCATGGAGGTCTGCGGCGGCCACACGCACACCATCTACAAGCACGGCCTCGAGGACTACCTGCCCGAGAGCATCCAGCTTGTGCACGGACCGGGCTGCCCGGTGTGCGTTATCCCGATGGGCCGCATCGACGACTCGATCCACATCGCCCGCCAGCCGGGCGTGCTGATGACCTCATTCGGCGACATGATGCGTGTCCCCGGCTCCGGTGGGAACTTCTTCGACTCCAACGCCGAGGGCACCAACATCCGCATGGTGTACTCCCCGCTCGACTCACTGAAGATCGCGCGGCAGAACCCCGACCTCCAAGTGGTCTTCATGGCCATCGGCTTCGAGACCACGGCACCGTCCACCGCGATGACCGTGCTCCGCGCAGCGCAGGAGGGTCTGCAGAACTTCTCCATCTTCTGCAACCACATCACGATCATCCCGGCGATCAAGGCGATCCTCGACTCGCCCGACCTGCGGCTCGACGGCTTCATCGGACCCGGACACGTGTCGACGGTCATCGGGTGCCGGCCGTACGAGTTCATCGCCCGCGACTACGGCCGCCCCGTCGTCGTCGCCGGGTTCGAGCCCCTCGACATCCTGCAGTCGATCTACATGCTGATGCTGCAGCTACGCGCCGGCCGCTCCGAGGTGGAGAACCAGTACACCCGCGTTGTGCCCTGGAACGGCAACCTCGTCGCGCTGAAGGCGATCACCGAAGTCATGGAGCTGCGGCCCTACTTCGAGTGGCGCGGGCTCGGCTTCATCTCGCACTCGGCCATGCGGGTCCGGGAGAAGTACGCGGCGTTCGACGCCGAGCGCATCTTCCACATCCCCGGCGTACGCGTGGCAGACCCCAAGGCGTGCCAGTGCGGCGAGGTGCTCAAGGGCGTGCTCAAACCGTGGGAGTGCAAGGTCTTCGGCACGGCGTGCACACCCGAGACGCCGATCGGCACGTGCATGGTCTCGCCAGAGGGCGCCTGCGCCGCGTACTACAACTTCGGGCGCTTCACCCGGCGGCGGGTGCAGGAGGCGAGCCAGGTATGAGCGAGCGCGTTGCCGACAAGGTCGCCGTCCCCAGCGAACGCGAGCAGCAGGTGCTCGACCGGATCGACAAGGCGCGTCGCCGACGCGCCAAGGTCCGGGAGGAGCGCGTCACGCTGGCACACGGCTCGGGCGGAAAGGCCACCCAGACGCTCGTGGAGGCGGTCTTCCTCGAAGCCTTCCGCAACCCCTTGCTCGAGCCCCTCGAGGACGGCGCGGAGCTGACCGTCACCGACGGACGGCTGGCCCTCACCACCGACTCGTTCGTCGTCTCGCCGTTGTTCTTCCCCGGAGGCAACATCGGCGACCTGGCGGTCAACGGCACCGTCAACGACCTCGCCGTGAGCGGCGCCCGCCCGCTGTACCTCACCGCGGGCTTCATCCTGGAGGAGGGCTTTCCGATCGCCGACCTGGTGCGGGTCGTCGAGTCGATGGCGGCGGCCGCACGTAACGCCGGGGTGCAGGTCGTGACCGGTGACACCAAGGTCGTCGAGCGTGGCAAGGCCGACGGCTGCTACATCAACACCGCGGGCGTGGGACGCATCGAGCACGACGGCACGCTCGGGATCTGCACCGTCCGGCCCGGCGACGCCGTCCTGGTGTCCGGCCCGATCGGCGAGCACGGTGTGACGATCATGCTGGCCCGCGGCGAGCTGGACATCGAGGCCGACGTGGAGTCCGACACCGCGGCCGCGCACGGTCTGGTCGATGCGCTGCTGACCGCCGTACCGGGAGTCCGGGCGCTGCGTGACGCCACCCGCGGCGGCGTCGCCACGATTCTCAACGAGGTCGCGCACAGCGCCAACGTCGCCGTCGTGGTCGACGAGGCACGGGTGCCGGTGCGCACCGAGGTGCGCGGTGCCTCCGAGCTGCTGGGCATCGACCCGCTGTACATCGCCTGCGAGGGCCGCATCGTCGCGTTCGTCGACGGTGACGCGGCCGACGACGCTCTGGCCGCCATGCACAACCACCCCCTTGGCCGCGACGCCGCTGTCATCGGACGTGTCGCCGACGACCCGCCCGGCATGGTGCTGCTCAACACGACCTTCGGCGGCACTCGGGTCGTCGACATGCTCGTGGGCGACCCGCTGCCGAGGATCTGCTGACCGGTGCGCCCGATGCATGAGCTGTCCATCACCCAGAGCGTCGTCGACACGATCGCCGAGCGGATGGACGGCGCACGTATCACCGGGGTGCGACTGGAGATCGGCAGGATCTCCGGCGTACTCCCCGACCAGATCCGCTTCTGCTTCGAGCTGGTCTGTGCCGGCACCACCCTCGAAGGCGCGTGGCTGGACATCGTCGAGCCGCCCGGTCGCGCACGCTGCCGCGCCTGCGCGACCGAGTTCGAGCCGGACAGCCCGATCATGCTCTGCCGGTGCGGCAGCGCCGACGTCTCCGTGCTCGGTGGGCAGGAGCTGCGGATCACGGCCGTGGAGGTGGTCTGAGGCGATGTGCGGGACCTGCGGTTGCTCGACCACGCCACCGGCGGGACAGCCTCGTACCATCCGGCTCGAGCAGAACCTCCTGGCGAAGAACGACGTGACCGCCGCTCAGAACCGGCGGTGGCTGCGTGCACGCCACATTCTCGCGGTCAACCTGATGAGCTCGCCGGGCTCGGGCAAGACGACCCTGCTCGAACGGACCGCACGCGACCTTGCCGGTGAGCTGCCGCTGGCTGTGGTCGAGGGCGACCAGGAGACGCACCTCGACGCCGAGCGCATCAGGGCGACAGGGGCGCCGGTCGTGCAGGTCAACACCGGTGCGGGATGCCACCTCGACTCCGAGATGCTGCGCCGTGGTTTGGCGACCCTGGAACCCGAACCGCGCTCACTGCTGTTCATCGAGAACGTCGGCAACCTCGTGTGCCCCGCGCTGTTCGACCTCGGTGAGGAACACCGCGCGGTCATCATGTCCGTGACCGAGGGCCCCGACAAGCCGCTGAAGTACCCCCACATGTTCGCCAGCGGCGACGTCGTCGTCCTCAACAAGGTCGACTTGCTTCCCTACCTCGACTTCGACCTTGGTGGCTTCCTGCGCGACCTGCGCCAGGTGCGCCCGGGCATCGAGGTACTCCCCCTGTCCGCGACCAACGGTGAGGGGCTCGACGCCTGGTACGACTGGCTGCGCGACCACGCCTCGCACCTCGGGGAGCGCGATCACGAGGCTCCGCGCCTGGAGGGGGTGGCCGAGACGTGACGGACCCGGATGCAGCCCGCGCGGTCATCGAGACGCCGACCGCATTCGACGCCGCCCGCGCCGTGGCCGACGCCGTGCTCTACGAGGGCTACCTCCTCTACCCCTACCGAAGGTCCTCGGGAAAGAACCAGGTCCGCTGGCAGTTCGGTGTGCTGGCGCCGCGCAGGTGGGTCGAGGCCCGAGGTCCCGTCGCCGACAGCGTCGCCGGCTCCGCGGAGTCGTGGTGGCAGCAGACGGAGTGCCTGCTGGAGGCGCCGGAGACGGCCGTCGTGCACGTGCGGCTGCGTTACCTGCAGGTCCAGGCCAAGGCCGTCGAGGAGCTGCTGCCCGACGGCGGCTACGCACCCGTGGAACGGCTCGACCTCGGAGGCCGTGCCGAGGTGCCGTTCGACGAGGCCGTCCCGCGCGAGGTCGACATCGTCCTGAGCGTGCGCGACCTGCTCGGCAGTGAGCGGCGGGTGAGCGTCGACGCGCCCGCCAGCGAGTGGTCGGAGGACGCGTTTGACGACCGCGGGGTCGTACGTGGACGCGTCACACGCACGCGCTGGCCGGTCCGGGGCCTGGTGCGGCTGACGGCGGACACCCCGCTGACGCCCTTCCCGACATACCGACTGCGCGTGCGGGTGGAGAACTCCGACGAGGAGACCTCAGTCGCGGCACCGCGCCACGAGGCGCTGCGGCGCTGCCTTATCTCGACGCACACGATGTACGCACTCAACGCCGGAGCGTTCATCTCCCTGCTCGACCCGCCGGCCTGGGCAGCCCGGGAGGCGAAGGCCTGCGTGAACGTCCGCACCTTCCCCGTGCTCGCCGGACCCGACGGCACCCGTGACCTGGTGCTCGCGTCCCCGATCATCCTTTACGACCACCCCCGGGTCGCCCCGGAGAGCCCGGGCGACCTGCACGACGCCTCCGAGATCGACGAGATCCTGTCGCTACGGACGCTGACGCTGACCGACGACGAGAAGCAGGAGGCAAGGGCCACCGACCCGCGAGCGGCCGCCATCGTCGACCGCGTCGACTCCATGCCGCCCGAGGTCATGGAGCGACTGCACGGCGCGATCCGCTCCCTGCGCCCGGCGCGACGAACCGAGGACACCCAGGACTCCGCGCCCGCACGGCCGGAGGTGCCGTGGTGGAACCCCGGCGCCGATGCCTCGGTCTCACCCGACACCGACAGCGTGCTGGTCGACGGTGTCGCGGTCGCGAAAGGCAGCCGGGTGCGGCTGCGGCCCCGCAGGCGCGGCAGCGACGCGCACGACATGTTCCTCGCCGGCCGCACGGCGACCGTCGAAGCCGTATTCCTCGACGTCGACGGCGCGCAGCACGTCGCGGTGACGATCGACGACGATCCCAGTGCCGAGCTGCACCAGTGGTACGGCCGCTACCACTACTTCGCACCCGAGGAGGTCGAGCCACTCGGCGAGAAGGAGGTGCGCCGTGAGTGAGACACGGCGTGTCCTCGTCGCCGGCATCGGCAACGTCTTCCTGGCCGACGACGGCTTCGGCGTCGAGGTCGTACGCCGGATCGACCCCGCCGGGCTGCCCGCCGCAGTCGACGTCGCCGACTTCGGCATCCGCGGCGTGCACCTGGCCTACGAGCTGCTCGACGACCGCTACGACACCGTGATCCTGGTCGACGCAGTACCTCTCGATGAGGCGCCGGCGACGATCGCGGTGCTCGACGCCGGCACCCCCGCGCTCGATGGCCGACCCGGACTGGTCGATGCGCACTCCATGAGCCCCGACGTCGTCCTGCGCGTCCTGCAGGGGCTCGGAGGTCGGGTCGCTCGCGTGCTCGTCGTCGGATGCCAGCCCGTCGACATCGAGGAGCGCATGGGCCTGTCCGCACCTGTCGAGGCTGCCGTCGACGAGGCCGTGCGCATCACCACCGAGCTGGCTCTTCAGGAGGCCGCCGCAACCGCCTCCAGCATCCCGTCCACCACAGGAAGGCCATCCCCATGACAGCGCCCACCCATGCCGGCAGGTCCGGACAAAGTACGGGGGTCAACGAGGTCGACATCCTCTGGATCTCGGAGGGGATGAGCTGCGACGGCGACACCGTGTCGGTGACGGCCTCCGACCAGCCCTCCATCGAGGACGTCGTCCTCGGCCTGATCCCGGGACTGCCGAAGGTCAACCTGTACAACAAGGTGCTCTCCCCGACCCTGGGCGGTGAGGACTTCCTCGCGCCGTTCCGCGCGGCCGCCCGCGGGGACTCTCCGAACCCGTTCGTGTTCGTCATGGAGGGCTCGATCCCCAACGAGAAGATCAACGGTGACGGCTACTGGACGTCGTTCGGCAACGATCTGGTCACGGGTGACCCGCTCACCCTCGACTGGTGGCTCGACAACCTGGCGCCCAAGGCGTTCGCGGTCGTCGCCATCGGCACCTGCGCCACCTACGGCGGGATCCACGCGATGGCCGGCAACCCCACCGGCAGCATGGGGCTGGCGGACTACCTGGGCTGGGACTTCAAGTCCGCCGCGGGGCTGCCCATCGTCAACGTCCCCGGTTGTCCGGTGCAGCCGGAGAACTTCATGGAGACGCTGGCCTGGCTCCTCTACCACGCGGCGGGCGCGGCACCGCCGCCGCCGCTGGACGAGCAGCTGAGGCCACAGTGGATCTTCGGCAGGACCGTGCACGAGGGCTGTGACCGCGGCTCGTACTACGAGCAGTCCCAGTTCGCGCTCGACTACAACTCACCCAAGTGTCAGGTGAAGATCGGGTGCTGGGGGCCGGTCGTCAACTGCAACGTGCCCAAGCGTGGCTGGATGAGGGGCATCGGGGGCTGCCCCAACGTGGGTGGCATCTGCATCGGCTGCACCATGCCGGGCTTCCCCGACAAGTTCATGCCGTTCATGGACATGCCGCCGGGCGGCAGCCTGTCCTCTGCGCTGGGCACGCCGTACGGCCTCATCATCCGCAGGCTTCGCGGAATCACCAACGAGGCGCTGAACAAGGAGCCCAAGTGGCGCCACAACAAGCCCGAGCTGACCAGCGGCTACGACCCACGCTGGCGCGCGCAGAGCACCACCCGCTGACCGACGACGAGCACAGGAGGACGAAGGACGATGACAGTCACCGAGCGCAAGGCCGGCGAGCGGGAGCAGGGTCAGCTGGTCGAGATGTCCTGGGACCCGATCACCAGGATCATCGGCAACCTGGGCATCTACACCAAGATCGACTTCGAGAACCAGCGCGTCGCGGAGTGCCACAGCACCTCGTCGATGTTCCGTGGCTACTCGGTGTTCATGAAGGGCAAGGACCCGCGCGACGCGGGCTTCATCACCAGCCGCATCTGCGGCATCTGCGGTGACAACCACACCACCTGCTCGGTGTACGCCCAGCAGATGGCCTATGGCGTCAAGCCACCGCCGCTAGGGGAAATGATCGTCAACCTCGGCGAAGCGGCCGAGTACATGTTCGACCACACACTGTTCCAGGACAACCTCGTCTTCGTGGACTACTGCGAGGCGATGGTCAAGGAGACCAACCCCAGCGTCCTGCGGCGGGCCGAGAGCACTGAGGCGCCTCACGCGGCCGTACACGGCTACCGCACAATCGCGGACATCATGCGGGCCTTCAACCCGTTCGAGGGTGAGGTCTACAAGCAGGCGCTGAAGATGAGCAGGGTCACCCGGGAGATGTTCTGCCTGATGGAGGGGCGGCACGTACACCCCTCGACGATCTACCCCGGCGGGGTGGGCACCATGCCCGAGCCGTCGCTGTTCACCGACTACCTGTCGCGGCTGCTGTCGATCCTCGACTTCGTGAAGCGCCAGGTGGCGATGAACGACGACGTCTTCGACTTCTTCTACGAGGCGCTTCCCGGGTACGAGGAGGTTGGACGCCGCCGCGTGCTGCTCGGCTGCTGGGGATCATGGCAGGACCCCAACGTCTGCGACTACCGATACGAGACGATGAACCGGTGGGGCAACGCGATGTACGTCACCCCCGGTGTTGTCGTCGACGGCGAGCTGGTGACGACGAACCTCGTCGACATCAACCTCGGCATCCGGATCTTGCTGGGCAGCTCGTTCTACGACGACTGGAAGAACGAGCAGCCATGGGTGACCCACGACCCGCTCGGCAACCCGGTCGACATGCGCCATCCGTGGAACCAGACCACGCTGCCCAACCCGCAGAAGCGTGACTTCGACGACAAGTACAGCTGGGTGATGAGCCCGCGGTGGCTGGACCAGCGCACCGGCGACCACCTCGCCCTCGACACCGGCGGCGGCGCGTTCGCACGGCTGTACACCACCGCTCTGGCGGGCCTGGTCGACCGGCCGTACGTCAAGTCCACGGGTTCGAGCGTGCAGATCTCGCTGCCGAAGAGCGAGCAGCTACCCGAGATGACCCTGGAGTGGAAGGTCCCGCAGTGGTCGAACGCCATCGAGCGCAACCGCGCCCGGGTCTACTTCATCGCCTACGCGGCGGCGATCGCCATAGACGTCCTCGAGCAGGCCATGGGACGTATGCGGGGCGGCGACATGAAGGTGTTCGAGAACTTCGAGGTGCCCGACGAGGCGATCGGGTGTGGGTTCCACGAGGCTGTCCGCGGTGTGTTGTCGCATCATCTGGTCATCCGCGACGGCAAGATCGCCAACTACCACCCGTACCCGCCGACACCGTGGAACGGCAGCCCGCGCGACTCCTACGGCACGCCAGGGCCGTACGAGGACGCCGTGCAGGACATGCCGATCTTCGAGGAGAACGGCCCCGACGACTTCAAGGGCGTCGACATCATGCGCGCCGTCCGCAGCTTCGACCCGTGCCTGCCCTGCGGCGTGCACATGTACGTCGGCGGTGGGCGCACGATCGAGAAGACGCACTCGCCCATGTTCGGGGCCACGCATGGCTGACGCCAACGGTCCCGACAGCGACCGCAGGCTAGACGACCCGACGGTCCGGCAGCGCCTGACGCGGCTCGATGACCTGCTCGACCGGATCGAGCAGGTCCCAGGGCCGACGGCAGACGCCGCGATGGAGGCGATCCAGACACTGACCGAGGTGTACGGCGAGGCTCTCGCCCGCGTGATGGGCCACGCCGATGAAGAGCTGCTCGCGCACCTGCACGACGACGAGCTGATCTGCCACCTCCTGGTGCTGCACGACCTCGACCCCGATCCGGTACAGCGCCGGGTCGAACGCGCGGTCGCGATGTTGCGGGCCGAGGTCGAGACCCGAGGCGGACATGTGGAGCTGGTCGGCGTCGACGACGGGGTCGCGCGCATCCGCCTGTCCGGTGGTGGCTGCAAGAGCTGCTCGTCGTCGGCATCCGACCTCGAGGTCGCCGTCCGTGAGTCGATCCTCGCCCTCGCGCCCGAGCTCAGGGACGTGCAGTCGGTGGAGGGCGGTGACGGGAAGGCGGCACCAGCCATGATCCCCGTCGAGGCGCTGCTGCACCGGCCCGCGAACGTCGGGGGCACCACGTGAGGGGTGCGCTCGAGCGTGTCATCCGCAGCGCCGACGCTCGGCGCGCGGAGGCGTCGGAACACTGTGACCTGTGCGGCAGCCCCGTCCAGGGACAGCACCGGCACCTGCTGGACACCACAAGCCGCTCGGTGATGTGCGCCTGCCAGGCGTGCTCACTGCTGTTCGTCCAGGACGCCGCCAGCGGCGGCCACTACAAGCTCGTGCCGCTTCGCCGACTTCGACTCACCGAGGTGCCGACCACGGGCCTCGGCGTTCCCGTCGGCCTGGCGTTCTTCGTGCCGCAGTCGGACGGCACGGTCACGGCGCACTACCCGAGCCCCGCCGGGGCGACGCAGTGGGACGTCGACGCGGATGCGTGGCGCGGCGTTGTCGAGCGGTGTGAGGCACTCCGGGCCCTGGAGCCCGAGGTCGAGGCGCTGCTGGTCAACACTGTCCGCGGGCGCAGCCAGCACTGGGTCGTGCCGATCGACGACTGCTTCCGGCTGGTGGCGGTCGTACGGCGGACGTGGCAGGGGCTGTCCGGCGGCAGCCTGGTGTGGCCCGAGGTCGACCGGTTCTTCGAAAGGCTCAGCGAACGCAGGTAGAGGAGGTCTCATGGCCAAGATCCGAGTAGGCAAGCCCGACGTCCGTCCCGATGACCCGTCGCACGTCCCGGGCGTGGCGCAGGGCAACGCCGGACCTTTCGACGCCCAGTCCGGGCACCATCGCGACGGCACCGTGGACTCGCGTCGCTCGACCGGCATCAACCCCGACAAGCGCGACCCCATCGCGGACGCGATGCCGAACCTGCCGCCCGGCTGAACCACAACGTCCGAGGCGCGAACGCACGGGATGGGAGGTGAGCGATGCTCAAGACACTGATCCTGGCCGCCATCGTGGCCGGCCTCGCCCTGGTCGTGCGCAAGGAGCTGCCCGCGATCAAGCGCGAGCTGAAGATCATGCGGATGTGAGCGCGGTCGTTGCTGAACGAGCCGACCCGGCTACTCCGATACGCGCGGCCGCGAACGACCGTCGTGAGGCGCGTGGTTCTCGAACCACTGTGGCGCGCGCAGCACAGCAATATGGTCAAAGCCGACGCCCGGAGATCTGCACCGCCACCGGCCTGCCGTCCTCGCTGATGCCACCGTGCCGGGCGCTCCTGAGGCGCCGCGGCACCAGTCGGCGATGAACGGTGTGACCAGCTCCTGTCTCTCCGGGTCGAGCTTCTCGAGGCGGGCCTCGGTGCCCGCCCCTGACTCCATCAGCATCGTCTCGAGGGACTCCACACCCGCGGACTCTCCAACGCCAGACAACCGAGACCGCGACGTGGTGGAGGTGCCGGCGAAGCTGGCCGCGCGGGCCCGGCTGCTGGGCAACGGCGTCGGTGTCGCCGTTGCGCCGAGCGCGGTAATGCCGTGGGGGCTGCTGGGTACGACAACCCGTGAGGTCCGGGCACGGCTGGGTCGGACCTGCGTTGTGGGGGATGAGGAGGGGTCGTGCTGTGGACCCGATGAAGGACGCGGCGACGGTTGCACCGCATGGAGGCGCGCAGGAACTGGTCGGCTCCACCGTTGGTGTCGAGGAGGAGTACCACGTCCTCGATGATGAGACGTTCGCGCTGCGCGATGATGATGCTTTGGTTGAAGCGGCGGCTGCGGGTGGCTTCGGCAGCAGGGTGCATGCCGAGATCGCCACCACTCAGCTAGAGATCGCGACGTCGGTGTGCAGATCCCTCGACGAGCTGCGGGGCGAGCTGGCGGCCTCCCGCCGGGAGGCGGCGGCGGCAGCGGCCAGCGTCGGAGGGGTCATCATGGCTGCCTCGACGCATCCCTTTGCGTCCTGGCGTGACCAGCGGCTCACCTGCCGGCCGCGGTACCTGGCGATGCTGGAGCGGTGGGGTGTGCTGGCCTTGCAGCAGGTGATCTGCGGTTGCCACGTGCACGTGCGCGTCCCCGACCTCGACACCGCTGTGGCCGTCATGGACCACGCTCGTCCCTATCTGTCGGTGCTGTTGGCCATGACCGGCAGTTCACCGTTTCACGAGGGTGTCGACACCGGTTATGAGAGCTACCGCACCCAGTGGTTTGCGCGTTGGCCGGTTGCCGGTCCGGCGGAGGCACTTGGGGACGAGGCGACTTATCTGTCTCTGGTTGAGGGTATGAAGGCGGCTGGAGTGATCGACGACGCCAGCCACCTGTACTGGGACGTGCGGCCGTCCCTGCGATACCCGACCCTCGAGTTCCGGGTCGCCGACGTGTGCACCGACATCGATGATGCGGTGCTGCATGCGGCACTCGTACGGTCGTTGTGTCGCGTGTTGGCCAAGCGCGTCCGGAGGGGGGAGCCGCCGCTGTCGGTCCGTTCGGAGTTGCTACGCGCGGCTCGGTGGCGTGCCGCCCGGTACGGGCTGCGCGAGCGGCTGCTCGATATACGTGCGGGGCGTCTGGTCGGCGCGGCCGTCGCGGTGCAAGGGCTGCTTGGAGAACTTAGGGACGACCTCGAGGACAGCGGCGAGTGGGACGAGGTCGAGCAACTGGCGTTGCGACTCATGGCTCGTGGCACCTCCGCCAAGCACCAGCGAACCTGGCTGCATGACGGACTCAGCCAGCGACAGATCGCGCAACGACTTGCCCGGGCCACCGTGTCCCAGCTCTAAGCCCAGGCTTTCGGAGTCAACGCACCTGCGGATTGCGCTCACTCCGCGGGGAAGTCGGACTGTCAGCGCAACCGACTCGCACAAGCGCTGGCCGAGGAGCAGACCGCTCGGGTTATCGGCTTCGCCACCCAAGAATGCTTTGCGGTGAACGGTTTACATGGCGGGGCGCCTGCATACTCTTGGCTGGTCGAACGCGCGGACCCGCCATCATGGTTGACCTCGCGACTCCGCACCTGCCAGTCCGGGAGATGATCGCTGCTGTATGCGTTGCATTCCTTCTTGGCCATGGGTGCGGTTGACTCGCCAGCAGCGGCGGGCGGTGGCGGGCGCGGTCCTGCTGGATCTGGCTGTCAGCTCGCTGTTCGCCTGGGACGTCTTCGTGCCGACCCTGAGCCGTCAGCTTCTGGTGCCCGATGAGTCGCTGGCCATCGTGTTCTCGGTCGGGCTGGCCGCGTTCACCACCGGTGTGCTCGCCGGTGGGCGAGCAGCGGACCGGGTCGCGCCACGCCGGCTGGCGCTGGGTACCGCGGTGGGCGCCACGGCCGGGCTTTCCGGTGCGGCGTTGGCTGGGTCGGTTGCCGCTCTTGTTGTCTGGTTTGGGGTTGTGCTGGGGTTGGCAACGGGGGTCGGGTACGCGACCGCGGTGCGGGTTGCGGGAGCCATCACCGTTGGCCGTGGTCTGGTGCTGGGTCTGGTCGTCAGCGCCTACGCCGCTGGCACCGTCGTCCTCGCACCGGCCGCCGAGGTGTTGCTCGATCACGTTGGTCGAGCAGCCACGCTGTGCGTGCTGGCAGTCGGCACTGCCGTGACGTTGATCGTTGCCGCGGCGCTGTTGCCCGCCCACCCCCCGGAGCGCCGACACCGCAGCGGTCGCGGCCCGGTCTACTCAGCGACCACGGTGCGGCTGTGGATCGCGTTCGGGTTGGGCAGCGCACCCGCACTGGCCGCGTTCGCACACGCCGGCCAGCTCATCCCCGGTCCACCGGTGGGCGCGATGGCCGTCTCTTTGCTCAGCGCCGGCAACCTCCTCGGGCGCCTCATCGCCGGCCCGGTGTCTGACCGGGTCGGACGGTCGCTGTCCCTACACCTCAACGCCGGTGCCCTCCTCCTCGCCTGCACCCTCCTTGCCACCATCCACAGCCCTACCGTCGCCCTGGCGGCGCTCCTCATGCTCGGCACCCAGTACGGCGCCCTGTCCGCGCTCACTCCCGCAACCACGGCAGACGTCGTCCCCCCCGAACGGCTCGGCGCCACCTACGGCGCCATCTTCACCGGATGGGGCCTGGGTGGCCTCTGCGCCCCACTCGCAGCCGCTGCCGCCGCAGCGCTGCTCGGCTGGGACCACGTGTTCCTCGTCTTTCTCGCCCCAGCCGTCATCGCCTGGCTGGCCATCAGCCTGCCACGGACAATCCACCCCGCACCGACCACCAGTGCCCACCAGCCCGACGCCCAACCCTCCCGGCAACGCAGCCGACCGGGCAACTGACCCTGCAACCGCAGGGCCACGCGCTCGCACACCATCAAACGGCCACGGCCCGGATTGCCTCATCGCGGTCCAGCCGCGATCGGCGAAATGGATGCGTCTTACCGCCGCGAGAAGGGGGCCGGATGGCTCATCCGGTGGCGACTCGCTCGGCGAGGTCGTCGGGCCAGTCCAGCGATCCCAACCGGTCTCGCACCGCGAGTGCGGTGACATACAACTGCACGTCGCGCAGACCCGGCGCAGCGCCGACGCGCACCCGGTCCAGGACCGGGATCACCTCCTCACACCACCACGCCGCCGCAAGCGCGGGCGCTGTGAGTGATTGGGGGCGGCCGCTGCGCGTGCGGTAAGCCCACGCTTCGGCCGAGTCGGCCAGCCGCGCCCAGTCCGCGGGCTCGTCCAGCCACAGGTCGCGGCGGAGATCATCGGGCAGCGGCACCCGCTCCAGGAACCGGCGCTCGGCGGCCTTGCTCGGTAGGTGTGCGGTGCGCAGGCAGCTCATCGCGTAGGCGACTGTGCACACCCGCGTGACCCGCGCCGGCAGGCTGTCCCAGCCCAGGGCCTTGGCCGCCGAGACGCGGTGGTGCCCGTCCTTCACGAAATACAGCTCACCCAGCTGGACCAGATCGACTGGAGCGGGTTGGCGACCTGCTCGCAGCATCGCCGACAGCCCCTCTCGGCGCCCGCGCAGGGCCGGGTTGATGAGCTGGAAGTCAGCGTCGAAGTCCACAGCGCGCGACGCGCTGCCTACCATCGCCGCCAGCGCAACGACGTCGTGGCGGCGCCCCATCGTCCCGTTACCACCGAGCGCGGCGAGAGCGTCGGTCAGCGGCATCAACGTCGTCCGCCGTCGCCGCCAGCCTCGCGGTCCCATGCCTACGCGCCTCTTCGGTTCGTCGGGACGCGCGCGAACCGGCCGGGAACGATCGCCGTGGCGGCCGGTAACACGTTGCCGTCTCGCAGAACGTCCCCGCGCACCGGAAGCCCGAGTCGGATCGCGTTGCCGGCGTCCACCCCCGCCGCGAACTCCCGGACCCACCTGCTGAGCATTTGCCTCGCGAGCCGCATCTATCCTCCTCGGTATACTGATCTGTGAAGTTGGCCCCAAGCCTAGGTATACAGGTCTGTGAACACAAGGGAGTTTCACGAAGTGTCTTCGCCACCGACGGCCGTCGTCGACGGGTTGACCCCCGGTGCCCGACGGATCCTCGAGGTCGCCTCAGCGCTGTTCTACGAACAAGGCATCCACGCGGTCGGTGTGGACACCATCGCTGCGGAGTCCGGGGTCACCAAGAGGACCCTCTACGACCGGTTCGGCTCCAAGGACACCCTGGTGACGACGTACCTGCAAGTGCGGGACCAACGGTGGCGCTCAATGGTCACCGCCCGACTCGAGGAGACCGGCGCCGAACCGGTCGCTCGTGTCCTGGCGCCGTTTGATGTGCTACCTGACTGGCTGACCGAGTGCACCCGTGGGTGCAGTTTCATCAACGCCTTTGCCGAACTACCCGACGTCGACCACCCCGGCCGGCAGGTCATCGTGACGGAGAAGACGTGGCTGCTTGACCAGTTCCGGGCCACACTCGCCGAGGCAGGGATCGAACAACCTGACCAACTGGCCACCCAGCTACTCAGCCTGCACGAGGGTGCCATCGTCGCCTTCTCTATCGCCGGCGCCGCCGGGGCCGCGGACGCGGCTCGCGCGGCTGCCCGCACGCTGGTCGAACTCGCATTGAACGCCCATACCAGTTGACGCAGACCGCGTCGCACACGCGGCCACCGGGCCGGCGCGTGTACGTCACGGA
>CBFGZI010000074.1:0-19101 GCA_965653225.1 uncultured Propionibacteriales bacterium | reverse complement strand
ACCCCTGGCGTGACGCGTCAATCCCTCTTCAGCACCCCTGGCGTGACGCGTCAATCCCTCTTCAGCACCCCTGGCGTGACGCGTCAATACGTCTTCAGCACCCCTGGCGTGACGCGTCAATGCGTCTACGCGGGTCAGGCGCGCTGGCCGCCGTCGGCGAGCTCGGCGGGCTGCGCGACCACGTCGACGAGGGCGCCGTTGCGCAGCACGGTGACCTCGAGCGGCCGGCCGATCGCGTCGGCGAACATCAGCCGCTGCAGCGACTGCGCGTCGGTCGTGGCCTGCCCGCCGGCCCGAAGCATCACGTCGCCGGACTTGAGCCCGGCGGTCGCGGCGGGACTGCCGGAGACCACCTCGACGACCTGCAGCGCGTCGTTCTGCCCGACCCGGTCGGCGATGTTGGGCGCGAGCGGCACCGGGTGGCTGACGACGCCGAGGAAGGCCCGTCGTACGCGCCCCTCGTTGATCAGCGTGCCGATGATGCGCTGCGTGGTGTCGTTGATGGGTACGGCCAGGCCGAGGCCGACGCCGGCGACCGCGGTGTTGATGCCGACGACCTCGGCGTTCGCGGTCGCGAGCGCGCCGCCGGAGTTGCCGGGGTTCAGCGCGGCGTCGGTCTGGATGACGTCCTCGACGATGCGTGCGGTCACGCCGTCGCGGGTGGGCAGCGACCGGCCGAGCGCGCTGACGACACCTGCGGTCAGCGAGCCCGCCAGGCCCAGCGGGCTGCCGATGGCGACCACCAGCTGGCCGACGACCAGGTCGTCCGCCCGGCCGAGCCGGACCGGCGGCGGCGCCTCACCTCGTACGCGTACGACAGCGAGGTCGGACAACGGGTCGGCGCCGACGACGTCGAACGGTCGTGACCGTCCGTCGGTGAACGACGCGGTGCCGGATCCGCGCCGGCCGACGACGTGGGCGTTGGTGAGCATGTAGCCGTCGGCGGTGAACACGACCGCCGAGCCGCTCGCCTCGCCCTGCCACCGGCCGCCACCGCGCATGATCGAGACGCCGGCCACCGAGGGCATCACCTGCCGGGCGACTCCAGACACCGTCCGCGAGTACTCGTCCATCCCGGCCATGCATGCATCAACCGCGCGCGATCGGGATCGCTTCCCGCGTTCGCCGAGGGCGAACACCATGCCGGCGACGGGCGCTCAACAACCGCGGCCAAGCAGGCGATACTCGTGCATATGGTGCTCTCCGCCCTGCAGCGCCGGATGACCTACTTCCCTTCTGGGGAGCCCGTGCAGTCGGCCGCGCAGGTGTTCGACGGCGGTCGTGACGTCACGCTCCAGACGTCGGACGGCCTCGAGCTCGGCGCCTGGCACGTGCCCGCCCGCGCCGGCGGCGTCACCGTGCTGGTGGCCCACGGCAACGGCGGTGACCGCTCGGAGCGGGCGCCGCTGGCGCGCGCACTCATGCGCCGCGGCATGGGCGTGCTGATGTTCGACTATCGGGGCTACGGCGGCAACCCCGGTACCCCGTCGGAGCAGGGTCTCGCGCTCGACATACGTGCCGCACGGGAGCACCTCGTCGAGAAGGCCGGTGTCGCACCGGAGCGGCTGCTGTACTTCGGCGAGAGCCTCGGCTCGGCCGTGGTCACCGAGCTGGCCACCGAGCACGCCCCGGCCGGCATGGTGCTGCGATCACCCTTCGTCGACCTCGCCTCCGTCGGCAAGCACCACTACCCCTACCTGCCGGTGCGGCTGCTGCTGCACGACCGCTACCCGGTCGCGGACAACCTCCGCCGCGTACACGCGCCGGTCGTGGTGGCGTACGGCACCGCGGACATCGTCGTGCCCGCCGAGCAGAGCCGCGCGGTCGCCGACGCCGCGCCGCGGCTGCACGCGCGGCTGGAGATCAAGGGCGCCGACCACAACGACGTCGCACTGGTCAGCGGCCGCCGGCTGGTCGCCGCGGTCGCCGACCTCGCCCGCGCGGTCTCCTGATCGTTGCGTCCGTACGAGCGTGCGCTATCGCGCTCACCCTGACGGACGTTCCCGACGGGTCGGTCGTTACGTCCGTACGAACGTGCGCAGTAACGCTCACCTTGACGGACGTTGCGGTCGCTGCTCAGGCGGCGGAAGCCCCGGCGGCACGCAATGCCTCCTCGACCTGGGCCATGAACGCGTCGCGGTCGGTTCGCAAACCTAGGAGCGGGATTCGCAGCACGGTTCCCGTGCGGATGCTGATGCTGTTCTGCCGCAGCGCGTCCGGCACGGCGTTCTCCGGGGCGTCGTGGTGCATGCCCTCGATCTCGACGACAAGGCCCCATCGGTCCCAGTACACGTCGAGGTAGATCCGGCCTCGTGGTCCCTTCCGGATGGCCTGACGGTTCGGTTCGGGGAGCCCGTACCGGCGACACAACCGCGCGAAGTCGAGCTCCCCCATCGACCGGACACCGTCGGCGATATCGGCCACGACCGCGATCAGGAGGCGTCGGCGCTTGTCTCGTCGCACCCGGGCGAGCACCTCACTCAGCTGTGCGGTCGTTGTCAGCCGCTGGTTCACGGCCATCACCAGCAGGAGCGCAGCCTGCCGGTCAGTCTTCGCCCACAGGGCGCCGAGAACCGCGGCCACCGCGACCCGCAGCCGTGGGATGCCGGACTCGACGACGTCGCCGTCCAGGAGCCGGCGTGTCTCGTGCACGGTCACACCGCGTGGCTTGTGGTGGCGCTTGGACTTGCGGACGACGACGGTGACCGGGTCGTCGTACCCGTTCATGCCGGCCGCCTCCAGCGCGGTCGCACCCGCCAGCGCTGCGCCCCCGCCCGTCTCGAACACGGCTCGCCACCACAGCGCCTCACGAGTGAGCTCAGCCGTGTGCACGACGACCGTGTGGCGCCCGTGTGCACGCCATCGCCCGGCCCGTATCTCGGCTCGCACCTGCCAGCGGGAGACTCCAAGCCGCTTGAGCTGCCGCCGAGAGACGACGCCTGCCTGCGTGGCCGCGTGGTCAGCCACCCGGCGGCGAAGCGCACGACGCCGCGCTGCGGGGTCCTGAGTTGTCACCATGCCGGACACGATTCGGCGTCGTCGTGTTCGACGAGGGCCGCATCTGCCCGCATGTGGATGGCCGCCAGCTGGGAGACCCCTGTGTACGAGAAGCGGCCGGCGGCGTCGCCCGCGTTGCGTCCGTGCGAACGTGCGCGATAGCGCTCGCTCTGACGGACGTTGCCACCCGCCTGATCGTTGCGTCCGTCGAAGCGTGCGCTATCGCGCTCACCCTGACGGACGTTGCGACCCGGCCGTCGCCGCGTCAGGCGCCGAGGACCTCGTGGGTGACAACGATGTTGCCGCGGGTGGCGTTGGAGTACGGGCACACCGCGTCGGCCTGGGCCACCAGCGTGGTCGCCTCCTCGCGGTCGAGCGCCGGGATGCTCACCTGCAGGTCGACCTGCAGGCCGTAGCCCTTGCCGCCCGCGACGCCGCCCTCGACCGAGCCGAGACCGACCCGGGCGGTGACCGACGACCCGCCGACGTCCTGCTTCGACCGGCGGGCCACCGCCTGCAGCGCGCTGTGGAAGCAGGCCGCGAAACCCGCCGCGAACAGCTGCTCGGGGTTGGTACCGGCGCCCGGGCCGCCGAGCTCCTTGGGCACCGAGACGGTGACGTCGAGCTGCCCGTCGTCGCTGGCGGCCCGTCCCTCCCGTCCGCCCTCGGCGGTCGCGGTCGCGGTGTAGAGCACGGATTCGAGTGCCATGGGTCGCTCCTCAGCGGGTGGGGTCGAGAACGAGCTTGCCGACGGTCGTACGCGCACGCAGGTCGCGGTGTGCCTGCGCCGCCTCGGACAGCGGGTACTCCCCGCCGACCAGCGGCCGCAGCTCGCCCCGCGCGGTCAGGTCGAACAGCTCGCCCAGCGGTTCGCCGAGCATCTCGGGCCGGCTGAGGCAGTCGACCAGCCAGAAGCCGGTGAGCGACTTCGACCCGATCATCAGCGCGCCCGGCTCCACCGGCGTCGGAGGCGTACGCGAGGCCATGCCGTACGTCACCAGCCGGCCGAACTGGCCCAGCGCCGCCAGCGACGCGTCGAACACCGGTCCGCCGACCATCTCCAGCACGATGTCGACGCCCTGCCCGTCGTTGGCAGCCTTCAGCCGGTCGGCCAGGTCGTCCGCAGCCGGGTCGACGGCCTCGTCGGCGCCGAGGTCGAGGGCGGTCTTGCGCTTGTCCTCGCTGGAGGCCGTGGCGATGACCCGCGCGCCCCACCGCTTGGCCAGCTGCACCGCCAGCGAGCCGACGCCCCCGGCGGCCGCGTGCACGACCACGGTCTCGCCCTCGGCCATCCGCGAGCTCGTACGCAGCAGGTGCCATGCGGTCAGCCCCTGCACGAGCAGCGCCAGCGCGGCGCCGTCGTCGACGCCCTCGGGCACCTCGAAGGACATCGCCTCCGGCGCCAGCGCGCGCTCGGCGTAGCCGCCCTCGCCGACCAGCGCCACCATCCGGCGGCCGTCCGGCGTGCGCCCGACCACCTCGGCACCGGGCACCAGCGGCAGCCTGGCCGGCGCGAGGTAGGAGTTCTCGACCTGGTGGGTGTCGGCGTAGTTGACGCCGATCCGGCTGACGTCGAGCACCTGGTGGCCCGGCGACGGCTCCGGATCGGGCAGCTCCGTCAGCTTGAGCACCTCCGGGCCGCCGAACTCGGTGATCTGGACCGCGCGCACTGCCTCTCCTCACGTCGGGAACGCAGGCTAACGTACGCTGTACGCTTTAGATCGGCAAGCCGGGTAACCCGTGAACCACCTCACCACCCGCCGGGAGGACAGCATGGCCGAGGCCACGCGCCGGCGGCGAGCTCCGCGCAACAGCCTGAGCCGCGAGGCGATCGTGGACGCCGCCGTCGCCGTACTCGACGAGGGCGGACCGGCGCGGCTGACGATGCGGTCGCTGGCCGAACGCCTGGGGGTCGGCCCCATGGCGCTGTACACCTACTTCGACAGCAAGGACGAGCTGCTCGACGCCGCGCGCGACCACATCCTCGCCGGCCTCTCGAGCCATCGCGAGGCGGCTCATCGCGAGGCGGCACGTCACGAGGCAAGCACCGCCGAGGCCGACGACGAGCCCGGCTGGGTGCAGCGGCTGCGCTCGGCCGGACTCGCGCTCTACCGGCTGCTGGTCGCCCACCCCGCCCTGATCCACCTGTTCGCCACCCGGCCGCTGGCCGGTCACGAGGCGGCGGAGGCGACCGAGCAGCACCTGCGGGTGCTGCGCGAGGCCGGCTTCGACCGGGCCGATGCCGCCCGCGCGCACCTGGCCCTGCTGCAGCACGCGCTGGGGGCGGCCACCTGGGAGGTGCAGCTCAACCGCGGCCTCGACGCCCGCGGCCGGCAGCGCCGGCAGGAGGCGCTGGCGGCCATGCCTGCCGAGCAGTACCCCACCCTGGTCGACCTGGCCCCCGAGCTGGTCGAGGGAACCGCCGGCGAGCAGCAGTTCCGCTACGGCCTCGACGTCGTGCTGGCCGGTCTGCAGAAACGGCTGCACAGCACAAATGCCGAGCAGAGCCGCCGGCCCGGGGCGTGACCTGGGTCACTCTCGCTCGTTGATGGTCTCGGCGCCCCGATCGGGCGCGTTCCCGAGCAGCGCGTTCCCGTGATGGAGGGGCCCTTGTCGTCACTCTTACGTATTTCCCGTACCCGCGCGCTCTCCCGCCTGCGCACAGTCCGCTGGTGACCTGACGCCGGCCCCACAGGCCGACGCCGGGGAGGATGGCGGACAGGGGGATTCGCGCCTCCCCGGCGTCGCGTCAGGCGCCGGGCTAGTCTCTGCGCGTGCACGAGGTGGTGGCGCGCGCGGATTCTCCCCGCGGCGAGGTGGTGGTACGCCGTCGTGCCGACGGCCACGGAGAGACGGTCCTCGAGCTCCGCGTCAACGGCGTGTTCGTGATGGACACCGCCGAGACCGGCAGCGAACGCCGGCTCGCCCGCGCCACACTCGCCCAGGTGCCCCAGCCGCGGCGTGTCGTGGTCGGCGGCCTCGGGCTCGGCTACACGCTCGCCGAGCTGCTCACCGACCCCCGGGTGGAGCAGGTGCTGGTCGCCGAGATCGAGCCCGCCGTGGTCGAGTGGATGCGCTCCGGCGTTCTGCCCGGGGGTGAGCACCTGGACGACCCCCGCGTACACGTGGTGGTGGCCGTCGTGCGCGACCTCGCCGCCGACCTGGCCGACGCCGACGCCGACGCGGCCTACGACGTGGTCCTGCTCGACGTCGACAACGGACCCGACTTCCTCGTCCACGAGACCAACGCGGGGCTGTACAAGCACGGCTTCCTGGCCCGCTGCCGCAGGTTGCTGGCACCCGGCGGCGCGCTGGCGGTGTGGTCCTCCACCGGCTCCCCCGCGCTCGAGGCGGCCATGCGGGAGGTCTTCGGACGCTGTGAGGCCGAACCCCTCCCCGTCGACCTGCAGGGGCGCGACGAGCGGTACTGGCTGTTCACGAGCAAGATGGTGCCGTGACCACCGCCCGGACCGTGCCCGTGACCACCGACATGTCCGGGGACGAGCTCGACGCCGAGGACGCCTGGCACACCATGCGGCGGTACGGGCTGGGCCGGCTCTGCGTCGACGCCTTCGCGCGGTTCCGCTTCGCTGACGGCTTCACGTCCGGCCGCGCGCTCGCCCTGCAGCTGGCGCTCTCCGTGCTGCCCTTCCTCATCGGCCTCACCGGCCTGGCCACGAAGCTGGAGGCCAAGCAGGCCGCCCGGGTACTCGCGACCACGATGTCGCAGCTGACACCCGGCGGCCGTCAGAGCGACGTGCTCAGCCAGGCACTCGCCCCCGGCAGCGCCGCCGAGCGCGCCGGCGGGCTGGCGCTGACGCTCGGCATCATCGTGGGCCTGGTGTCGATGACACTCGCCGCGGCGCAGGTCGAGCGCGGCGCCAACCGCATCTACGGCATCAGCCGCGACCGCCCCGGCGTGGCCAGGTTCACCCGTGCCGTCGTGCTCACCGCGGTCATCGCGCTGCCGGTCGGCCTCGGCTTCCTGCTGCTGGTGGCGGGCGGTCCGTTCGGCGACGCCATGCAGCAGTTCTACGGCTGGTCGGACACGGCCGAACGGGTCTGGGACCTGGTGCGCTGGCCGGTCGGCCTGCTGGTGACCACCTTCGCGGTCACGGTGCTGTTCGACCACGCGCCGCGGCGGCGCCAGCCGGCGCTGTCGTGGTTGGCGCTGGGCGGCGGGCTCGCGGTCGCGCTGGTGATGGTCGCCTCCGGCCTGCTGGCCGTCTACGTCCACGTCAGCGTCTCGTTCGGCGACGTGTACGGACCGCTCGCGGGCATCATCGCGCTGCTGATCTGGTCCAACCTGACCGCGATGGCACTGTTCCTCGGCATCGCGGTCGCGGCCCAGCTCGAGGCCGCCCGCGCGGGTGTTCTCGAGCCTGTCGTCGACGATCCGGGGCCCACCACCGAGACCGAGCGCACCCAGGCCGCGGGGTAACGTCGCCGCATGAGCGACGAGTACCGCATCGAGCACGACACGATGGGCGAGGTACGGGTGCCCATCGACGCACTGTGGCGGGCGCAGACCCAGCGTGCGGTGCAGAACTTCCCGATCTCCGGCACCCGCCTGGAGCCCTCGCACATTCGGGCGCTGGCACTGATCAAGGCGGCCGCGGCCAAGGCCAACGCCGAGCTCGGCGTACTGCCGCGGGACACCGCGGACGTGATCTACGCCGCCGCACACGAGGTCGCCGAGGGCAAGCTCGACGACCATTTCCCGGTCGACGTCTTCCAGACCGGCTCGGGGACCTCGTCGAACATGAACATGAACGAGGTGGTCGCCTCGCTCGCCGGCGCGGCCTCCGGCTCCGACATACACCCCAACGACCACGTCAACGCCAGCCAGTCCAGCAACGACACCTTCCCCACGTCGATCCATGTGGCTGCCACCGAGACGACGGTCAACCAGCTCATCCCGGCGCTGGAGCACCTCGCGCTGGCGCTGGAGGCCAAGTCGGCGGCGCTCGCCGACGTGGTCAAGTCCGGGCGCACGCACCTGATGGACGCGACCCCGGTGACGCTGGGCCAGGAGTTCGGCGGCTACGCGGCGCAGGTGCGGTACGGCGTCGAGCGGCTGCGGGCGACGCTCCCCCGGGTGGCCGAGCTGCCGCTGGGCGGCACCGCCGTCGGCACCGGCATCAACACGCCCGAGGGCTTCAGCGGCCGGGTGATCGAGATCCTCGGCGAGGAGACCGGCCTGTCACTGTCGGAGGCCCGCGACCACTTCGAGGCGCAGGGCGCCCGCGACGGCCTCGTCGAGCTGTCCGGCCAGCTGCGCACCATTGCCGTCAGCCTGACGAAGATCTGCAACGACCTGCGCTGGATGGGCTCCGGGCCGCGCACGGGCCTGGCCGAGGTCGCGCTGCCCGACCTGCAGCCGGGCTCGAGCATCATGCCCGGCAAGGTCAACCCGGTCGTCCCCGAAGCCGTGCTCATGGTGTGCGCCCAGGTCATCGGCAACGACGCCACCGTCGCCTACGCCGGCGCGACCGGCACGTTCGAGCTCAACGTGATGATGCCGGTGATGGCGCGCAACCTGCTGGAGTCGATCCGGCTGCTGTCCACCGCCGGCGTCACGCTGGCCGACAGCTGTGTCGAGGGCCTGCGCGCAGACGTCGAGCGGTGCCGGGAGTACGCCGAGTCGTCGCCGTCGATCGTCACGCCGCTGAACCGCTATATCGGCTACGAGAACGCCGCCAAGGTGGCCAAGACCGCGCTGGCCGAGCGCAAGACCATCCGCGACGTGGTGCTAGAGCAGGGCTACGTCGAGCGCGGCGACCTCACCGAGAAGCAGCTCGACGAGGCGCTCGACGTCCTCAGCATGACCCACCCCTGACCTTCGGGGGCGGAGCCCCGCGTGGCTGTTCGGGGGGTACACGGGGGGGCGGAGCCCCCCGTGCGTGGGTTCAGTACCAGCCGTTGCTCTGCTTGAAGTCCCAGGCGCTGCACGGGCTGCCGTAGCTGGACTGGATGTAGTCCAGCCCCCACTCGATCTGGGTGGCCGGGTTGGTGCGCCAGTCGGAGCCGGCGCTGGCCATCTTCCCTGCGGGCAGTGCCTGCGGGATGCCGTAGGCGCCCGAGGTCGGGTTGGTGGCGTAGACGTCCCAGCCGCTCTCGCTGACCCAGAGTTCGTCGAGGCAGGACATCTCGTCGCTGGAGTCCCAGCCGTAGTCGCTCAGCATCGACTCCGCGATCGCCCGCGGGTCGTCCGGCACGATGCTGGCCGCACGGGCCGTGTGCGACGCGGTTTCGGTCGTGGACGCGGGCTGCTCGGCGGGGTCACGACGCTCGGCCAGCGCACGCCTGAGCGGTGTGCGGGCCTGGCTGCGGGAGACGTCGCCGGTCACCTCGGCGGCGCGCTGCTGCGCCATGTCGCTGTTCGGGCGCGGCGGGGGTTGCTCGGCGTGCCTGTGCTTGCCTGAGGAGGAGGCGGACACGACGTAGCTGGTGGCGCCGTTGCCGGCGGCTCCGGCCAGCACCACGGCGCCTAGCGCCAGGACTGTGCCGCCGGTGCGCCGGCCGCCGGTGGAGGCGAGGTGGGCAGTAGCACGGGAGAAGGCAGTCGGCGCTTTGTGTCGGGCCGCGTGCTTGCCGGGCCTGGTGGGCCTGTTGGGCACGATCAAACATCCTCGGGGGCCGGGGTCTCGGGCTCCGCATTCTTGTGGTGCGGCGTCCCTAGCGTGAGGGACCGCGGGCACGTTATCAAACGGAAACCCGGGCGACTTGGCAGGGATCACACCGAAGGCATGACCCGCGTCACGTCGCCCGGGTTCCGGGACGGCTGAGGGCCGGCTGCTGGCTAGCTGCTCACACGCTCGCCGGTCGAGGACGAGAACAGGTGGATGCGCTCCGGCTCCACCGCGAAGCGGATCTTCGACCCGCGGGCCGGCGGCTTGCGCGCGTCGACGCGGGCGATCAGCTCCACCCGCTCGCTGGTCTCCTCCATGCTGTCCTCGGCGCCTGGGGTGACGATCTGCTCGATCTTCGCTTCGTCGCCGCCGTCCTGGCTGAGCGTGGCGTAGACGTAGGCGTCGGCGCCGAGCTCCTCGACGACGTCGACCACGGCGAGCAGGCCCTCGTCGTTCTCCGAGACCACGCGGAAGGCCTCGGGCCGAACGCCCATGATGGCCTCGCGCTCGTTGCCGAGCTTGCTGCGGGTCTCCGGCCGCAGGCCGATGTCGGTGTTGCCCACGCGTACGCCGTTCTCGGTCACGTTGACCTTGAGGAGGTTCATCGCGGGCGAGCCGATGAAGCCGGCCACGAAGGCGTTGCCGGGCCGGTCGTACAGGTTCAGCGGCGTGTCGACCTGCTGCAGCAGCCCGTCCTTGAGCACCGCGACGCGGTCTCCCATCGTCATCGCCTCGACCTGGTCGTGGGTGACGTAGACGGTGGTGATGCCGAGCCGGCGCTGCAGCGCCGCGATCTGGGCGCGCGTGGAGACGCGCAGCTTGGCGTCGAGGTTGGACAGCGGCTCGTCCATCAGGAAGACCTGCGGCTCGCGTACGATCGCCCGGCCCATCGCGACCCGCTGCCGCTGGCCGCCCGAGAGCGCCTTCGGCTTGCGGTCGAGGTACTCCTCCAGGCCGAGCAGCTTGGCCGCATCCTGCACCCGCTTCTTCTGCTCGTCCTTGGGGGTACCGGCCATCTTCAGCGCGAAGCCCATGTTGTCGGCCACGGTCATGTGGGGGTACAGGGCGTAGTTCTGGAAGACCATGGCGATGTCGCGGTCCTTGGGCGGCAGGTCGGTGACGTCGTTGTCACCGATGCGGATAGTGCCGCCGTTGACCTCCTCGAGGCCCGCCAGCATCCGCAGCGAGGTCGACTTCCCGCAGCCGGACGGGCCCACGAGAACCATGAACTCGCCGTCTTCGATCTCTAGATCCAGCTCGTCGACCGCCGGGGTGGTGGCTCCCGGGTAAACACGTGACGCCTTCTCGTAGGTCACAGTGGCCATGCTGATGCCTTCCCTTCGTCGGCAGGAACGTGCCGAACGATCCGTAGCGAATAGGTGGCTTAACCCTCGACGAGGAGTCGTCCTGACGTCAACGGTTACCCGGCAGGTATTTTCCCCGGCCCAACCCGGCTCAAGCCTCCCGGGTAGCCTCGGCGGTCGCCTGGGCCCCGGCCCGCAGGGTCAGGTTCTCCCCCGTCGACGGGTCGAATAGGTGCATTCTCGACGAGTCGATGAACAGCTCTGCCTCCTCCCCGCGGTGCACCGTGCTGGCCGCGTCGAGGGACACCACGAGCTGGGTGCGCAGCACCTCGCCGTCGAGCTCGTGCTCGAGGTCGGCGAGCTGCTGCGCCACCTCCGGCGGCGCGTCGAACGGGATGTAGGCGTACTGCTCGTTGCCCAGCCACTCGACGACGTCGATCTTGGCGCGGAACGTCTGGCCCTTGGGCCGCTTGGCCTCGTCGACGAACTTGGCGTCCTCGAAGTACTCCGGGCGGATGCCGGCGATGAGCAGCTTCTTGCCCTCGGTCCGGCCCCGCGCCGCATCGGGGATGTCGACGCTGCAGAACGGCATCTCCACCTTGTCGCCCCTGACCTGGGCGGGCAGGAAGTTCATCGGCGGCGAGCCGATGAACCCGGCGACGAACAGGTTGGTCGGCTGCTCGTACAGCTCGCGCGGGGTGGCCAGCTGCTGCAGCACGCCCTTCTTGAGCACGGCGACCCGGTCGCCGAGGGTCATGGCCTCGGTCTGGTCGTGGGTGACGTAGACGGTCGTCACGCCGAGCTTGCGCTGCAGCCGGGAGATCTCGGTACGCATCTGGCCGCGCAGCTTGGCGTCGAGGTTGGACAGCGGCTCGTCGAACAGGAACGCCTTGGCGTCGCGCACGATCGCGCGGCCCATCGCGACCCGCTGCCGCTGGCCGCCGGACAGGTTGCCGGGCTTGCGCTCGAGGTGCTCGGTCAGCTCGAGCGTGGCGGCCGCCTCGCGCACCTTGCGGTCGACCTCCTCGTTGCTGTGCTTCTTGGTCAGCCGCAGCGGGAAGGCGATGTTCTCGTAGACCGACAGGTGGGGGTAGAGCGCGTAGTTCTGGAACACCATCGACAGGTTGCGGTCACGCGGGGCCTTGTCGTTGACCCGGTCGCCACCGATGACCATGTCGCCGGAGGTGATGTCCTCGAGGCCCACGATCATCCGCAGCAGCGTGGACTTCCCACATCCGGAGGGGCCGACCAGGATCATGAACTCGCCGTCCGCGACGTCGATGCTGACGTCGTTCACCGCCGGGTAGCCATCGCCGTACTTCTTGACGATGTTCTTCATCTCGATGGCAGCCATCTCGGATCAACCCTTCACTGCGCCGGACGTGAGGCCGGCGACGATCTTTCGCTGGAAGAAAAGGACGAGGACGATGATCGGGATCGTCACCACGACGGCGGCCGCGGAGATGGCCGCGGTCGGCTGGTCGAACTGCGACGCTCCCGTGAAGAACGCGAGCGAGGCCGGCACCGGCATGGCGTTCTCCGGGGTGGAGGTGAGCGAGATCCCGAAGATGAAGTCGTTCCAGGCGAAGAAGAACGTCAGGATCGCCGCGGTGAACACACCGGGAGCGGCCAGCGGGACGATCACCTTGCGGAACGCCTGCCACGAGGTCGCGCCGTCGACCTGCGCGGCCTGCTCCATCTCCCACGGGATCTCGCGGAAGAACGCCGACAGCGTCCAGATCGACAGCGGCAGCGTGAACGACATGTACGGGAGGATCAGCCCGGGCCAGGTGTCGTACAGCCCGATCGTGCGCCACACCTGGAACAGCGGGCCGACCAGCGACACCACGGGGAACATCGCGATCGCCAGCGCCATCGACAGCACCAGCTTCTTGCCGCTGAACTCGAGCCGCGCGATCGCGTACGCCGCCAGCGTCGCGAGCACGACCGAGATCGTGGTGGAGATGATCGAGATGCCGAACGAGTTGCGCAGGGCGTCGATGAAGAACGAGTTGGAGAACACCGTGCGGTAGTTGTCCAGCGTGAAGCCGAAGTCGGTCGCGAAGAACGACTGGTTGGCCAGGTCCTCGGTCGGCTTCAGCGACAGCGACACCATCCACACCACCGGAATCAGCGTGTAGATGACGATGAAGATCGCGCCGACGATCCAGATCTTGGGCGTCTTCCCTCGCATCAGCGCTCACCCCTCGCCTGTGCCAGGTCGACGTTGAACACCTTGATGAACGAGAACGCGATCAGCAGCACCGACAGGAACAGCAGCACCGAGATCGCCGACCCGAGGCCGAGCTCGACCCGCTGGATCAGCTGCCGGAACGCCAGCAGCGAAAGCGTCTCGGTGCCGTTGGCGCCCGCGGTCATGATGAACACGTTGTCGAAGATCCGGAACGAGTCCAGGGTGCGGAACAGCACCGCGACCAGGATCGCGCCCTTCATGTTCGGGATGGTGACCTTCCACAGCCGCTGCCAGGCGGTGGCGCCGTCGACCTTGGCGGCCTCCTGCATGTCCTCGGAGACCTGCGCCAGACCGGCGAGCAGCAGCAGCGAGATGAACGGCGTGGTCTTCCAGATCTCGCTCAGGCAGATCACGAAGAACGACGACCAGAACCCGCCGAACCAGTCGAAGTCGCCCAGCCCCAGCCAGCCGTTGACGAAGCCGCTGTCGAGGGAGAAGGCGTACTGCCAGGCGAACGCGGAGACCACGGTGATGATGCCGTAGGGGATCAGGATCGCGGTGCGGACGACGCCGCGGCCGAAGACGATGCGGTGCATCACCATCGCGAACGTGAACCCGATGACCAGCTCGACGGACACGGTCACCACCGTGATCAGCACGGTCACGCCGAAGTCGTGCCACCAGAGCTGGTCGGTCAGCACCGTGACGTAGTTCTCGAGGCCGATGAACGCCCGCGAGGACGGGTCGGTGAGGCGGTAGTTGAACAGCGAGACCCAGAACGCCTGCAGGATGGGCCACGCCGTGACCGCCAGCATCAGCGCCAGCGCGGGACCTGCCAGCTTCCAGCCGAGCCGGTTCTCGCCGCGGGCCCGGTCGGACACCACGGCCTGCTTGCGGCTCACAGGAGCGCCTTCCCGTGCAGCACCTGCGTGATCAGCTGCTTGGCCTGCTCCGGGGTCTGCTGGGTCACGTCGTCCGGCGAGTGGAACGACCGCTGCAGCGCCGAGCTGATGTCGCTCCAGTACGGCGTCGCCGGTCGCGGCGTCGCGTCGTCGATCGACTCACGGATCTGGGCAGCCATCGGGTAGGCCTCCTGGATCTCCGGCTCGGAGTAGACGACCGCCTTCGCGGCCGGGTTGCCGGCGTTGAGCATGTACTCCTCTTGGTGCTGCACCGAGGTGATGCACTTGGCCGCGTCCAGCGCGAGGTCCTTGTGCTCGGAGTACGCGCTGATGGCCAGGTTGATGCCTCCCAGCGGCGGCCTGCTCGGGTGGCCCGCGATGCTCTCGGGGTAGCGGGTCCAGCCGATGTCGTTGCGGATGGAAGCGGTGGACGGGTCGGCGAACGTGTACGGCCAGTTGACGAGGAAGCCGCCGTTGTCGCGGGTGAAGCCGGCCAGCGACTCGGTCTCCTGCGCGGTCGACATCGCGGGGTCGGCCGCCGGCGAGCCGGCCAGCTTGGCGATGATCGCGGCCGCCTTCTCACCGGCCGGGGTGTTCAGCGAGATGTTGGCGTCCGGCCCGGCCGCGGCGTCCTGCACGATCTGGCCGCCCGCGCCGGCGATCAGCGCGTTGATCCAGACCGAGTAGCCCTCGTACCGGTTGGCCTGCACCTCGACCGTGGTGCCGGTCTTGTCGGCGGCGTTGATGATCTGGTCCCACGTCACCGGCTTGCTCATGTCGAGGCCGGCCTGCTGGACGACGTGCTTGCGGTACCAGAGCAGCTGGGTGTTGGCCCAGAACGGCACCGCGACGATCTGGCCCTTCCACGTCGCCTGCTTGACCGCGCCGTCGAGCACGCCCTGGGTGACCAGCTTCTGGTCGGCCTCGGGGATCGGGGCGAGGAAGCCGGCGTTGGAGAACTCCGCGGTGAACGGCGGGTCGAGGCTCATCAGGTCGATGCCGGTGTCCTTCGCGGCCAGCCGGCGTACGAGCTGCTCGCGCTGCGCGGACGCGTCGTTGGGCAGCAGCCGCACCACGATGTTGTACGCGCCGCCCGAGGTCTGCGTGCACTCCTTGGCCAGGGTCGCCTGGCCGCCCTTGCTGGCGTCGGTGTTGCCGACGTCAGGGTTGATGTACCAAACCAGTGTCGGCGGCCCCTGGTTGCCGCCGCCGCACGCGGCCAGCAGGGCAGACGTGGCCAGTACGGAAAGTCCTAGCGCTACTCGCCGCCAGGTGCGGGTCAGGACGCGGTCGTTCACAATGTCCTCCCCCTGTCCTCCCCAGGGTTGATGCAGATTTCATCTTCACGCGGAACCGCGCCTTATGTAAGAGGGGGTGTCCGCTATCGGCGGGCGACCGTTGTCAAAGCGATACATTCTCCAGCATCTCGGTGACCAGGGCCGCGATCGGCGAGCGCTCCGACCTCGTCAGCGTCATGTGGGCGAACAGCGGGTGGCCCTTCAGCTTCTCCACCACCGCGACCACGCCGTCGTGCCTGCCCACCCGCAGGTTGTCACGCTGGGCCACGTCGTGGGTGAGCACGACACGCGAGTTGGCCCCGATACGGGAGAGCACGGTGAGCAGCACGTTGCGCTCCAGCGACTGCGCCTCGTCGACCACCACGAACGCGTCGTGCAGCGACCGGCCGCGGATGTGGGTCAGCGGGAGGACCTCGAGCATGCCGCGGTCGATCACCTCGTCGACCACGTCGCGGCTGGTGAGCGCGCCCAGGGTGTCGAACACCGCCTGGGCCCAGGGCGCCATCTTCTCCGACTCGCTGCCGGGGAGGTAGCCGAGCTCCTGGCCGCCGACGGCGTACAGGGGGCGGAACACGACCACACGCTTGTGCTGCCGCCGCTCGAGGACCGCCTCCAGCCCCGCGCACAGCGCCAGGGCGGACTTGCCGGTGCCGGCCCGGCCGCCCAGCGACACGATGCCCACCTCGGGGTCGAGCAGCAGGTCGAGCGCGATCCGCTGCTCGGCCGAGCGGCCCCTGATGCCGAAGGCCTCGCGGTCGCCGCGTACGAGCCGGACGCGCTTGCCCGGCGTCACCCGCCCCAGCGCGTGGCCGCGGTCGGACAGCATGACCAGCCCGGTGTGGCAGGGCAGCTCACGGGCGGCCTCGAGGTCGGTCTCGCCCTCGGCGAACAGCGCGTCGACCTGCTCGGCGCCGACCTCGACCTCGGCCATGCCGGTCCAGCCGGACTCCAGCGCCAGCTCGGCGCGGTACTCCTCGGCCACCAGGCCGATCGCGGACGCCTTGACCCGCAGCGGCAGGTCCTTGGACACCAACGTGACGTCGCGGCCCTCGTTGCTGAGGTTGCGCGCGACGGCCAGGATGCGCGTGTCGTTGTCACCGAGCCGGAAGCCGGCCGGCAGCGCGTCCGGGTCGGTGTGGTTGAGCTCGACCCGCACGGACCCGCCCGCGTCTCCGATCGGCACCGGCTCGTCGAGCCGTCCGTACAGCAGGCGCATCTCGTCGAGCATCCGCAGCGCGGTACGCGCGAAGTAGCCCAGCTCGGGGTGGTGCCGCTTGCCCTCCAGCTCGGTGATCACCACGACCGGAAGCACCACCTCGTGCTCGTCGAACCGGCGCAGCGCGTGCGGGTCCGCGAGGAGGACGCTGGTGTCCAGGACGTAGGTACGGGTACGCCGGTCGGCATCGGCAGATACGGCCACGAGTCTTCCCCTCACCGTCGGGGCGCGGCCGGCTTCCCTCCGGCCGTCCATGTTGAACGTACGCCCGCACAGATGGCCGAGCCGTGCCAACACGCCCGACCTCGGGTGAACGGAGGGAGAACCCGCCTCAGGTGCCGTAGCGGCGCTGCCGCGCGGTGTAGGAGCGGATCGCGCGCAGGAAGTCGACCCGCCGGAAGTCGGGCCACATGGCCTCGCAGAAGTAGAACTCCGAGTGCGCGCTCTGCCAGAGCAGGAACCCCGACAGCCGCTGCTCGCCCGAGGTGCGGATGACCAGGTCGGGGTCGGGCTGTCCCTTGGTGTAGAGGTGCTCGGCGATGTGCTCGACGTCGAGGATCTCGGCCAGCTCCTCGATCGTGGTGCCGCGCGAGGCGTGCTCGTGCAGCAGCGACCGGACGGCGTCGGCGAGCTCGCGCCGCCCGCCGTACCCCACGGCGGTGTTGACCGTCATGCCGTCGACGTCCTTGGTGCGCTCGGCGGCGGCCTTGAGGGCCTCCGCCGTGTGCCCCGGCAGCAGGTCGGGCGCACCGACCGGGTTGACCCGGTAATGGCCGCGCTCGGCCAGGGTCTGCACCAGCTGCTCGATGATCCGCAGCAGCGGGTCGAGCTCCCGCGACGGGCGGGCGAGGTTGTCGGTGGACAGCAGCCACAGCGTGACCACCTCGACGCCGAGCTCCTCGCACCAGCCGAGGAACTCGATGATCTTGCCGGCACCGGCGGTGTGCCCGGTCTCGGTGGTGCCGCCAGCGGCGCGGGCCCAGCGGCGGTTGCCGTCGACGATGACCCCGACGTGCTTGGGTAGCCGCTCCGTGGGAAGTGCCCGTCGTACGCGACGTTCGTACACCTCATAGGCGACGTCCCACACGCTGCGCACCCGACCGCCCGCCTCCTTCGTCGCCCGGTGTGATGAGTCACGCGCCGTCAGTGATAAGGCGTGACGGCCCAGCCAAGTGACCAGGCTACCGCGGTGTGAACGGGCATCCTGATGGGTAACTTGGGGACCACGCTTCCATACCTACGACGACGGGAGGCCACGATGCCCGCATCCGACCGCCTGTCGTCCCTCAGCGATGCAGCCGACGCCGTGGAGATCAAGCGCGAACGACTGCACGAGGCCGTCGACCACAAGCGCGAACGCCTGCACGACGCCGTCGAGCACAAGCGGGAGCGTCTGCACGATGCGGTCGAGGGCATCAAGCCGCACCTGCGCGGCTGGCTGCACGCGGTGACGTTCCCGCTGTCGGTGGCGGCCGGGGTCGTACTGGTCGCGCTGTCACCCACACCCGCGACCCGCGTCGGCTCGGGCGTGTTCGCCGTGTCGGCGATGCTGCTGTTCGGGTTCAGCGCGCTGTTCCACCTCCGCCGCGGCCACTGGACGCCGCGCACCCAAGACCTCCTGCGTCGGCTCGACCACTCGAGCATCTTCCTGCTGATCGCCGGCACCTACACGCCGTTCGCGGTGCTGCTGCTGCGCGGCGACACCCGCGCCGTGCTGCTGTGGCTGGTGTGGGCCTGCGCGCTGGCCGGCATCGCGTTCCGGGTGCTGTGGCTGGGCGCGCCGCGCTGGATGTACGTCCCGGTCTACGTCGCGATGGGCTGGGCGGCCGTCTTCTGGCTGGGCGACTTCGCCAGCACCGCGACCACGGCCGTGCTCACGCTGATCATCGTGGGCGGCGGGCTGTACTCCCTCGGCGGCCTGGTGTACGGGCTGCGCCGGCCCAACCCGATGCCGCGCTGGTTCGGCTTCCACGAGGTGTTCCACACGCTCACCGTGATCGCGTTCGTCACCCACTACGTCGGCGTGTCGATCGCGACGTACTCGCTGCGCTGACGCCCCAAGCCTCCGGCTGGGGAGCACAGGTACGAACCCGTTCTGGCGCGGGGATCCCCTACACCGAACCTATTGGCGTAGGGGACCGCCGCGCCAATACGCGATTGGACTAGGGCGCCCCAGTGCCGGCGTCGGCGAGAAGCCTGCGCAGGTCCTCGGGGTCGGTGACGGGGCGCTCGCAGACGAAGCCGCGACACACGTACGCGGCCGCGGAGCCGTAGACCAGCGGCCGGTCGCGCAGCAGCGGCACGACGGGCTCGACGCCATCGCCTGAACCATCCGCCGGCTCACCCACCACGACGGCCGCACCCGGCGCCGCCGACTCCAGCGCCACCCGGTGCATCTCCGCCCGGCGCGGGTCGCCGACGGGACCGACGACGGCGACCTCCACCGGGCCGGCCAGCGCCGCCTCGGCGACCGCCAGCCCCCACCCGCCGAACCGGGGAGCCCGGCTGCTCAGCGCCCGCGCCGGCGCGAGCGCGGCCTCGGCCGCGTCGCGGTGCCG
>CBFGZI010000073.1:0-19174 GCA_965653225.1 uncultured Propionibacteriales bacterium | reverse complement strand
TGCGGCCGCGCGGCGGAGCGGCTCGTCGGGCGCGGGGTCGCCGGCGATCCGCCGCAACGCACCAACCACGCCCGGCAGCGACATCGGCCGGCTCGGACGACCGGACACGTGCCGCACCGGCAGCCCGAGCGACCCCAGCAGCCGCGAGGGCTGGGCGCCGTCGGTGTCGGGTGAGCTCACCGCGGTCACCACCACGCGCTGGCGGGCACCGGTCACGGCGACTTAGAACAGCCGGCGCTCCTCGGCCAGCATCGCGCCCGCCGACGGCAGCGGTGCCAGCCCGTCGGCGCCGTCGGCGGACAGCCGGTCGGCCTGCAGCAGCGACCCGCGGCGGCGCAGGTCGGGCCACTCGCCCTCCTGCACGCTCGCGACCACGACCAGCCGCCACTCCAGTCCCTTGGACCGGTGGGCGGTGAGCAGCCGGACCGCCTCGCCGCGGGAGCCCCGGTCGGCCAGCGTGTCGGCGGGGATCTGCTGGCTCTCGACCTCCTCGAGGAACGTGGACGCGCCGCGGCGCTCGCGCCGCTCCTCGGCGCGCGCGGCCATCTCGAACAGCCCGCACACCGCGTCGAGGTCGCGGTGCGCGGCCCGGGCGGCGCCACCGCCGTGGTCGACCGCCGCCCGCAGTCGGCGCGGCCAGTGGGTGCCGGACCACAGATGCCACAGCGCCTGCTCGGCCGGCCGGCCTTCGGTCAGCATCCGGCCGGCGGAGGCGAGCAGCTCGGCCAGTCCGCGCGCCCGGTCACCGGCGTGGGTGTCGGGCAGCAGGTCCGGGTCGAGCAGCGCCTCTCGGAGCAGGTCGGCGGACGGCCGAGCCGGCCGGTCCTCGGCGTCGGCGGCACCGGCGGCACGGTCGTCACGCCGCAGGTCGCGGGCGAGGCGGCGTACGTGCATCGCGTCGAGCCCGCACAGCGGCGACACCAGCAGCGCGTGCGCCTGGTCGGCGGTCAGCGACTCCGGGTCGGCGGCTACCCGCAGCGCCAGCAGCAGCGGCTGCACCGCGGGCTCGAGCCGCAGCGGCACCTCGTCTGCGGCGACCTCGACCGGCACGCCGGCCGCGACCAGGGCCCGGCGCAGCGCGGGCACCGACCGGCTGCCCGAGCGCACCAGCACGGCCATGTCGGCCCACGCCAGTCCGTCCTCGAGGTGCGCGCGGCGCAGCAGGTCGGCGATGTGGTCGAGCTCGGCGCCTGAGGAGGAGTAGGTGAGCACCTCGACCCGGCCGTCGCCGTACGGACAGCCGTGCGCGGCCGGTGAGCGGAACGCCTCGAACGCCTCGCGGTCGAGCGTGCCGGGCAGGCCCAGCCCCGCCGCGACCCGCCGCGATGCGGTCAGCAGGCGGGTGCCGAACCGCCGCGTGGTGGACAGCGGGGCGACGGGTGCGGGCGCTCCGTCGGCGCCCGGGAACTGCTGCGGGAAGCGCAGGAGGCCGCCGACGTCGGCGCCCCGGAAGCCGTAGATGGACTGGTCGGGGTCGCCGACCACCACGAGGTCGCGTGCGTTTCCGGCGATGGCCTGCAGCAGCCGGACCTGGGCGGGGTCGGTGTCTTGGTACTCGTCGACGAACACCGCCTGGAAGCGCTCGCGCAGCTCGGCCTGTACGTCGGGACGCTCGGCCAGGAGCACCGCGCGGTGCACGAGCTCGGAGTAGTCGATGAGGTTCTGCGCGTCGCATACCCGCAGGTACTCCTCGAAGAACGCGCCGACCGCCGCCCACTCCGGCCGGTCGACCGCGAGCCCGATGCGCTCGAGCTGGTCGGGGTCGAGCGACAGCTCGCGTGCACGGGACATGACCCGGCGCACCTCCTCGGCGAGCCCGCGGGTGCCGAGCGCGGGACGGAGGCTGCGCGGCCAGGCGATGGTGCCCTCCTGCCGGCTGCCGACGAGCTGGTCGCGGATGCGCACGTCCTGCTCTGCGGCGGACAGCAGCTGCAGGGGGTAGGTGAAGTCGTCGGCGCTCTGGTACTGCCGGACCAGCGCGTAGCAGAAGGAGTGGAACGTCGAGCTCAGCGGCGTGGTGACGGTGCGCTGCAGCCTTCCGGTGATGCGGTCGCGCAGCTCCTCGGCGGCCTTGCGGCTGAAGGTGAGGACCAGCACCTGGTCGGGCTGCAGCCCGCGGTGCTCGATGCGGTCGACGACGGCCTCGACCAGGGTGGTGGTCTTGCCGGTGCCGGGGCCGGCGAGCACCAGCAGCGGTCCGCCGGAATGGCGCACCACCCGCTGCTGTGCGGCGTCGAGCACGGGTGCCTCTTGCCGCTCGTGCTGCGCGCGCACGAGGCGGTAGGTCACCGGGGCGGCGTCGCCGCGCGATCTGCTCGACATGTCGGCCATCCCACCAGAAAGCACCGACAGATCTGGGGGTCCCCGGTGCCGTGTCGGTCGGCCTCTCTCCGCGATCCGATTCGGCGGCCTTCGGGCCGTGCCCAGCCTTCCCGAGGCGAGTGGTCACTCCCCACGGGTCACACACCTCGGGAAGCGACTACAAGACCCGGTCACATGGCTTGTGGGATCGCACCGGCGCAGCCGGTTAGGGCGCGGGTGGCGGCTCCTCGGGATGCCAGGCGGCGAGGCGCATGTCGAGCCGGGTCGAGCCGTCGTCGAGGCGGCCGCGCAGCGGGGTGCCCTCGGCCAGGTAGTAGGCCCGGGCCTCGCCGGTGTCGCACAGCGGCGGGGTGCCGTCGGCGCGGACCACGCGCCACCAGGGCACGGAGCCGCCATAGGAGGCCATCACCGCACCGACCTGGCGCGGGCCGCCGCGGCCGACGCACTCGGCGATCGCGCCGTAGCTCATCACCCGGCCCGGCGGGATGGACTCGACCACCCGCAGCACCGCCTCGACGTACTCCTCCGGGTCCACGGAGCACAGTCTGGACCAACCCCGGAGCTACACACCCCGGACCACACCCCACACGTGGCGCGTCCGCCGGACACGCGCCAGAGGGGCTCGCGCACCGGCGGACGCGACCGGGAGACTACCGCAGCAGGACTACATCAGCGGGGAGAACGGCTCCGTTCCCGGAACCAGGGAGAGTCCCGCGATGCCGGAGTTCTGCTGGGCGTAGGCGAGCTCGTGCGACAGGTCGCCGACACCGTTGGCGCCTGCCAGCGGGGCGATCTGCAGCGTCGACAGCACACCGGTCGCCTTGCCGTTGGCGTCGAGGAAGGCGCTGCCGGAGTCACCCGGGATACCCGGCGAGACGGTGTAGACCGGCTGCTCCCAGCCGCCGCTGTCGGAACCGAGGCTGGCGCCCTGCTTGGGCGAGAGCTGCTCGACGCCGCCGCGCAGCAGCGAGTTGCCGTAGCTGTAGACGGTCTCGCCCTGTGTGGTGCCGCCGGTGTTGAGACCGACCGGGCCGCCCCAGAACGGGATCGACGGGTTGACCTTGCTGACGTCTGCCGGGTCGACCTTGACCAGCGCCAGGTCGTTGTACTGGCAGGCGTTCTGGTTGTTCTCGTTCTTCTTCTGCATGGTCAGCCACGAGCTGTAGGCCAGCGTGCCGCTACCGACCTTGGTCCCCTCGCTCGCCAGGTTGGCGCCCTCGGCGAAGTCGACCTTGGTGCCGAGCGGGAGCGACTTGGTCTGGCAGCCGTTGGTGTCCGTGGAGCTGCCAGTGCCCGCACAGTGCGCCGCGTAGCCCACGTAGACCGCGCCGCTGCCGTCGGTGAAGACGAAGTTGCCGGTGCACTGGGCACCGTCGGTGAACATCTGGGTGCCCGGGTGGATCTTGGCGGTCCCGGCGGGGGCCCACGCTGGTGCTGCCGAGGCCGGGCCGGTCATCAGGCCGGCGGCCGGCAACAACGCCGCGCAGGAGGCGATGGCGGCGCCGATGCGCCAGGTGCGTACGGACATACGTCTGCTCCCTCGGGGGTTTCAGTTGGCCTTTGTCTTCCCAACGACCAACCCCAGCAAACGTCACTCCCCACCCACCGCGGGGCGCGCGGCCGGCTCAGAGTGTGGCGCGAGTCACTCAGCCAACACGCTCGGTACGCGAGCCTTCACAGGCGGAGAAACCACCGCGCAGCGGGCGAAAGTGACTCAGTACGCAGGCTGGCTCGGATCGACCTGGTTCACCCAGGCCGACACCCCGCCACCGACGTGCACGGCGTCGGCGAACCCGGCGCCCTTCGCGACCGCGAGCACCTCGGCGGAGCGGCCGCCGACCTTGCAGTAGAACACCGCCTGCTTGTCCTGCGGCAGCTGCTGCAGGCCCTCCCCGGACAGGAAGTCGCCCTTGGGGATGAGGACCGAGCCGGGGATCTGGTTGATCTCGCGCTCGTTGGGCTCGCGCACGTCGACCAGCACGAAGTCGCGGCTGCCCTCGTTGCGCTCCTTGAGCCACTCCTCGAGCTGGAGCACCGAGATGGTGGAGTCCACGACCGCCTCGGCGGCCTCGTCGGACACCGCGCCGCAGAAGTCGTCGTAGTCGATCAGCTCGGTGACCGTGGGGTTCTCGCCGCAGATGGCGCAGTTGGGGTCCTTGCGCACCGCGAGCTTGCGGTACTCCATCTCCAGCGCGTCGTAGACCACGAGGCTGCCCAGGATCGGCTCACCGATGCCGGTGAGCAGCTTGATGGCCTCGTTGACCTGGATGGAGCCGATCGACGCGCACAGCACGCCGAGTACGCCGCCCTCGGCGCACGAGGGCACCATCCCCGGCGGCGGCGGCTCGGGGTACAGGCAGCGGTAGCAGGGTCCGTGCTCGGCCCAGAACACGCTGGCCTGGCCGTCGAAGCGGAAGATCGAGCCCCACACGTACGGCTTGCCCAGCAGCACGGCCGCATCGTTGACCATGTAGCGGGTGGCGAAGTTGTCGGTGCCGTCCACGATCAGGTCGTAGTCGGCGAAGATCCCCAGGACGTTGGAGTTGTCGAGGCGCTCGGGGTGGACGACCACCTTCACCAGCGGGTTGATCTCGGCGATCGTGTCGCGGGCAGACTCCGCCTTGGACCGGCCGATGTCGCTCTGGCCGTGGATGATCTGGCGCTGCAGGTTGGACTCGTCCACCTCGTCGAACTCGACGATGCCGAGGGTGCCGACGCCCGCGGCGGCGAGGTACATCAGCGCGGGGCTGCCGAGACCGCCGGCGCCGATCACTAGCACCCTGGAGTTCTTCAGTCGCTTCTGTCCCTGCATCCCCACATCGGGGATGATCAGGTGGCGGCTGTAGCGGCGGACCTCATCGATCGTCAGCTCAGCGGCGGGCTCGACGAGCGCTGGCAGGGACACAGGAGCTCCTCACACGAGATTCGGCTTCATCCGAGCACAACCCCGAACGACTCCTCGATGTTCCCCCCACCGCAAAGGCAGGCCCACCGGGCGTCCGCAGTGTGGACGCCCGGGGACCCGCTTCCGGCGGACCACGACAGGGACGGAGCCGGGCCGGCCGGAAGGGCGCCTCAGCGCAGGTAGACGACCGCGCGACAGGCCGCGAAGACACCTCCCGCGGCGAGCAGTGCGACCACCGCGCCGGCGAGCGCGGCGGCGAGTGAGCTGGTGTCACCGGTAGCCGCGGTGGTGAAGGACCCCGCCTCGAGCGGCCTGCCGTGCGACCCGGCCTGCCCGGACGGGCCCCGGCCCTTTCCGCTCGCGGCCGCCGGGGCCGACGCGGTGGTGGTGACCACCATCGTGGGAGCGGTCGCGGTCACGGTGGGTGGCTCCAGCGTCTCGGTGACGGTGACGGTGGGGACCGGTTCGGTCTCGGTCACGGTCGGCGCGGGAGCGGTCTCGGTCACCGTCGCCGGGGGTGCGGTCTCGGTGACGGTGGGGACCGGTTCGGTGACGGTGACGGTCGGCGTCGGGGCGTCCTCGATCGTCGGGTGCACGCCCCCGGGCGCCACCGGGGGCGCAGCGGTGGCGGTAGTGGTCAGCAGGAGCGTGGCGGCGCCACCGAGCACGACGGTGACCGCGACCAGCAGGCAGGCGGCGTACAGACGACGTCTTCGCCACCCGATGCCCACCTGCATCTCGGACCCCCACGGTCACAGAGTGCGTCGGCAACGGCCCCCACGACTGCCCCTGATGCCGAGGGAGCCGTTGCCGGTCACGTTGCGTGCACTTTCAGAAATACTCCGCTGCGAGGCCGACCGCGCGCGACGCGCCGCGATTTAACCTTGTTCTTCCAGGCTTCTCTAGGGTGGCCGCGTGGCCGAGTCCAAGGTGCGTGTCGACGTCGACGGGCGGTCGCTGGCGCTGACCAACCTGGAGAAGGTCCTCTACCCCGCCACCGGGTTCACCAAGGGCGAGGTCATCGACTACTACGTGCAGGTCGCGGAGCCGATCGTGGCGCACCTGGCCGACCGTCCCGCCACCCGCAAGCGCTGGCCCGACGGCGTCGGCTCGGAGTACTTCTTCGAGAAGAACACCCCGCGTGGCACCCCCGACTGGGTACGCACGGTGCTCATCGAGCACGGCGAGGGGGTGCGCTACGTGGTCGTCGACGACCTGGCGACGCTGGTGTGGGTCTCCAACCTCGCGGCGCTGGAGCTGCACGTTCCCCAGTGGACGGTCGGCCCGCGGGGCGCCGTCCGCGAGAGCGACCTGGTGGTGTTCGACCTCGACCCAGGACCGCCGGCCACCATCGTGGAGTGCTGTCGCGTCGCCGAGCTGCTCCGCGAGCGGCTGGACGCCGACGGGCTGCAGGCCTGGCCGAAGACGTCGGGCAACAAGGGCGCCCAGCTCTACGTCCCGGTCGAGCCGCCGGCCAGCGGCTCGCGCACGTCCGAGTACGCCAAGCGGCTCGCGGCCGAGCTCAGCCGCGAGCACGGCGACCTGGTGGTCGCCACCATGAGCAAGCAGGCCCGTCCCGGCAAGGTCTACATCGACTGGAGCCAGAACAACCCGGCCAAGACCACCATCGCGCCGTACTCCCTGCGCGGCACCGAGCGCCCGCAGGTGTCCACGCCGCTGACCTGGGACGAGGTGAGGGACGTTCGGCGGGCGCAGGAGCTGGTGTTCGGGCCGGACGACGTGGTCGACCGGCTGGCAGACCTCGGCGACCTGCTGGCGCCCATGCGTGATTCGCGGCAGCGACTCCCCGGCGACTAGGCTTCCAGGGCAGCCGACTCGAAGGAGCCGACATGACCGAGCAGAGCGCCGAAGAGCCTTTCGACGACACGTTCGACGACGACGCCTTCGACGACGATGCCGACATCGAGGCGCCGGAGGCAGACCGGCTCGAGCAGCACACCGCCGCCCGCCCGGACCGCGCCGCGGCCGCGCGCCGGGAGGCGCCTCTCGAGGCCAACGACGCCGACGCGGCCGAGCAGGAGCGCGACGCCGCCTACGACGACGAGGAGGAGTACCGCTGAGAGGTGCGGACCCGACACCTCGCCGGTACCGCTCGCCGTGGGCCACCGACGCGTCCCGTGCGGCCTCGCCGGGTACGATGCGCAGGTTAGCGGCGCATCGATGAAGGGGTAGCCCGTGCCCACAACTCCGCAGACCGCGCGCCGACGCGGCATCCGCATGCCGCGCAAGGCGCGGCGAGCTCAGCTGCTCGACGCCGCACTCGAGGTCTTCGTGGCCCAGGGCTACCACGCCGCCGCCATGGACGACATCGCCGACCGTGCCGGCGTGTCCAAGCCCGTCCTGTACCAGCACTTCCCCAGCAAGCTCGACCTCTACCTCGCGCTGCTGGACCAGACCTGCGACACCGTCATCGACGCGGTGCAGAAGGCCCTCGAGTCCTCCCCCGACCACAACAAGCAGCGGGTGCAGGCCACCGTCGACGTCTTCTACGCCTACGTCGCCAACGCCGGCGGCGCCTTCCGGCTGGTGTTCGAGAGCGACCTGGTCAACGACCCCGCGGTGCGCGAGCGCGTCGACCGCGTCACCGACGAGTGCGCCGACTCCATCGCCGGCGTCATCCACGACGACACCGGCCTGCCCTCAGAGGAGTCGCAGCTGCTGGCCGTCAGCCTGGTGGGCATGGCCCAGGTCAGCGCCCGGTTCTGGCTGGCCAAGGAGGGCGGCATCCCGCAGGACGACGCCGCCAACCTGGTGGCCGGGCTCGCATGGCGAGGCATCCGCGGCTTCCCGCGCACCGACGAGCCCCCCTCTCACTAGGCGCACATCACATGGCCCGCCAGGCACGACGCCGCAAGGAAGACAAGGAGACCGGTTCCGTGGAGGTCAGGATCGGCGTCCAGCACGCCCCCCGCGAGCTGATGCTGGAGTCCAACCAGAGCAGCGACGAGATCCAGCAGCTGGTGGCCAAGGCACTCAGCGGCGACGAGCCGGTGCTGGTGCTGTCGGACGACCGCGGCCGCAAGGTCGTCGTCCCCTCCGAGAAGCTCGCTTTCGTCGAGATCGGTGAGGAGTCGGCGCGCCGGGTCGGCTTCGGGGCCGCGAGCGCGTCCGGCGCCGGTTAACCCGGAGGCGACACGTCCGCAGGCGTCCTGTTGACGCCAGTTCGCCCAATCGTCCCGTTGACGAATATGGTCGTGCGCGCACGCATGAGGGATCATGGAGTCGGGTACCCACCAGTGGGCCACGGTCCCGTGGCCCTCGGCACGCATTGGCGTGGCTGCAGCCGGTCTGCCGCCACGGGAAAGGGGTCAGGTCATGAGCTGGATCGTCCTGATCATCGTCGGCGCCGTCATCGGCCTGCTCGGCAAGTTCTTCGCCCCCGGCGACAAGGACAACACGCCGCTGTGGCTGACGATCGTCCTCGGCATCGTCGGCACCCTGATCGGTGGAGCCATCATCAGCGAAGGCTTCTTGAAGTGGGTGCTGGCCGTGGTGATCTCGGCCATCCTGGTGGTGGTCGCCTCCACCCTGATGGGCCGCAACGTCGTCAAGACCAAGCACTGAGCTCAGGACACTGAGCGCCGGCGCGCTCCGGCGGACTCCGGGGCGCGGCCGGTCAGGCCTGGCCGGTCAGGCCTGCAGGCCCAGTGAGCTCATCCGCTTGGTGTGGTTCTCGGTCAGCCGGGCGAACATCCGCCCGATGGCGGCGAGATCCATGCCCGGCCGGTCCACACCGCCGGCGAGCAGGGCGCTGAGGGCGTCGCGCTCCGCGGCGACCCGTTGCGCCTGGCTCAGCGCCTCGCCCATCAGCCGCCGGGCCCACAGCGCAAGCCTTCCGGCCACCTTCGGGTCGCGCTCGATGGCCTTGCGCACCCGGTCGACGGCGAACTCGGAGTGTCCGGTGTCGTCGAGCGTCTCCAGCACCAGCGAGCGTGTGTCGGAGTCCAGGAAGGCAGCGATCTCGCGGTAGAAGTCGGCGGCCAGCCCGTCGCCGACGTAGGCCTTCACCAGGCCCTCCAGCCAGTCAGACGGCGCGGTGTGCGCGTGGAACCCGTCGACCGACTGCTGGAACGGGGCCATCGCGTCCATGGGGTCGGAGCCGAGCTCGGCCAGCCGGTCACGCAGGCTGGCGAAGTGGCCGAACTCCGCGCTGGCCATCGCGGCGAGCGCGGCCTTGTCCTCCAGCGTCGGGGCCATCTGCGAGTCCTCGGCCAGACGCTCGAACGCGCTCAGCTCGCTGTAGGCGATGGCGCCGATAAGGTCGACCAGGGCGTGCCGGTAGGTCGGGTCCTGCAGTGCGGACGAGGCAGCGGACGAGCTCGGTGGCGTCTGCCCCTCGCCTTCTTCCGACGTGGTGGGCTCGCTCATGCAGGCAGCGTACCGGCGGGCCGGCCGGCACCTGTCGATAGACTGGCCCGACCCAGACTTTCGCACGAATCGAGATGGATCTGTCTACGTTCACTGACCTCGGGGTCCTGCCGGAGATCACCGACGCGCTCGAGTCCGTCGGCATCACGACTCCGTTCCCGATCCAGGAGATGACCCTGCCCATCGCGCTGATGGGCACCGACCTGATCGGCCAGGCCCGCACCGGCACCGGCAAGACGCTCGCGTTCGCGATCCCGGTGCTGCAGCGCATCGTGGCGCCCCACGACGCCGACTACTCCGAGCTGGTCGCGCCGGGCAAGCCGCAGGCGCTGGTGGTGTGCCCCACCCGCGAGCTCGCGCTGCAGGTCTCCGGTGACCTCAAGGTGGCCGGAGCCGAGCGCAGCACCCGCACGCTGACGGTCTACGGCGGCGTCGGGTACGACGAGCAGCTGGGCACGCTGCAGAAGGGTGTCGACGTGGTCGTCGGCACCCCCGGCCGGCTGGTCGACCTGGTCAACCGCGGCGCCCTCGACCTCGGCCACGTCAAGGTGCTCGTCCTCGACGAGGCCGACGAGATGCTCGACCTCGGGTTTCTCCCCGACGTCGAACGGCTGCTCTCCCGTACTCCCGAGCTGCGGCAGACCATGCTGTTCTCGGCGACCATGCCCGGCCCGGTGATCGGCCTGGCCCGCACCTACATGCGCCACCCGGTCAACATCCGCGCCGAGTCGACCGACGAGGCGCAGACGGTGCCGGCCACCGCGCAGTTCGTCTACCAGGTGCACGACCTCGACAAGACCGAGATCATCGGCCGCCTCCTGCAGGCGGAGAACAGCGGGCTGACGATCGTCTTCACCCGCACCAAGCGGCAGTCACAGAAGGTGGCCGACGAGCTCGTCGACCGCGGCTTCTCCGCCGCCCCGCTGCACGGCGACATGCCGCAGATCGCCCGCGAGAAGGCGATGAAGCGATTCCGCGAGGGCAAGGTCAACGTGCTGGTCGCCACCGACGTGGCAGCGCGCGGCATCGACGTCGAGGCCGTCACGCACGTCATCAACTACACCTGTCCCGAGGACGACAAGACCTACCTGCACCGCATCGGCCGCACCGGCCGCGCGGGGGCCACCGGCATCGCCGTGACCCTTGTCGACTGGGTCGACGTCACGCGGTGGAAGCTGATCAACAAGGCGCTCGACCTGCCGTTCGACGAGCCGCAGGAGACCTACTCCACGTCGCCGCACCTGGAGCACGACCTCGGTGTGCCCGCCGGGGCCAAGGGCCGGATCGCGCCGCCGAAGGAGCCCGCACGCGAAAGCCGGGGCGGCAGCGGGGGCGGCCGCGACGGCGACCGGGGTCGCGACTCCGGCGAGCGCCAGGCGAGGCGCCGCCGGTCACGCACTCGCACCCGCACCCGGGGCGGCCGTCCGGTCGAGGGCAGCGACTCAGGCGCGAAGCAGACCGAGGGCGCGGCGTCCCAGTCCGAGACCCAGACGCGCTCGGACGGTGAGCAGGCGGCATCGTCCTCGTCCGGCACGAGGTCGGGGTCGCGCAACCGCAACCGTCGCCGCCGGCGCAGGGGCGGTGGCGGCGGGGGGTCCGGCGCCGGCAGCGGCGGCACCTCGGGCGAGTAGCCCCCCGAGTAGCACACGCGTGCCGCGGGCGCGGCCGGTGCCGCGTCAGCGGGTGACGACCACCGGGGTGCCGACGTCGGCGAACCGCCACATCGCGATGGCGTCCGGCGTGGCCTGCCGGATGCATCCCGACGACAGTCGCTGTCCCAGCTGTGCGCGGGTCTGCACCGGGTCGCCCTGCTGGTCGCGCGGGATGTCGTGGAAGCCGATCGCGGCGTTGTCGCCGGAGGCGAAGCGGACCATGTACCGCATCGTCTCCTGGTAGTTGTAGCTGATCGCGTGCCGCGACCGTGAGTAGACCTCGTAGTGACCGGGGTCGAGGTTGTCGTGCTTCGAGCCCGACACCGGGTAGGTTCGCTGCACCTTGCCCGTCGAGCCGACGAGCCAGACCCGCTGCGCACTCATGTCGAACACGACCCGGCGGCCGGTGCCGGAGTCCGGCGGTAGCGCCACGTCGACCGGCTCGGTCGACTGCTCGGTCGACTGCTGTGTCGACCGCTCCGGCTGCTCAGTCGGCTGCTCAGTGGCGGGCGGGTGCTGCGGCGCAGCCGGGTCGGGCACGGGCGCTTGCGGATCCGCCGACCGTTGCGGTGCGGTCGGCGAAGGTGCGGGTGCGCCATGGGCGACGTCGCCGTTGGCGCCCTCTGCGTTGCGAGCGGTCCATCGCGCGGACGCCTGCCGCAGCGACCCGTCCCCGGGACCCGCAGCAGCCGCCTGTCCGGAAGCGACGGCCGCTGCGGCCGGAGCCCCGGTCTGCCAGAGTCCGAGTGCGCCTCCGGCGGACAGGAATAGCGTCAGAGCGGCGAGAACACCGAGCCCGAGGCGCGCCAGATGCGAGGTCATCGCGGCAATCCTAGGGCCTGCAGGCCCGCAGTCCTGGACTCTGCGGCTCGGGGTGTCAGGCCGGAGACGTGCCGTTTGTCCGGCCCGCCAGGTGCGCGGCGAGCTCGCGGTAGGCCTCGGCACCGCGATGGCTGCGGGCGGTGCCCAGGATGGAGCGACCCGACGCCGGCGCCTCGGCGAACCGGATGGTCTTGGGGATCGGCGGCTGCAGGACTTCGAGGTCGTAGGCGTCGGAGATGGTCTCGAGCACCGCGCGGGCATGCGTGGTGCGCCCGTCGTACAGGGTCGGCAGCACGCCCAGCACCGACAGCCCGCGGTTGGTGAACCGGCGCACGTCGTGCACGGTGTCGAGCAGCTGGCCGACGCCGCGGTGCGACAACGTCTCGCACTGCAGCGGGATGAGCACCGCGTCGGCCGCCGACAGGGCACCGACGGTGAGCACGCCCAGCGACGGCGGGCAGTCCAGCAGCACCCAGTCGTACCGGTCGTTCAGCGGCTCCAGCGCGACTCGCAGCGCGTGCTCACGGCCGGTGCGGGTGAGCAGCGCCGCCTCGGCCCCGGCCAGCTCGATCGTGGCCGGCACCAGGTCGGGCCCGTCGTCGGTCTTCATGAGCACGTCGGCCGCCTCGCCGTTGCCCAGCAGCACGTCGTGCACCGAGGTGTCGAGGTCCTCTGGGTCGATGCCGAGCGAGAAGGTCAGGCACGCCTGCGGGTCGAGGTCCACCAGCAGCACGCGCTGGCCGAGCTCGGTCAGCGCGGCGCCGAGCGAGGCCACTGTGGTCGTCTTGGCGACCCCGCCCTTCTGGTTGGCGATCGCGAGTGTGGTGGTCACGCCGCATATGCTCCCACCATGCCCACCGCTCTCGTCACAGGACCCACGTCCGGAATCGGCCGGGCCTTCGCCGACGCCTACGCCCAGCGCGGGTTCGACCTCGTGCTGGTCAGCCGCGACGAGTCCAGGCTCAAGCAGGTCGCCGACGAGGTGTCCCGGGTCTACGGCGTGAGCTGCGAGGTGCTGCCGGCAGACCTGGCGGACTCCGACGACCTCGCCCGCGTCGAGGCGCGCGTCGGGGACAGCGAGCGCCCGGTCGAGGCGGTCGTGAACAATGCGGGGTACGCGGTGGCGAAGTGGTTCGGCGACACCACCGTCGAGGAGGAGGACCGCAGCCTCGACGTGCTCGTGCGGGCGCCCATGCGTCTGAGCCACGCGGCCGTCCGGCAGATGCGCGCACGTGGCGGCGGGGAGCTGGTCAACGTCTCCAGCGTCGCCGGGTTCACCCCGCGCGGAACCTACGGCGCCCACAAGGCATGGCTGACCAGCCTGACCGAGTGGATCAACATCGCCTACGGCGGCGACGGCATCAAGGCCACCGCGGTCTGCCCGGGCTTCGTGCGCACCGAGTTCCACCAGCGCGCCGACATCGACCTGAGCACGGTCCCGCGCTGGATGTGGCTGCAGCCCGACCAGGTCGTCGAAGAGGCGATCCGCGACCTGCTCGGCGGCAAGGCCGTCTCGATCCCCAGCCGCCGCTACCGGGTGCTCACGACGGTGTCGCGGCTGGCGCCGCGTGCGGTGGTCGCCAAGATCGCCCGGCGCGGGCGCTGATCTGCTGCCCGGTCGGCTTTTGGTCTGTTTGGTCCCGCCGCACCGGCACCACGGTCAGGGCAGGTCGACCTGCGACCACTCGCCGTCGAGCACCACGCAGCACCGGCCCGGTGCCGGGTCGAGACGGGCACGCACCGGGCTCTCCTGGTCGGTGCCGACCTCGTCGGCGAGACCGTCGACGAGGCCGGCGAGCAGCTGCAGGTTCATGCCGCACACCAGTGCGGTGTGCTGTGCGGCGAGCGTGTGGAACGGGCAGTTGCCGAGCAGCAGCTCGTCGGCGTCGGCCCGGGGCTCGAAGCCCTGCGCCTCGAGCACGTCGACCACGACCTGCGGGACACCGGCGTCGGCAGCGGCGGAAGCGCGGGCCTCGGCGCCCAGGCACCGGCCCTCCTCACGCGCCCGGCGCTCCAGCGCCTCGCGGGGTGAGCCGCCGGAGGCCTCCGCCTCCTCGAGGGCATCCGCGAGCAGCTCGCCGACCAGGTCGTACCGCCGTCCGGGAAGGCTCACCGCGACCTCGCGGTCGGAGCGTCGGTAGAGCTTCGAGGGCCGGCCCGCACCGGGCCCGGAGCGGCCGCTGCGGCGCTCGTACACGACCTCCAGCAGCCGCTCGCCGGCCAGCCGGTCGAGGTGGAACGCCGCCGTGGAGCGCGGCACGTCGAGCGCCGCGGCGGCGTCGTCGCGACTGACCGGCTCGCCCTGACGGACGACGTGGTCGTACAGCCGGCGGCGGGTCGGCTCGTCCAGCGCGGCCACCGCCGCGACCTGCGTGTCCTCGGGCTCGGTCATGAACCCATTCTAAAAGCAAAATCCGTTGACAGAAACCTCGTGGCGTTCTAACTTCAACATGAGTTGTTCTTAGAAAGGAACCCGCCCATGGCAACCGTCTCCCGCCCGGCCTCCGGGACCACCACCCGCACCGACCCCGCCTACCAGGCCTTCTTCGTCCTGCGCACCGTCTTCACCGTCGCGCCGATCGTGTTCGGCCTCGACAAGTTCGCCAACGTGCTCACCGACTGGCCGCACTACCTCGCCCCGTGGATCGCCAACATCGCCCCCGGAACCCCGCAGCAGATCATGTACGCCGTCGGCGTCGTGGAGATCGTGGCCGGCATCGTGGTCGCGCTCGCCCCCCGCTTCGGCGCCTGGCTGGTCGCGGCCTGGCTGGGCGGCATCATCCTCAACCTGCTCACCCTGTCGGGCTACTACGACGTGGCGCTGCGCGACTTCGGCCTGCTGGTCGGCGCGGTGGCACTGGCCCGCCTCTCCGTGGTGTACGCCCCGGGACACCACAAGTCGTGACGCCGGCGTAGGCCGGACTCGTACGGACGGCATCGAGGGCAGTGCGGAGATCGGCCGCACTGCCCTCCGTCGTGTCCGGCAACAGCCCGGCCGCGGGCCCTGCCGCCAGACCGGCCTCAGCCTTCGCCCGCGATGAACGCCCGCACGGCGTCGGCGACGAGCTGCACGGCGATCGCCGACAGCAGCAGACCGGAGATCCGCGTGACCAGGATGACGCCGGACTCCCTGATCAGCCGCAGGATCCCGACCGAGAAGCGCATCGTCAGCCACAGCACCACGTGGATTCCGACCACGCCGAGCATCACCGCGACCACGTCCGCCACCCCCTGGACGCGCCCGACGAAGACCATCGTCGCCACGATCGCCCCGGGACCGGCCAGGAGTGGGGTGCCGAGCGGCACGAGCGCGACGTTGACGTCGCGGGCCTGGGTCGGCTCGTCGGACTTGCCGGTCAGCAGCTCCAGCGCCACCAGCAGCAACAGCAGCCCGCCCGCGGTCTGCAGCGCCGGCAGCGAGATGTTCAGGTAGGCCAGCAGCTGCCGGCCGAACAGGGCGAAGACCACGATCACGCCGAAGGACACCGTCACCGCCTGCCAGGCGGCCCGCTTGCGCATCGCCAGCGACCGGCCGCTGGTCAGCGACAGGAACAGCGGGATCGTGCCGACAGGGTCCATGATCACGGCCAGCGTGATGAAGACCTCCGCCAGCAGGGTGAGGTCGATGACTGCGCTCATGGAAGCACCGGCGCCGGAGTCGGCCGCCCGGACTCCGAGGCCGACGCCGCTGCGACCGTCAGCAACCGCTCGTACTGGTCGGGTTCGGTCGTGTTGGCCCCCAGCGGGCAGTCCAGCTTGCCCGCGCCGTGGAAGTCGCTGGACCCGGTACGCAGCAGCCCGAGCCGCTCGGCCACGGCCCGCAGCTCGGCGCGCGTGGCCTGGTCGTGGTCCTGGTGGTCGATCTCGAGGCCGGCCAGCCCGGTCTCCTTCAGCGTGGTCAGCGTGGCGACGTCGAGCGCGCGCCTGCTGTGTCGGCCCCACGGGTGGGCGAGCACGCTGGCGCCCCCGGCCTGCGCGACGAGCCGGATCATCTCGACCAGGTCGGCGGCGTAGCGCCGCACGTAGGCCGGCCGGCCCTGCGCAAGGTAGCGGTCGAAGGCCTCCGTGCGGTCACGCACCACGCCCTTGGCCACCAGTGCGTCCGCGACGTGAGGACGACCGGTGGCCGCCGCGGACCCGGACACCGCCAGCACGTCGTCGCGCGTGATGTCGATGCCGACACCGCGCAGCCGGTCGAGCGTGGCGGGGAGCCGGGCGCTGCGCCCGTCGAGCACGCGTTGGAGCTCCTCGGCCAGCGGAGGGTACGAGGGGTCGAGCAGGTACGCCAGCAGGTGCACGCCCACGCCGGCGTGGGCGCAGGAGATCTCCATGCCGGGCACCAGGCCGATCCCCCGCTCCGTCGCCGCCGCGCGCGCCTCGTCCCAGCCGACGGAGGTGTCGTGGTCGGTGAGCGCGAGTACGTCCAGCCCCGCTTCCACCGCGCGCGCGACCAGCTCGCCGGGCCGGTCGGTGCCGTCGGAGCGGTCCGAGTGGGTGTGCAGGTCGATGCGCAACCGCGGGCCTCCAGCGCGTCGTCGGGGACGCGGGGCAGCCTACCGAGGGTCAGGCGACGTCGAGCCAGGGCGAGCGCTCGCCGTACGCGAACAGCTCCACCTCGCGTCCGAGGTCGCGGACGTCGGCCAGCACCCGCTCCTCGACGGTGAGCACGCCGGACGTCTCCGGGTGCATGACCAGCCACAGCCAGCGGCCCGCGGCCTCCCCCGCGTACACCGCCCGGTCGGTGGCCGCACTGCTGACGCACCACAGCGAGGTCGGGTGTCCCCCGACGGTGGCCTTCAGGTGCGGCGACCCGTGGTTGAAGCCGGGCTCGGGGTCGGTCGACTCGAGGCCGGCGAACATGCTTCCGAGCCCGGTCCCCGGCTCCTCGGCGACGATCAGCATGTCCGCGGTACCGCCCACGGGGTTGGGACCGCTGCACACGAAGACGGTGGCGCGTGCCTGGGTCACCGCGCCCACGTGGCCGTGGCCGGTGACCACCCAGCCGGCCGGCAGCGGCCAGGGCGCCCAGACCGGCACGTCCAGGATGACTGCGTGCTCCGCGAGCGCGCGTGAGTCGAGGGGGTGCACGTGCAGCCGCGGGCCCATGGGTATGACGCTCCCGCGAGGCCCCCAGAAGGTCAAGCCCTGGCTATGTGCGGCCCTCTAGGGTGACGCCGTGACGCTGGTGCGATGCGTGGGCGCGATCGTGCGCGACGGCCGAGGCCGGCTGCTGCTGGTCCAACGCGGCCACGCACCGGCCGCGGGCGCCTGGTCGGTGCCCGGCGGCAGGGTCGAGCCCGGCGAGTCCGACTCCGAAGCCGTCGTGCGCGAGGTGCGTGAGGAGACCGGGCTGGAGGTACGGCCCGGCGTCCTGGTGGGGCGGGTCGAGCGGCCCGGCCTCGACGGGGCCGTGTACGACATCTACGACTACGCGGCCGAGGTGGTGTCCGGGCGGCTGACAGCGGGCACCGACGCGGCCGATGCCCGCTGGGTGGGTCGCGACGAGCTGGACACCCTGGAGTGCAGCCCGGGTCTGGTCGACCAGCTGCGCTCGTGGGGCGTTCTCCCGTCGCCCTGACGCCGTCGTCCGTACCTGCGCGGCGGGCCCCCCGGCCAATAGGTTCCGCGTGGGGGACCGCCGCGCCAGCCGTGGCCGGCCGTGGGCCGACTCTGGTCCGACCGTCAGACCAGCGTCAGCTTCCGCGCAGACGCACCTTGAGCACCTTGCCTCCCTTCTCGCGGATGCGCACCTGCGCCTTCGAGAAGCTGCCGTTCGACGAGTAGCGGATGCCGACCGTGCAGGACTTGCCCACGCGCAGCACGTCGCCGCGGCTGCACGCACGCGGGCTCTGCACCCGGCTGAACGTCGCCCCGGCGCCGATCAGCCTCACCTTGCGCACCCGGATCCGCTGCAGGCCCACGTTGAGCACCTTCACGCGCTGGGTGCGTGAGTGGCTGAACTTCACCACCCTCTGCATCGCCACCGCGTCGGCCTTGGCCTTCTTGCCCATCACCGCGAACCGGTCGGTGCTGTCCGAGCCCGCCGGGCCGCTGATCCTTACGGAGGCACCGCTGGTCACCGGCCGGAAGCGGTTCGGGTTGCCGAAGTAGCCGCGCGGCGCCCCGACCTGCTTCAGGAACGACGTGATGCGGCCCTGGGTGGCCGACTTGAACGAGCACAGACCCCGGGGCCCCGGCGCACACCCGATGTCACGGGTGAAGTTGACGTTGCGCTGCTCGGACGGGTCGGCCGCCCGAACGGTCGTCGTGCCGTACGGGTGGGTGATCGTGTACGTGCCGGCCTGGCTCACGTGGCCGCGGATGCGCAGCCGGTCGAACACCAGCGGCCGCTGCCCCGCGAACGCGGCCTCGAGCGCGAAGTCGACCGTCACGTCGATCCCGGGCGAGCGCAGCTCCGCCGTGGCCGACCAGTAGAACGCCTCTCCATCTGGCGGAGTGAGGTCGCTCAGCTTGGTCGGACCGCATATAGGCCGTCCGTTGAGGCACAGCTGCATGGCGCTGCCGCCGTCGTCGATGTAGTACGCCGGGAACCCGCGGGTCATCGGGTTCCTGGGCCCGACTCCGTTCGCGGGTATGGCCTGTGCCGGCCCCACGCCGATGAGCGCCGGTACGACCAGCGAGGCCAGTGCCGTCACCAGGCACACCAGGGACCGCGCCGGGTTGCGCCGCGGCCGGCGCCCGGATGCAGGTGGAGGCGCTGGCCTCGGTGAGATTGTGAACGCCACGGCGTCCCCCTTTCCGCGGCCGATCCCGCGATGCCTCGATGACAGCGCGTAGGAGAGGCCGTCATTCGCCACGATCCGCGCGTGACGTCAACGTCACGTAAACGGACCTGTTCATGAGCAGCCCGTAATGAACCCGTGCAGACCTAGGCGCGAAAACAGGCCCGCCCCACCGGTCGTCCGGAGCCGGACCGGTGGGGCGGGCTGTCGTTGAGCAGGCGCCGAGAGGGTGGCTACCTCGCGGTGCCCTTCAGGGTGACGGAGCGGACCCCGCCGAGGGCGTTGCTGCGGATCAGCAGGCTCGCCTGCTGCGGGCCGAACCCGTTGGGAGCGAACCCGAC
>CBFGZI010000072.1:0-19300 GCA_965653225.1 uncultured Propionibacteriales bacterium | reverse complement strand
ATGGAGCCACGGCTGCCTCGCCGTTGGTGACATAGGTTGACGCGTCAGGGTGGCTGGGTGTCGACGGATTGACTCCTCACCAGCAGGTCGTGTGGACAAATTGGCGCGTGACCAGCAAGTCGCGTCGACGGATTGACTCCTCACCAGCAGGTCGGTGTGGACGGATTGGCGCGTGACCAGCAAGTCACGTCGATGGATTGACGCCTCACCAGCAGGTCGGTGTGGACGGATTGACGCGTCACCAGCACGCCGCGTCGACGAACTGGCGCGTCACGAGAGAGGTCACTGGTCGGGGGTGAAGTCGTCGAGCGCCTTGCGCGCCTGCGCCAGCCACGACTCGCGCGCCTCGATCGCGCGGTCGGCCTCGCCGACCTTGCGGTCGTTGCCCTTCTCCGCGGCGGCGTCGCGCTGCTTGCGCAGGTCGGCCAGCGACGACTCGAGCTGGGCGACGGTGTCGGCCGCGCGGGCCCGCGCCTCGGGGTTCGACCGGCGCCAGCGATCCTCCTCGGCGGACCTGATCGCGGTGTCCACCCGGCGCAGCCGGCCCTCCAGGTCCTTCACCGCCGACCGCGGCACCTTGCCCGCGTCGTCCCAGCGCGCCGCGAGGTCGCGGAACGCCTCGCGCGCCGCGCGTGCGTCGGTCACCGGCAGCAGCCGCTCCGCCTCGGTCAGCAGGCCCTCCTTGACCTCCTGGTTGGCGGCGAACTGCTTGTCCTGCTCGGCGTTGGCGGCGTCGCGCGCGGAGAAGAACTTGTCCTGCGCGCCGCGGAACCGCGCCCACAGCTTGTCGTCGATCTCCTTGTGCGCCGGCCCGGCCGCCTTCCACTGCCGCATCAGCTCGCGGAACTGCCCCGACGTAGGCCCCCAGTCGGTGGAGTCGGCCATCTCCTCCGCCTCGGCGGCCAGCTTCTCCTTGACCACCCGCGCCGCGTCGCGCTTCTCGTTCAGCTCGCCGAAGTGCTGCTTGCGCCGCCGTGTGTACGCCGTACGGGCGCTGGAGAACCGCCGCCACAGGGCGTCGTCGGCCGACTTGTCCAGCCGCGGCAGTGACTTCCACCGCTCGAGCAGGTCGCGCAGCCGGTTCGCGCCGTTGCGCCAGTCGTTGCCGGCCGCGATCTGCTCGGCCTCGGCGGCGATCTGCTCCTTGGCCTGCCGTGCCTCCTCGACCCGGCGTGCCCGCTCGACCTTGCGCTCCTCGCGGTGCGCCGCGACGATCGGGTCGAGGGCGTCGATCCGGGCGAGCAGCCCGTCGAGGTCACCGACGGCCTGCGCGTCCGCGACCAGCCTGCGGACCTTCTTCATCGCGCTCGCGGCCTCGTCGGGGGCGAGCTTGCCGGTCTTGACGCGGTTCTCGAGCAGGGTGACCTCCAGCGCGAGGCCGTCGTAACGCTTGGTGAAGAACTCCATGGCCTCGTCCGGGCTACCGTCCGGCCACTGGCCCACGGCACGCTCGCCGGCGGATGTCTTCACGAAGACCGTGCCGTCCTCAGCGACGCGACCCCACTCGTTAGCCGTCACGTTCCGCAGTCTAGGAGGAATGCGCCATCCCGCGTGCGTCCCGGTGCCCACCAATGGGTTCGCGGAGCGCGACACCGCCTCGATACCCTTGCAGGACGAAATGCCGCGTGAACTGCGGCGACGGTGCGACGAGGTTTGGAAGAGGGCTGCTGTGCTCATCGCCGGCTTTCCCGCGGGACCGTGGGGGACCAACTGCTACGTGGTCGCCACCGGTCCCGGCAGCGAGTGCGTCGTGGTCGACCCCGGCAAGGACGCCGCCGAGGGCGTCGCCGAGGTGGTGCGCGAGCACGACCTCAAGCCGGTGTCGGTGCTGGTCACGCATGGTCACATCGACCACATGTGGTGCGTGGCGCCGGTGGCCGGCTCCTACGACAGCCCCGCCTACATCCACCCCGACGACCGGCACCTGCTGGCCGACCCGATGGCCGGCATGTCCAAGGAGACCGCCGGGATGCTGCTGGGGGGCACGTACGAGTTCGCCGAACCCGACGACGTCCGCGAGCTGCACGACGGCGACCTCCTCGAGCTGGCCGGCCTTCGGTTCGACGTCGACCACAACCCCGGGCACACTCCCGGCTCGGTGTCGTTCCGGGCGCCCTACGACGGCCCGGAGGACGTACCCCAGCTGATGTTCTCCGGCGACCTGCTGTTCGCCGGCTCCATCGGCCGCACCGACCTGCCCGGGGGCGACCACCCGACGATGCTGCGCAGCCTGGCGGAGAAGGTGCTGCCGCTCGACGACCGCATCGTGGTGCTGCCCGGCCACGGGTCGCAGACCACCATCGGCCGCGAGCGCGCCACCAACCCGTTCCTCGCCGACCTCGCCCCCGCGTCCGGTCCGGCCAAGGGCCTGTAGTGGCGACGAACAGACCGACGCCCCTGAGCGGGTTCCCCGAGCTGCTGCCTGCCCAGCGACAGGCCGAGCAGCTGATCCTCGACGGCCTGCGCCAGGTGTTCGAGCTGCACGGGTTCGCCGGCATCGAGACCCATGCCGTCGAGACCGTCGAGCAGCTCGCCAGCAAGGGCGAGGTGGAGAAGGAGGTCTACGTGCTGCGCCGGCTGCACGCGGACCCGTCCGCAGCGCCCGAGGACGCCGGGTCGCAGCTCGGGCTGCACTTCGACCTCACAGTCCCCTTCGCACGGTACGTGCTGGAGCACGCCGGCAAGCTCGAGTTCCCGTTCCGCCGCTACCAGATCCAGAAGGCATGGCGCGGCGAACGCCCGCAGGAGGGCCGGTTCCGCGAGTTCACCCAGGCCGACATCGACATCGTCGGCCGCGACGAGCTGCCGTTCCACCACGACGTCGAGGTGGCGCGGGTGATGGCGGAGGCCCTCGGCACGCTGACGTTCCTGCCGCGGCTGCGCATGCAGGTCAACAACCGGCGGCTGCTGCAGGGCTTCTACGCCGGCATCGGCGTCGACGACCCCGCCGCGGCCATGCGCCAGGTCGACAAGCTCGACAAGCTGTCCCCGCACCAGGTGGGCAAGGCCCTCGTCGACGAGGTGGGCCTGACCGCGCAGCAGGCCGACCAGTGCCTGGAGCTGGCCGGCATCCGCTCCGGTGACGCCTCGTTCGTCGACGCGGTCAAGCGGCTCGGCGTCGAGCACGAGCTGCTCGAGCAGGGGCTGACCGAGCTGCGCACGGTCGTCGAGGGCTGCGCCGGCGCGCAGACCGACCGGCTCAGCATCGAGGCCGACCTGTCCGTCGCCCGCGGCCTCGACTACTACACCGGCACGGTGTTCGAGACCCGGATGAGCGGCTTCGAGAGCCTGGGGTCGATCTGCTCCGGCGGCCGCTACGACTCGCTGGCCAGCGACGGCCGCACCACCTACCCCGGCGTGGGCATCTCGCTCGGCGTCAGCCGGCTGCTGGTGCCGCTGTTCCAGCGCGGGCTGCTCGGCTCGTCCCGCTCGGTCCCGTCCGCGGTGCTCGTCGCGCTGCCCGACGAGGCGTCCCGGGCCGACTGCGACACCGTGGCACAGGCGCTGCGGGTGCGCGGGATCCCGGCCGAGGTGGCCGCGTCGGCACAGAAGTACGGCAAGCAGATCAGGTACGCCGAGCGCCGCGGCATCCCGTTCGTGTGGTTCCCGCCCGGCGACGCGGCCGATACCGACGGCCGGCACGAGGTGAAGGACATCCGCAGCGGCGAGCAGGTGCCGGCCGACCCGGACAGCTGGACGCCGCCGCCCACCGACCTGCGGCCGCAGGTGACCGTCGAGGAGGAGTTGTCGTGATCCGGAGCCACCAGGCAGGCAGCCTGCGCGCCGAGAACGTCGGCAAGACCGTGACGCTCGCGGGCTGGGTCGCGCGACGGCGCGACCACGGCGGGGTGGCGTTCATCGACCTGCGCGACGCCAGCGGTGTGGTGCAGGTGGTCATCCGCGACGAGGAGGTCGCGCACCCGCTGCGGGCGGAGTTCTGCCTGCGCGTCGTCGGCGAGGTCGGCCGGCGCCCGGAGGGCAACGAGAACCCCACCCTGCCCACCGGCGACGTCGAGGTGGTCGCCACCGACGTCGAGGTGCTCAGCGAGTCCGCCGCGCTGCCGTTCCCGGTCGAGGAGCACCACACCAAGCCGGTGAGCGAGGAGGTGCGCTTCAAGCACCGCTACCTCGACCTGCGGCGCCCCGGCCCCGCCGCGGCGATCCGGCTGCGCAGCGAGGTCAACCGGGCGGCGCGCGACGTGCTGTCCGCGCACGACTTCGTCGAGGTCGAGACGCCCACGATGACGCGCTCCACCCCCGAGGGCGCGCGCGACTTCGTCGTACCCGCGCGACTGCGACCCGGCTCCTGGTACGCGCTCCCGCAGAGCCCGCAGCTGTTCAAGCAGCTGCTGATGGTCGCCGGGCTCGAGCGGTACTACCAGATCGCACGCTGCTACCGCGACGAGGACTTCCGCGCCGACCGGCAGCCCGAGTTCACCCAGCTCGACATCGAGATGAGCTTCGTCGACCAGGACGACGTGATCGCGCTGTCCGAGGAGGTCCTGGCCGCGCTGTGGAGCCTGGTCGGGCACGACCTGAAGACACCGATCCCGCGGCTGACGTACGCAGAGGCGATGCGCCGGTTCGGCACCGACAAGCCCGACCTGCGGATGGGCCAGGAGCTGGTCGAGTGCACCGACTACTTCCGTGACACGCCGTTCCGGGTGTTCCAGGCGTCCTACGTCGGCGCGGTCGTCATGCCCGGCGGAGGCAGCCAGGCCCGCAAGCAGCTCGACGCCTGGCAGGACTGGGCCAAGCAGCGCGGGGCGAAGGGCCTGGCGTACGTGCTCGTCGGGGAGGACGGCGAGCTCGGCGGCCCGGTCGCCAAGAACCTCTCCGAGGCCGAGCGGGCCGGGCTGGCCGAGCACGTCGGCGCGGCGCCCGGCGACTGCGTGTTCTTCGCCGCCGACTTCCCGCGCCCAGCGCGGGCGCTGCTGGGTGCGGCCCGGCTGGAGATCGGCCGCCGGTGCGGGCTGATCGACGAGTCGGCCTGGTCGTTCGTCTGGGTCGTCGACGCCCCGCTGTTCGAGCCGGTGTCGGAGACCACCGACGTCGCAGTGGGCCACGGCGCGTGGACCGCGGTGCACCACGCGTTCACCTCGCCCAAGCCCGAGAGCATCGACACGTTCGACACCGACCCCGGCTCTGCGCTCGCCTACGCCTACGACGTGGTCTGCAACGGCAACGAGATCGGCGGCGGGTCCATCCGTATCCACCGCGAGGACGTGCAGAAGCGGGTCTTCCAGGTGATGGGGGTGACCGAGGACGAGGCGCAGGAGAAGTTCGGGTTCCTGCTGGAGGCCTTCCGGTACGGCGCCCCGCCGCACGGCGGCATCGCGTTCGGCTGGGACCGGATCTGCGCGCTGCTGTCTGGAGCCGACTCGATCCGCGACGTGATCGCGTTCCCCAAGACCGGGGGCGGATACGACCCGCTCACCGGTGCGCCGGCCCCGATCACGCCCGAGCAGCGCAAGGAGGCGGGCGTCGACGCCAAGCCGGAGTCGTGACGACCGCCGCAAAAGGCCTGCACGAGGCGCCGGTTCGCGAGCATGCTGGTAGCGAGGGACGAGGAGGCTGGCATGCAGATCGAGATCACCGAGGACCAGGCCATGGTGCTCCGCGACATACTCGACACATGGCTCGGTGACGTCTCCGCCGAGATCCGGCACACCGACAACCCCGGTGTACGCAACGGTCTCCGGGAGCGTCGTGACTGCATCCGAGGGGTGCGCGACCAGATCGAGCCGCCCAAGCAGGCAGCCGGCTGAGCCGTCCGCCACGCGGCGTACTGTCACCGCGTGGACTCCGAGGGCCTGTTCGACGTACCCGACGACGCCGGCGACCGGCCCGCGCGTCCCCGCGCGGCCGGCGTTCCGTCCTCGCCGGGCGCCGGCAGCCTGGCCGACGCCGCGCACGCTACCGCCCCGCTGGCGGTGCGGATGCGCCCGCGCAGCCTCGACGAGCTGACCGGACAGCAGCACCTGCTCGCCCCCGGCTCGCCGCTGCGCCGCCTGATCGAGGGCGACCAGCCGATGTCGCTGCTGTTGTGGGGCCCGCCCGGCACCGGCAAGACCACGATCGCGGCCATCGTCAGCGGCCAGACCAACCGGCGGTTCGTCGAGATCTCGGCGGTCGCGGCCGGCGTCAAGGAGGTCCGCGCCGCCATCGACTCCGCTCGCCGCGACCTGGCCCGCGGCGGGCCCGAGACCGTGCTGTTCGTCGACGAGGTGCACCGCTTCAGCAAGGCCCAGCAGGACGCCCTGCTGCCCGGCGTGGAGAACCGCTGGGTCACGCTGGTCGCCGCGACCACCGAGAACCCCTTCTTCTCGGTCATCTCCCCGTTGCTGTCCCGCTCGCTGCTGCTCACCCTGGAGCCGCTCACCGACGACGACATCCGCGACGTCGTGCGTACGGCGGTGTCCGACCCGCGCGGGCTCGACGACGCGGTGACCCTCGACGACGACGCGTTCGAGCACATCGTGCGGCTCGCCGGCGGTGACGCACGCCGCGCGCTGACCTACCTGGAGGCCGCCGCCGGCGCCGCGAGTGCGCAGGGCGGCGACCTCATCGACCTGGCCACCACCGAGACCGCGGTCGACCGGGCGGCGGTGCGCTACGACCGGCAGGGCGACCAGCACTACGACGTGATCAGCGCGTTCATCAAGTCCATCCGCGGCTCCGACGCCGACGCCGCGCTGCACTACCTCGCCCGGATGATCGAGGCCGGCGAGGACCCCCGGTTCATCGCCCGTCGGCTGGTGATCCTGGCCAGCGAGGACATCGGGCTGGCCGACCCGACCGCGCTGACCACCGCGGTCGCCGCCGCCCAGGCCGTCCAGCTCATCGGACTGCCCGAGGCGCGGCTCAACCTCGCGCAGGCGGTGATCGCGCTCGCGCTCGCACCGAAGTCCAACGCCGTGATCAAGGCGATCGACGCGGCCGCGGCCGACGTGCGCGCCGGCAAGATCGGCGCGGTGCCCGCACATCTGCGTGACGCGCACTATCCCGGCGCCCGCAAGCTCGGCCACGGACGCGGCTACCTCTACGCCCACGACGAGCCGTACGGCATCGCCGAGCAGCAGTACGCACCCGACGAGGTGGCCGACGAGACCTACTACCGGCCCACCAGCCTCGGTGCCGAGGGCCCGCTGGGTGAGCGCTGGGACCGCATCCGCAGGCGCATCCGCGGGGAGCCCGCAGACGGCCAAAGCGGGGGAGGCTCGGGCGGTGAACCGCCGCGATAGGGTCGGGGGCCATGAGCCCGGTCGACATCGCCCTGGTGGTGGCGTGCGCGCTGCTGCTCCTGGTGGCCGCAGGTGCGGTCGTGACGCTGCGCCAGCTCGGCGCACGCACCACCGCCCTGCAGAACGCGGTCGACCGGCTCTGCGACCAGGTTGAGGACCTGACCCGGCGCGAGGCCGCCGGGGAGACCGCGGACGGGCAGCCGGGGAGAGCCCGGGAGGCCGACTGGGTCATCACCCGGTTCGACGACGAGGAGCAGCGCACCGTTCCCGCGCAGCAGGTGGTCAGCACCGCGCTCGGCGAGCCGCTGATCAAGGTCGCCGCGCTGTCGCACGGCGTACGGCAGGCGCTGCGTGAGGAGCGCCGGGCACACCTGGCGTTCCAGGTACGCCGCGAGTACCGCCGCCGGAGACGTCAGACCCGGGCACGCACGAAGGAGAGGACGGCACAGTGAGCCGTGTGTTCTGGTTCGCGGTCGGGGCCGGAACCGGCGTCTACGCGATGGTCAAGACCCGGCGCGCGGCCGAGCGGCTGACCCCCGCCGGGATCGGTGACCAGATCGGCGCTCTCACCTTCGCCGCCCGGCTGTTCCGCGACGAGGTCGTCGTCGGCATGAGCGAGCGCGAATCGCAATTGCGCGAGGACCTCGCCGTGCTCGACTCTGGGCCTAGCGACGGGGCTATCCCCGAGCAGGCCCAGCGCCCGCAACAGCTCAGCGTCACCCAAGGCTCTGGAAGAGGCAGCAACTGATGGAGACAGCGGAGATCCGCCGCCGGTTCCTCCAGCACTTCGAGCAGCGCGGCCACACGGCGGTGCCGTCCGCCTCGCTGCTGCTCGACGACCCCAACCTGCTGTTCGTCAACGCCGGCATGGTGCCGTTCAAGCCGTACTTCCTGGGCCAGCAGACACCGCCGTACCCGCGCGCGGTCAGCGTCCAGAAGTGCGTGCGCACCCTCGACATCGAGGAGGTCGGCAAGACCACCCGGCACGGCACCTTCTTCCAGATGAACGGCAACTTCTCTTTCGGCGACTACTTCAAGGAAGGCGCCATCGAGCTCGCCTGGGAGCTGGTGACCGGCAGCGTCGCCGACGGCGGCTTCGGGTTCGACCCCGAGAAGGTCTGGGTCACCGCGCTGCACGGCGACGACGAGGCGATCGAGCTGTGGAAGAAGGTCGCCGGACTGCCCGACCACCGCATCCAGCGTCGCGGGCTGAAGGACAACTACTGGCACATGGGCGTGCCCGGGCCCGGTGGCCCGTGCAGCGAGATCTACATCGACCGCGGGGCAGAGTACGGCCCCGACGGCGGCCCCGACGCCGACGAGGACCGGTTCCTGGAGATCTGGAACCTCGTCTTCATGCAGGAGGAGCTCAGCGCGGTCCGCGCCAAGGACGACTTCGACGTGGCTCACGACCTGCCGGCCAAGAACATCGACACCGGCATGGGCCTGGAGCGCGTCGCGTACCTGCTGCAGGAGAAGCACAACCTGTACGAGATCGACGAGGTGTTCCCCGTCATCGAGGCCGCGCAGGCCATGTGCGGACGGCGCTACGGCGACAGCCACCCCGATGACGTGCGCTTCCGGGTCGTCGCCGACCACGTGCGCAGCGCGCTGATGCTGATCGGCGACGGCGTGCGGCCCGGCAACGAGGGCCGCGGCTACGTGCTGCGCCGGCTGATCCGTCGCGCCGTGCGGTCGATGCGGCTGCTGGGCGTCGACGGGCCCACGCTGCCCGAGCTGCTTCCGGTCAGCCGCGACAAGATGAAGCTGTCCTACCCCGAGCTGGAGACCCAGTGGGGGCGTATCAGCGAGATCGCCTATGCCGAGGAGGACGCGTTCCGGCAGACGCTGAAGACCGGTACGCAGATCTTCGACACCGCGGTCGGCCAGGCCAAGGAGTCCGGCCAGCAGCAGTTGACCGGCGCCCAGGCGTTCCAGCTGCACGACACCTTCGGCTTCCCGATCGACCTCACCCTGGAGATGGCGGCCGAGCAGGGCCTGACCGTCGACGAGGGCGGCTTCCGGCAGCTGATGTCCGAACAGCGCGAGCGTGCGAAGGAGGACGCGCAGCGCAAGAAGGGCCAGCACACCGACACCCGGTTCTACCGCGAGGTGGCCGACGCGCTGGGACGTCCGGTCGAGTTCACCGGCTACAACGAGGTGACCTCCGAGGGCACCGTGCGCGGGCTCCTCACCGGTGACGAGCGGGTGCAGTCCGTCGGCGAGGGCGCGGAGGTCGAGCTCGTCCTCGACCGCACCCCGTTCTACGCCGAGGGCGGCGGCCAGCTCGCCGACCAGGGCGTGATCGAGCTCGGCAACGGCGCGCGCCTGCAGGTGCTCGACGTGCAGTCGCCGATCACCGGCCTGGTCGTGCACCAGGCCCGGGTGCTCAGCGGCGAGGTGACGGTGGGCGCGTCCGCGCAGTCGCTTGTCGACATAGAGCGGCGCCGGTCGATCAGCCGGTCGCACACCGCGACCCACATGGTGCACAAGGCGTTCCGCGAGGCGCTGGGCGAGACCGCCACCCAGGCGGGCTCGGAGAACTCCCCGGGCCGGTTCCGGTTCGACTTCTCCGCGAGCGGCGCGGTGCCCGCGTCCGTGCTGGCCGACGTCGAGGCCCGGGTCAACGACCTGGTGCTCGCCGACCTCGGCGTGCACGCCGAGGTCATGAGCCAGGACGAGGCCCGCCGCGCGGGGGCGATGGCGCTGTTCGGGGAGAAGTACGGCAACGAGGTGCGGGTCATCTCGGTCGGGGACTGGGCCCGCGAGCTGTGCGGCGGCACCCACGCCGGACGGTCCGGCCAGCTCGGTGTGGTCAAGCTGCTGGGCGAGTCCTCGATCGGCTCCGGCGTCCGTCGGGTCGAGGCGCTCGTCGGCGCCGACGCCTACCGGTTCCTGGCCCGCGAGCACGTGCTGGTTGCCCAGCTGTCCGAGGCGCTGAAGGCCCGTCCCGAGGAGCTGCCCGAGAGGGTCAACGACATCGTCGAGCGGCTGCGTGCGGCGGAGAAGGAGATCGAGCGCATCCGGGTGGAGCAGCTTCTCACCGCCGGTAGCCGGCTGGCCGAGCAGGCGCGCGACGTGTACGGCGTGTCGTTCGTGGGCTACCGGGCCGACGGCGCCAACGCCGGTGACGTGCGCAAGCTCGCCCTCGACGTACGCGGGCGGCTGCCCGGTGAACGCCCGGTAGTCGTCGCGGTCGCCGGCTCCGGCGGCGGCAAGCCGTCGCTGGTCGTCGCGGTCAACGACGCCGCCCGCGAGTGGGGCCTGTCGGCCAGCGCGCTGGTGCGGGTCGGCGCCACCGAGATCGGTGGCAGCGGCGGCGGCAAGGACGACGTCGCCCAGGGTGGCGGCGCCGACGTCGCCCGTATCGACGCGGCGCTGCAGCGGATCGAGCACGCGGTGGGGGAGCGTGTGACCTCGCCTTGAGGTCAGTGGGCGGATGCGCAGCGGTGTACGAGTGGCGATCGATATGGGTGACGCGCGCATCGGCGTCGCCGTCAGCGACCCGGACGGCATGCTCGCCGTACCCCTGGAGACGGTGCGGCGAGGTCAGGGCGACCTGCAGCGACTCGCGGACATCGTGCGGGAGCACCAAGCCTTGGAAGTCGTGGTTGGATTACCGACGTCGATGTCGGGCCGGGAGGGTCCCGCGGCCGCAAAGGTGCGGCAGTCGGCGCAGGAGATCGGTGACCGGGTCGCACCCGTGCCGGTCCGGCTGGTCGACGAGCGTATGACGACGCTCACAGCCGAACGTGTCCTGCGAGATCGGGGGAAGAAGGGAGCCAAGCGGAGGGCGGTTGTGGACCAGGCCGCCGCGGTGGTGATTCTGCAGTACGCCCTGGACAGCGAGCGGGCCACCGGGTCCGCCCCAGGGGAGACCCTTGGTCTTGGAGCGACGTGAGCAACATCGGGTTCGACATGGAACAGCGGCACAGCCACCGCGGTGCGCGCCGCCGCCGGCGCCGCCGGCGCAGCGCCGGGTGTCTGGCGGTGCTGCTGTCCCTTGTGGTGGTGTTCGGGCTGGGCGGCTTCGTCGTCCTGAAGGGTCGGGCGTACCTCGAGGACATCTTCGCCCCGGCACCGGACTACGACGGCAACGGCCACGGGTCGGTGCTGGTCGAGGTCCACGACGGCGACACCTCCACCGAGATCGCGGCGACGCTGTACAAGAACGGCGTGGTGAAGAGCGAGGAGGCGTTCATCGACGCCGCGCGCGACGAGCCGCGGGCCACGCTGATCCAGGTCGGCTTCTACGACATGTCCAAGAAGATGAGCGCCGACTCCGCGTTGAACCGGATGCTCGACCCCGACTCGATCGTCACCAACGCCGTCACCATCCCCGAGGGCTACACGGTCCCGCAGACGCTGGCGCAGGCCGCCGACGACTCCAAGCTGTCGCTGGGCGCGCTTAAACGGGCCGCCGCCGACGCCGACCAGCTGGGCCTGCCGTCGTACGCCGGCGGCAACCCGGAGGGCTTCCTGTTCCCGGCCACCTACTCGCTGCCACCGAACGGCACAGCTCCCATGCTGTTGCGGATGATGATCGACCGGTTCGACCAGTCCGCGCAGAAGCTCGACCTGGAGAACGGCGCGGCCAAGCTGGGCATGTCACCGCGGGAGGTGGTCACCGTGGCCAGCATCGTGCAGAGCGAGGCACGCAACGCAGGCGACTTCCCGAAGGTGGCCCGGGTGATCTACAACCGGCTGAAGCGGGGCATGCCGCTGCAGATGGACTCCACCGTGCATTACGCGGTCGGCAAGTCCGGGCAGGTGACGACCACCGACGCGGACCGCGCGACCAAGTCGCCGTACAACACCTACCTGCACACCGGCCTCCCGCCGGGCCCGATCGCCTCGCCGGGTGACCGGGCGCTGCAGGCGGCGCTGCACCCGGCCGACGGTGACTGGATCTACTTCGTCACCGTCAACCCCGACACCGGGGAGACGAAGTTCGCGGTCACCAACGCGCAGCACCAGAAGAACGTCGCGGAGCTGCAGCAGTTCTGCCGGCAGAGCCCGAAGTGCTGAGCGCCGGACCGGCCGTGAGGCCGGTGCGGCGATGACCGGGGCTGACCGCGGAGCGGTGCCCGACGCCGGGCCGGACGCCGGGCCCGACGTTGGGCCCGGCGTGGGCGAAATGCCCGGTCATCGTCGGTGTGCCGTGCTGGGCAGCCCGGTCTCGCACTCGCTGTCCCCGGTGCTGCACCGGGCCGCCTACCGCGAGCTGGGGCTGGACTGGCGCTACGACGCGGTGGAGGTCACCGCCGACGGGCTCGCCGGCTTCCTCGAGTCGCTGGGTCCGGAGTGGCGGGGCCTGTCGCTGACCATGCCGCTGAAGCGGAGGGTGGTGCCGCTGCTCGCGCAGGTGTCCGCCACCGCGCGGCTGGCCGGTGCTGCCAACACCGTGGTGATCGGTGACGACGGGTCACGCTCTGGCCACAACACCGACGTGCCCGGGATGGTGCGGGCACTGGGCGAGCGCGGTGTGCAGCAGGTGGACACGGCGACGGTCGTCGGTGGCGGCGCGACCGCGACCTCCGCGCTGCTCGCGCTGTCCAGCCTCGGCTGCCGCGACCTCACCCTGCTGGTGCGGGAGCCGGCCCGGGCGCAGGAGACCCTGGCGGTCGCGGCCCGGCTGGAACCGTGGCCGCAGGTGCGGGTGGCGACGCTGGACGACGTCGGTGCTGGCGGGGTCGGACGCGCCGACCTCGTCGTGTGCACGATCCCGGCGTCGGCGCAGGAGCCGTACGCCGACGCGCTGGTGGCCGCCGCGGACGTCCTGTTCGACGTCATCTACGACCCGTGGCCCACTCCGCTGGCGCGGGCCGCAACGGCCGCCGGCCGCACCCTGTTGGGCGGGCTCGACCTGCTGGTGCACCAGGCCACCCGTCAGGTCGAGCTGATGACCGGCTGCGCCGAGGCGCCGCTGGCGGCGATGCGAACCGCGGGCGAGGCCGCGCTCGCGCGCATCCAGCCGGGCACCCCATAGGCTCTGCGTCATGGATACGTCGCTGGCTGTGATCGTCGCTGCTGTCGTCGGTGCCCTCGGCGGGGCGGCCGGGCCGCGCGTCATCGCCGCCCTGCCCGAGCCGTCGGACCCCGACGACGCCAAGGACAAGACGAGCTACCGCCGGCTGGCGGAGGCGCCCGGGCTGGCCGCGACGCTGGCGATCGCGGCGGCGGCCACCTGCGCGCTGCTGGCGTGGTCGCTGGGTCCGTCGGCGCCGCTGCCGATGTGGCTGTACATCGGGGTGGTCGGCGTCGTCCTCGCCTACATCGACTGGCGCACCCGGCTGCTGCCCACCCGGCTGGTCGGGCCGTCGTACGCCGTCGTCGCCGCGCTGGCCGTGCTCGCCTCGGCGGTCAGCGGCGACTGGGGCGCGCTGCTGCGAGCGGCGCTGGGCTGGTTGGTGGCCGGCGGGCTGTTCTTCCTGCTCTGGTTCGTCTACCCGAAGGGCATGGGCTACGGCGACGTGCGCCTGTCCGGCGTGCTCGGCATCGCGCTGGGCTGGCTCGGCTGGGCCGAGCTGTTCGTCGGCGTCTACGCGGGCTTCCTGCTCGGCGCGTTCGGCGGCGGGCTGCTGGCGCTGCTGCGCGTGGTCGACCGCAAGCGCTACCCGTTCGGCCCGTTCATGCTGCTGGGCGCGCTGGTGGGCGTGCTGCTCGGCCCGCCGCTGGCGGCCTGGTACGCCGGCTGAGGCCGGGGCCCACAAGCCACGTAACCGGGTGTTGTGGATGCTTCCCTCGGCGGATGAACCGAGGGAAGCGACCACTCGCCGTGGGAAGGACAGCCGCGCCGGCGCCGCGACGCCGGCCGAGGCCTCAGTCGCCCTTGACGTTGACGATCTGCCGCAGCACGTGCCGCACCTCGACCATGTCCGCGGCGTCGCGCATCACCACGTCGATGTCCTTGTACGCGCCCGGGATCTCGTCGAGAAACGCGTCGGTGTGGCGGTACTCGATGGTGCCCATGGCCGCCTGCAGGTCCTCGCGGGTGAACCGCTTCCGCGCCGCCGTACGGCTGTAGGCACGGCCCGCGCCGTGCGGCGAGCTGTTCAGCGCGACCGGGTTGCCCTTGCCGGCGACGATGTAGGAGCGGGTGCCCATCGAGCCGGGTATCACCCCGGGCACGCCCGCCCCGGCGTGGATCGCGCCCTTGCGCGACAGCCACACGTTCTTGCCGAAGTGCCGCTCCTGCGTCGTGTAGTTGTGGTGGCAGTTGATCTGCTCGCGCGGCCGTACGTCGTCCAGGCCCGCCCACTCGGCGAAACAGGTGGCGACGCGGTCCATCATCTCCTCGCGGTTGAGCAGCGCGAACTTCTGTGCCCACCGCAGGTCGCGGATGTAGGTCGCGAACTCCTCGGTGCCCTCCACCAGGTACGCCAGGTCGCGGTCGGGCAGGTCGACCCACCACTGCTTGCACAGCTGCTGGGCGATCTTGATGTGGTGCTGCGCGATCTTGTTGCCTACGCCGCGCGACCCCGAGTGCAGGAACAGCCACACGTCGTCGTTCTCGTCGAGGCTGACCTCGATGAAGTGGTTACCGGAACCCAGCGTGCCCAGCTGCAGCCGCCAGTTGCGGTCGTACGCGTCGGGGTCGAGGCCGACGTCGTCGGCGTCGGTCTCCATCTCGTCGACTCGACGCTTGGTGTGCTCCATCACGACCCCGTCGTTGTACCTGCCCGCCGACAGCGGCACGGCGCGCTCGATCGCCTCGCGCAGCGGCCGACGGTCGCGCGGCAGCTCAGCGGCGCCGAGCTGTGTCTGCACGGCGATCATCCCGCAGCCGATGTCCACCCCGACTGCGGCCGGGATCACAGCGCCGAGGGTGGGGATCACCGACCCCACCGTGGCGCCCTTGCCGAGGTGTGCGTCGGGCATCAGCGCCAGGTGCGGGTGGATGAACGGCATGCTCGCCGTCATCTCTGCCTGCGCGCGCGTCTTCTCGTCGAGCAGCGACGCCCAGCTCACCAACCTCTTGCCGATCCGCTCCATGAAGCCAACTCTTGCGTCTCCGGCGGAAGTCGGCCAATGCATTTGGCGCCCGCGCGCGGTACGACCCGATCGGGCTGCAGTCGTGTCGGTCAGGAGGGCTACCGGACCGCAAGAGAGAAGGCTGCACCCGCACCGGACAAGAAGGGGCCGGCGCGCCTACCCACGTTGGTGGATGGGCGCACCGCGCTGCCCCTTCTGGGTCGTGTGTGTGCTGCGCTCCGGCTCAGCAGGGTGGCGGCGCGACGGTGTCGAACTGCACCGCCACCTGGTCTCCGACGCCGAGGCCGGGCTCGATGTCGGCGGGGGCGGTGGTGGTGTCGAAGGTGAACTGCCGGCCCAGCCCGCCGACCTCCGTCGTCACCCAGTCGTTCCCTGTGCTGTCGACGGTCACAGTGGCGGTGAAGGAACGCGTGATCTCGTTGCGCGCGACCTTGCGGCCGATGAACCGCTCGGCGACAAGCACTCCCGTCCGCTCGTCGCGGGCCGCGACGACCTTGACCCCGTTGCGCAGCAGCGCGGGCTTGCGGATCTGGGTCTGCGCGCTCTTGTAGACGGCGAACCGCTGCGCGCCGATGCTGACCATCACCCGGCAGCCGCGGATGCCGTTCGGGAGCGAGCCCAGGATGACCGCGTCGGGTACCGTGCCGCTGGGCAGGTCGGCCGACGGGGCGGGTTGCGCGTCCGCGGCGTTGGCAGCGCAGCGCGGACCGGGCGCTGCACCCACGTCGGGCGCGAAGATCTCGAACGCGAAGAGTGTGGCGGTGGTGGCTCCCGAGGCCGGTACGGCCGCGGGCACGGAGACGGCCGCCGATGCGATCAGTGCAGCAGATAACGAGACAATGTGACGCCGTTTCATGAACACGGCTCCCCCAAACTAGCTAGACAGAACGCGCCGTGTGCGGTGCGCAGGTTCTGCTCCCCCCGGACCCCCGCAGCCTCCCTCCTGCCGACCGTGGGTGTACATGGCCCGGTCGGGTCATTGCCGGGTCAATTACCTTGGCCGACGCAAGGACCGACGGCTGTTCCATCGACCGTCCCAACGGCTGTCCGCGCGATCCAGCATGCGACCCGCGGGCGGGAGCGGGCGCCGCGCGATGGAACACTGAGCGCCATGTTGCGCTGGCTCACCGCGGGGGAGTCCCACGGCCCCGCCCTGGTCGCGATCCTGGAGGGTCTGCCCGCCGGGGTCGAGGTCACGTCCCAGGACATCGCCGACGCGCTGGCGCGCCGCCGGCTCGGCTACGGTCGCGGCGCGCGGATGAAGTTCGAGCAGGACCAGGTGGACATCCAGGGCGGTATCCGGCACGGCCGCACGCTGGGCAGCCCCGTGGCGATCAGGGTCGCCAACACCGAGTGGCCCAAGTGGGAGCAGGTGATGGCCGCCGACCCCGTCGACGAGGACGTGCTGGCGGGCCTGGCCCGCAACGCCCCGCTGACCCGACCACGCCCGGGTCACGCCGACCTCGTGGGCATGCAGAAGTACGACTTCGACGAGGCCCGTCCGGTGCTCGAACGGGCGTCGGCCAGGGAGACCGCGGCGCGGGTGGCGCTGGGCACGGTGGCCGCGCGGTTCCTCGACCAGAGCATCGGCGCCGGCCTGGTCAGCCACGTCGTCGAGCTGGGCGCGGCGAAGGCGCCGTACGGCAGCATCCCGGCACCCGACGACGTCGCCCGGCTCGACGCCGACCCGGTGCGCTGCCTCGACCCGGACGCGAGCAAGGCGATGGTCGAGGAGATCGACCAGGCCCACAAGGACGGCGACACGCTCGGCGGCGTGGTCGAGGTCGTCGTACACGGCCTGCCGCCGGGCCTGGGCAGCCACGTGCACTGGGACCGCCGGCTGGACTCCCGGTTGGCCGGTGCGCTGATGGGGATCCAGGCGATCAAGGGCGTCGAGCTCGGCGACGGCTTCGAGGTCGCCCGCTCGCGCGGCTCCGCGGCACACGACGAGATCACCACCGGTCCGGAGGGCATCCGGCGTGCGACGGGTCGCTCCGGCGGCACCGAGGGCGGGATGTCCACCGGCGAGGTGCTGCGGGTGCGCGCGGCGATGAAGCCGATCTCCACCGTGCCTCGCGCGCTACGCACCGTCGACGTCGCGACCGGGGAGGAGGCGGTGGCCCACCACCAGCGTTCGGACGTGTGCGCGGTCCCTGCCGCCGGTGTCGTCGCCGAGGCGATGGTGGCCCTGGTGCTCGCCGACGCGGTGCTGGAGAAGTTCGGCGGCGACTCGGTGCCCGAGACCCGGCGCAACCACGACGCCTACCTCAGCGCGCTGAGGTTCCGGTGACGGGTCCGGCCACCGGCCCGACGGCGGGCGACTCCGGCCCGCCGGTCGCGGTGCTGGTCGGTCCGCCCGGCTCGGGCAAGAGCACGGTCGGCGCCCTGCTCGCGCAGCGCCTCGGCGTGGACCTGCGCGACACCGACGCCGACATCGTCGCCGCCACCGGCCAGGAGATCGCCGACATCTTCGTCGACCAGGGGGAGGCGGCGTTCCGCGCCCTCGAGCGGGAGGCGGTGCGCACCGCGCTGTCCGAGCACCGCGGCGTGCTGGCGCTGGGCGGGGGAGCGGTGCTCGACGAGGGCAACCGCGGGCTGCTGGCGGGGCACCGCGTGGTGTTCCTCGACGTCGGCCTGGCCGACGCCGCGCGCCGGGTCGGTCTGGACACCAGCCGGCCGCTGCTGCTGGGCAACGTACGCGGGCGGCTCAAGGCGCTGCTGGACGAGCGGCACCCGCTGTACGTGGAGGTGGCCACGCTGACCGTCGACACCAGCGGCCGCACCCCCGACGACGTCGCGGACGAGATCGCGAAGACGGTGGGCTGAGTGGACACCACCCGCATCACCGTCCCCACCGCGCAGCCGTACGACGTGGTCGTCGGCCGCAACCTGCTCGGCGACCTGCCCGGCCTGCTCGGTGACGGGGTGCAACGGGTCGCGGTGATCCACCCGGCCGCACTGCGGACCACCGGGGAGGCAGTCCGCGAGGACCTGGTCAAGCAGGGCTTCGATGCGTACGCCATCGAGGTGCCCGACGGCGAGGAGGCCAAGCTCGCGCCGGTCGCTTCGTACTGCTGGCAGGTGCTCGGGCAGTGCGGGTTCACCCGGTCCGACGCCGTGGTGGGCGTGGGCGGCGGCGCCACGACCGACCTGGCCGGGTTCGTGGCCGCCACCTGGCTGCGCGGCGTACGCGTCGTGCACGTGCCGACGACCGTGCTGGGCATGGTCGACGCGGCGGTCGGCGGCAAGACCGGGATCAACACCGCCGAGGGCAAGAACCTCGTCGGAGCGTTCCACGAGCCGGCCGGGGTGCTGTGCGACCTCGCCGCGCTGCAGACGCTGTCGCGGCACGAGATCGTCAGCGGTCTGGCCGAGGTCGTCAAGTGCGGGTTCATCGCCGACCCGAAGATCCTCGACCTGGTAGAGGCCGACCCCGACTCGGCCGTCGAGCCCGACGGGGACCTGCTGCGCGAGCTGGTCGAGCGGGGGATCCGGGTCACGGCCGAGGTGGTCGCGGGCGACCTGAGGGAGGCCACGTCGTCCGGTCAGCGAGTGGGCCGGGAGATGCTCAACTACGGGCACACGTTCGGGCACGCGATCGAGCGGGTCGAGCGCTACCAGTTCCGACATGGAGCCGCGGTCGCGGTCGGGATGGTCTACGTCGCCGAGCTGGCCCGGCTGGCCGGGAGGCTCGACGAGGCGACCGCCGACCGCCACCGCACGGTGCTGGAGGCGGTCGGGCTGCCCACGTCGTACGCCGGCGGGTCGTGGCAGCAGCTGCACGAGGCCATGCGGCTGGACAAGAAGTCGCGCGGCGACCGGCTGCGGTTCGTGGTACTCGAGGACATCGCCCGGCCCGCGATCCTCGAGGCGCCCGACCCCCAGCTGCTCACCGCCGCCTACGGCGAGGTTTCCCGCCAGACTCCCTGACGCTCCGGGAGCTCATCGACCGGTGTGGTGACGCGTCAAACTTTCGGGGTTCCCAGTCGGACAGTCATGGGCGTCCATGCCGTCGGGTGGACAACTTGACGCCTCACCACGCGAAAGTTTGACGCGTCACG
>CBFGZI010000071.1:0-19365 GCA_965653225.1 uncultured Propionibacteriales bacterium | reverse complement strand
GTGGAGAACTTGTAGCCCTTGGTGTAGTCGAACTTCTCGACCGCGCGGATCAGGCCCAGGTTGCCCTCCTGGATCAGGTCCAGGAAGAGCATGCCGCGGCCGGTGTAGCGCTTGGCCAGCGAGACCACCAGCCGGAGGTTGGCTTCGAGCAGGTGGTTCTTGGCCCGGCGGCCGTCCTCGGCGATCCACTCGAAGTCGTCGAGGTCGTCGGCCGACATCGCCGAGCCCTCGGCGGCCCGCCGCTCCTCGGCGAACAGGCCCGCCTCGATGCGCTTGGCGAGCTCGACCTCCTGCTCGGCGTTGAGCAGCGGGACCTTGCCGATCTGCTTCAGGTAGTCCTTGACCGGGTCGGCGGTCGCGCCGGCCACCATCACCTGCTGCTCGGGCTCGTCGGTGTCGTCGGCGGTCGACAGCACGAACCCCTGGCGCTCGTCCTCCTTGAGCGTCGGGTCGGTTGCCAGGTCGCGCTCGAACACCTCGTCAGGAATGTCCTCGAGCGTCTTCTTGTCGTTGGCGTCGACGACGGCGTTGGCGATCGCGCTGGCGGCCTTCTTCGACAGCTGGCCGCCCTTCTTGGTGGCGGCCTTCTTCGCCGGCGCCTCGTCCTCGACGTCTTCGACGTCGTCGACCAGGTCGACCTCGTCGGCCACCAGGTCGTCGTCGAGCACCTCGTCGGTCTCGACGTCCGCGGTCTTCTTCGCCGCCGCCTTCTTGGCGGTCGACTTCTTCGCAGCCGGCTTGCTCGCCGACTTCTGCGTGCTCGCCTTCTTGGCGGCGGCCTTCTTGGCGGGGGCCTTGGTGGAGGACTTCTTCGTCGCCGTCGCCGAGACCGTCGTACGGCGACTGGTGGCGGCGGCCACCTGCTTGCGTCCAGACGCATCTTCGGCTGACACCACGACGCTCACTCCCTCCTCGCTCAGCATCCTGAGCAGGGCTTTGCTCTGCGTGGGCGGGATGGCCGCGAGGTCGCAGGCCGTGCGCACTTCGTCGGCGGTCACGGTGCCGACTTCTCGACCTCGGTCGAACAACCCCTGCACGTCCGGGTGGCTGAGGGCGTCAAAGGACGGCTTCCGAGACGTGCTGGACGACACGAACGACCTCTCGACTCTGGCGGTAACAACTGCGGCGCCACCAGGCGCGACGACCGCTGCAATAGAACATTGTGACACGTTGACCAAGGAGACAAACCGCCGGACCCACGTGTAACGGGCACAACGAGCGACTCCCGATGCAGGTGACGGTTCGCTCAGGCGCTGGCTGCGCGCTTCTTGGCCTTCATGTCCTTCTTGAAGGTACGCACCCGTTCAAGAGACTCCTGGTCCACCACGTCGGCAACCGACCGGTACGAACCCTCCTCGCCGTAGTCGCCCGCCGCCTCACGCCAGCCCTCGGGCTGCACGCGAAGCTGCTTGCCGAGCAGGGCCACGAAGATCTGCGCCTTCTGCTTGCCGAACCCGGGCAGCGCCTGCAGGCGGCGCATCAGCTCACGACCCGACGACGCCTCGGTCCACAGCCGGGCGCTGTCGCCGTCGTACTCGGCCTGCACGTGCCGGGCGAGGTCCTGGATGCGGCCTGCCATCGAGCGCGGGTAACGGTGCACCACCGGAGGTACCGCGCACATCGCCGCGAACTCCTCGGGGTCGGCCGCGGCGATCTCGGCGGTGTCGAGCGTGCCGAACCGCTCCAGCACCTTGGCCGGTCCCTTGAACGCGTTCTCCATCGGGAACTGCTGGTCCAGCAGCATCCCGCACAGCAGCGCGAACGGGTCACCGGACAGCACCTTGTCCGCGGCCTCGTCCTGCGCGATCCGGATCTTCGCCACCGCCTGCTCTCCTGTCTGACGGCCGTCCACGGACGGCGACCTCCGCGGCCCCACCGGGCTCTCCGGGCTCTGCGGGCTCTCCGGCTACTCCTCGGCCTTGACGGCCAGCACCGGGCAACCGGCGTCGAGCAGCACGCGCTGCGCGTTGCTGCCCAGGATCAGCTTGCCGACCGGCGAGCGGCGCCGCAGCCCGATCACGATCAGCTCGGCCTTGACCTCCCCGGCGACCCCGATGAGGTCCTCCGCCGGGTCCATCCCTCGTACGAGCTGGCGCACCTCGTGCTCGACACCGGCCTGGCCGAGCTGGTCACGGACCTGCTCGAGCTCGGACTCGGACTTGATCGCGTCCTCGCGGTCGAACTCCCGCCCGCCGCGGTGCGAGTTCACGACGACCAGCTTGGAGCCACGCAGCCGGGCCTCCTCCGCCGCGCGCCGCAGCGCGGCGCGACCCTCGGCCTTGGGGACGTATCCGACGACGATCGTGCCCATCGAGGCGCTTCCTCTCTCGGAGTGAGGTGTTGCACGCACGCTACCGGACCGCGCAGCGCCCCCGTGCCTGTGGACGGCGGCCTACGGCCGGCGCCGACGGCGGGCACGATGTGCCGGATGACCGCCCCCGTCGCCGATGCCGACGCAGACGCCGGCAGGCACCATCAGCTGGCGAGCTGGCTGCGTGCCCGGGTGGCCGCACTGCGCACGGCAACGCGGCGGCGCAAGTTCCCCGCGGCGGTCGAGCTGGTCTCGCCCGCCGCCTGTCCCGGCGCGGACCCGCTCGCGACGTGGCGCTACGGCGCCGAGCCGACCGACCACGGCCTGCGCGTCGACGTGCTCACCCGCCTGCTCACCGACTGCCGCTGCCGCGACGCCGGTCCGGTGAGCCTGGTGCACGTGCGCCCCGGCCCGCATGAGCCGGCCGACCTCGACCTCGGCTGGGCCGCGGCGGCGACGGTGGCCGGCACCATCGCGGGTGTCGAGGTCGTGACCGCGGTGGCCGTGAGCCGGTGGGGCTGGTACGACCTGCGCACCGGGCAGCGGCGGTCCTGGGTACGCCTGCGCGCCCAGCTAGACTGACCTGCTTTCCGGCACCGGCGTCAGCGCCTCCCCGCGGTCGAACCACGCCTCGAGGTTGTCGACCGCGAGCGCGCCCATCGCGCGCCGGGTGTGGTCGCTGGCCGACCCGACGTGCGGCAGCAGCACCGCGTTGTCGGCCGAGAGCAGCCCTTGTGGCACCTGCGGCTCGTGCTCGTACACGTCGAGGCCGGCGCCGAGGATCGTGCGCTCCCGCAGCGCCTCGACCAGCGCCTCCTCGTCGACGACCGAGCCGCGGGCGACGTTGACCAGCACCCCGTCAGGGCCCAGCGCCGCCAGCACGTCGCCGTCGACGAGGTGCCTGGTGTCCGGGCCGCCGGGCGTGGCCACGAGGAGCGTGTCGACGTCGCGGGCCATCGCCAGCAGGTCGGGGTAGTAGCGGTACGGCGATCCGGGCTTCTCGTTGCGGTTGTGGTAGACGACGGTCATCCCGAACACGACCGCCCTCTTCGCGACCGCCTCCCCGATGCGACCCAGCCCGACGACGCCGAGGGTGCGCCCGTTCATCGTCGCCGGTGTCAGCGGGTACGGGCCGTCCTGCGGCCAGCGCCCCTCCCGCAGGTAGCGCTCGGCCTGCGGCAGCTCGCGCACGGTCATCAGCAGCAGGCCCAGGGCGGTATCGGCCACCTCGTCGTCGAGCACCCCTGGCGTGTTCGTCACGACGACTCCACGCCGTGCCGCCGCCGCGGCGTCGACGGTGTCGTAGCCGACGCCGAAGTTGGCGACGATCTGCAGGTTCGGCAGCGCGCTCATCAGGTCGTCGTCGACGCGCCGCTGGCCGGCCGTCGCGACTGCGGCGACATCGGGACCGCGCTCCCGCAGCAGCGCGTCCGGGTCCGCCGCCTCCCACAGCCGCAGCACCTCGAAGCGACCGTCACAGCGCTCCGACACCACCGGGTGCATCGGGCCGGGCATCAGCAGTACAGGTGCAGCCATCGACAAGCCTTCCGTGCGACGGACGCAGCGATGCTAGGAAGTCGCGGCGCCGCTGTGAACCCCGCGCCGCGGTCCCACGATGTGGGCACCGGACCTCCGGTTCTCGCGCCACGTGTGCCACCGTGCTGTCGACCATGGCTATGCGACTTGCAGGACGGATGTCCCGGCTCGGCACCGAGTCGGCGTTCGAGGTGCTGTCCAAGGCCCTCGCGCTGGAGGCCGCCGGCCACAGCGTGGTGCACCTCGAGATCGGCGAACCGGACTTCCCGACGCCCGAGCACGTCGTACGGGCCGCCGAGCAGGCACTCGCCGACGGGCACACGCACTACGTGCCCTCCCCCGGTATCCCGCCACTACGAGAGGCGGTGGCCGCGCACCTGAGCTCCGCAGGGCGTCTACGCACCGGGCCCGAGCGGGTCGTCGTGACGCCGGGCGCCAAGCCGGTGATGTTCTTCACCATGCTGGCGCTGTGCGAAACCGGCGACGAGGTGATCTACCCCGACCCCGGCTTCCCGATGTACGAGTCCATCGCCGGCTTCACCGGCGCAACGCCCGTCCCGCTGCCGCTGCGCGAGGAGAACGACTTCCGCGTCGACGTCGACGAGCTCGAGCGGCTGGTCACGCCAAGGACGAAGCTGCTGGTTCTCAACTCACCTCACAACCCCTGCGGGAGCGTGCTGACGACCGCTGACGTCGAGGGCATCGCGCGCATCGCGGTCGAGAACGACCTGGTGGTGCTCAGCGACGAGGTCTACTCCTCGCTCTGCTACGAGGACGACCGCCCCAGCGTGCTCGACGTCGACGGGATGGCCGAGCGCACGGTCCTGCTCGACGGCTGGTCCAAGACCTTCGCGATGACCGGGTGGCGGCTGGGGTACGGCGTGTTCCCGCCGGAGCTGGTTGAGCCCGTGACCCGGCTGGTGACCAACTCGGTGTCCTGCGTGCCGGCGTTCTGCCAGTACGCCGCGATCGCAGCCCTGGAAGGGCCATGGGACTTCGTCGCCGGGATGCGCGAGGAGTTCCGCGCCCGGCGCGACGTCGTCGTCGACGGCCTCAACGCCGTCGACGGGATCACCTGCCTCCGGCCCGGCGGGGCTTTCTATGCGTTCCCGAACATCACGCAGCTCGGCAGGTCGTCGCAGCAGGTCGCGGACGACCTGCTCGAGCACGCCGGCGTCGCATGCCTGCCCGGCACCGCGTTCGGCGCGGCCGGCGAGGGGTTCCTGCGGCTGTCGTACGCCAACTCCGTGCCCAACCTGCAGCAGGCGCTGGGCGCTATCGAGAAGTACGTGTCGCAGCTGCCCTAGTCGGTCGGCCAGGCGTGCACCGGCTCGTTGGAGTGCATGTGCACGCGGTAGCGGTTGACCAGCTCGCGCATCGCGTCGTGCCGGCTCAGCCCGGAGTTGTCGTACAGGCGGTGGAACGTCTCGGCCTGCCAGGTGGCGCCGTTGCGGCCGGTCTTGCAGCGCTGCTCGATGATCTGCAGCATCCGGTCGCGGTCGTCGGCCCCGACGCCCCACGTGTCCAGGCCCTCCGCGGCCATCGGCAGCAGCCGGCGCAGCACCAGCTCGGACGCCGGCACGGTGCCCAGGCCGGGCCAGTACAGCTGCGCGTCGATGCCGTTCCGCGCGCCGGAGTGGAAGTTCTCCTCCGCGGCGCTGAACGACATCTGGCTCCACAGCGGCCGCTGCTGGCGCACCAGTGTGCGCAGGACGCCGAAGTAGAACGCGGCGTTGGCCAGCGTGTCGACCACGGTGGGGCCCGCGGGCAGCACGCGGTTCTCCACCCGCACGTGCGGCTCGTCGCGCACCACGTCGTAGACCGGCCGGTTCCAGCGGTAGATGGTGCCGTTGTGCAGCCGCAGCTCGGCCAGGTGCGGCGTGTCGCCCCGGTCGAGCACCTCGACCGGGTCCTCGTCCTCGACGATCGGCAGCAGCGCGGGGAAGTACCGCACGTTCTCCTCGAACAGGTCGAAGATCGAGTTGATCCAGCGCTCGCCGAACCACACCCGCGGCCGCACACCCTGGGCCTTCAGCTCCTCGCTGCGGGTGTCGGTGGCCTGCTCGAACAGCGCGATCCGCGTCTCGCGCCACAGCTCCTTGCCGAACAGGAACGGCGAGTTCGCGCCGATGGCGAGCTGCACGCCGGAAAGCGCCTGCGCGGCGTTCCAGCAGGCCGGGAAGTCGGCGGGGCTCATCTGCAGGTGCAGCTGCGTGGACGTGCACGCCGCCTCGGGCATGATCGTGTCGGCGGTGGCGGTCAGCCGCTCGATGCCGTCGACAGCGATCTGGATGTCCTCGCCGCGTGCGGCCATCATCTGGTCGTTCAGCAGCTTGTAGCGGGGGTTGGCCGAGATCGTGTCGGCCACCATGTCGCCGGTGCGCACCGTCGGCAGGATGCCCACCATGATCATGTGCGCGCCGACCTCGCTGGCGCGCTCCTCGCCGTCGTTGAGGCTCTTGCGGATGTCGGACTCGAAGCCGCTGAGTCCCTCCTCACCGAGGCGGCGGGGCGGCACGTTGATCTCGATGTTGAACTGCCCGAGCTCGGTCTGGAACGCCGGGTCGGCGATCGCCTCGAGCGCCTCGGCGTTCTTCATCGCGGGGTCGCCGGTGTCGTCGACCAGGTTGAACTCGATCTCCAGCCCGGTCATCGGACGCTCGGACTCGAAGCGCGACTCCCGCAACATTCGGGCGAACACGTCGAGGCAGCGGCGCACCTTCGCGCGGTAGCGAGTCCGGTCCTCGCGGGAGAACTCGCGCTTGTCGACCTGTTGACCCATGACGCCTCCCTCGACCGATGGCCCCGAGTAGCCACGGCGACTTCCAGCCATGCCGTTACCACCTAAGCCTCTCGCATGCCGGTGCAGGCGTAAAACACCCGGGCGCGGGTCACCCCACGAACCGCTCGATCTCCTCGGTCGGGAAGGGCTGCCAGACCGACGGTGAGACCGCCTGCTCCAGCGACTGCACGATCAGGTCGGCCCACGAGTAGGCGGGGTCCGCCTCCAGCGCGCGCTCGACCGCGCACCACGCCAGCGCCCCGTCTCCCTGCAGCCAGGCGGCGAACGCGGCCAGGCAGGCCACGGCCGGCTCGTACGGCGGCACGACCTGGGCCAGGACCTGCTGCCACAGCGCCAGGTGCCGGTGCGCCGAGGGCCGCGTCATCATCGACCAGGCGACGTCTCGGGCGGGCACGAGCGCCACCCGCACCGCCAGCAGGGCCGCCTCGTCGTCGGTGAGCGGGCGCGGGTCGACCAGCCAGCCGTTGACCGACTCGCGGACCGCGGCCATGGTCTGCCGCAGGAACGCCGTGCGGCCGAGCCCCAGCGTCTCGACCGGGCCCACGAGCGCCCTCTCCGCCCGGGTGAACGCCTCCTCCATCACGGCCCGCCGCCGGCCCGACACCGGCGCCACCTGCGCCCGCAGCGCCGCGCGGTCGGGCAGCGCGACCCGGCCCAGCAGGACGTGCTCGGCGACCAGGGGGTGGTTGGAGAGGTCGTACGGCGTGCCCGAGTCGGGACAGCACGGCTGGTCGCAGGTGTAGCAGAACCAGCGCTGCCCGTCGCAGCGGTAGGCGTCGACCAGGCCGATGTCGGTGCGGGCGAGCCACTGCTGCAGCGTGTTGACGAGCGGGCCGGCGACCGAGTCGTCGTCGGCGTAGGCGACCAGGATGACCTCGTCGGCGCCGTGGTGGGTGACCACCTCGATCAGGTAGCGGGCCACGTCGGGCACCTGCGCCAGCGGCGGGAGGTCGAGCCGGGCGGTGAACCCGAAGCGGCGCCGCGGCCCTTCGAGGGTCAGCGCCACCAGGCTGTCCCTGGGGTGGAACCCCAGCCGGTACGGCACGATCGCCAGCAGGTCGTCGGGCTTGCCGGCCTTGAGCACCGTCTGCGGCGGGTCGGGCTCGTCCGCGCAGGCGGCACTGGGAGGGATCTCCGGAAGGTCTGGGTGGTCGGGCAGGTCGGGGTGTGCGCTCATGGCTGTCCAGAGTGGCCCCGTCGGCAGGGTCGTGACGGTGAAATCCCTGTCCTGTGGATAGGGCACCATGTGCCCATGCGGGGCGAGGCGTCGGTGATGCACCTGGACCTCGACGCGTTCTTCGCCGCGGTCGAGCAGCGCGACAAGCCGTCGCTGCGCGGCAAGCCGGTGATCGTCGGCGGGCTCGGCGGTCGCGGCGTCGTGTCCACCGCATCGTACGAGGCCCGCCCGTTCGGCGTGCACTCGGCGATGTCGACCGCGGAGGCGCGGGCCCGCTGCCCGCACGCCGCGTTCCTGGCCGGACGGTTCGACGTCTACCGCCGCACCTCCCGGGCGGTGATGCGGGTGCTGCGCGCGGTGTCGCCGCTGGTCGAGCCGCTGTCGCTGGACGAGGCGTTCGTCGACCTGGCGGCCGGGACCCTCACCGACCTGTCCACCGGCTCGGTCACCGCGGCAGTCCGCGAGGTCAAGGACGAGGTGCACCGGGCCTCCGGCGGCCTGCACGGCTCGGTCGGCGTGGCGACCTCCAAGCTGGTGGCCAAGATCGCCAGCGACCTCGACAAGCCCGACGGCCTGCTGGTCGTACCCGCAGGAACCGAGTCCGACCTGCTACGGCCGATGCAGGTGACCGTGATCCCGGGCGTCGGCCCCGCCACCGCGGAGCGGCTGCGCCGGGTCGGCGTGCACACCGTGGAGGAGATGCAGCGCGTCAGCCTCGACGAGCTGGTGCGCATCGTCGGGGACGCGCAGGGACGCTCGCTGTACCGGCTGTGCCGCGCCGACGACGACCGGCCGGTGGTCGCCGAGCGGGCGTCGAAGTCGGTAAGCGTGGAGGACACGTTCGACACCGACCTCGTGGACGCGACCCTGCTGCAGGCGATCGCCGGGCGGCACGCCGAGCAGGTGTGCGAGCGGCTGCGCAAGGCCAAGCTGTCCGGACGCACGATCACGGTGAAGACCCGGTTGTTCGACTTCAGCACGCACACCCGGTCGGCCACGCTGCCCGGTCCCACCGACGACCCGCGGGTGGTGGCGCGGGTGGCGCGGCGGCTGCTGGAGGAGTCCGACATCACCGGGGGCGTGCGGCTGCTCGGCGTCGGCGTCTCCGGCCTCGCAGACTGGATCCAGGAAGACCTGTTCAGCGAGCACGACGAGCAGGAGGCCGCCGGCGACGCCGACGACCACGACGCGCTACACGCGTACGAGACGTCGCGGCGTCGTCGCAGCCGGTGGGTCCCCGGCATGGACGTGGTGCACACCGCCCACGGACCCGGATGGGTGTGGGGCGCCGGGCTGGGACGGGTGACCGTGCGGTTCGAGACCGCCGAGACCGGACCCGGCCCGGTACGCACGTTCGCCGCCGACGACCCCGACCTGGCCAGCGCTCCGCCGCCTCCCGACGAGGACGACGAGGACAACGAGGACCCTGCTCAGGACGCCTGACCGGCCGCCGCGAGTAACTGCTCCGCCGCGCGGCGTCCGTCGGCGAAGGCCTCCGGCCGGCCCCCGGCCGTGGTCATCACCAGCACGCCCTCGTGCACCAGGTGCAGGCCCGCGGCGACCTCGGCCGGGTCGGCCAGCCGGCCCTCCTCGCACAGCCGCAGGTACAGCGCGTGGGTCCAGTGCTTCTCCTCACGGATGACCTCCACGGCGGGGTGGTCCGACCCGCCGAGCTCGGCATAGGCGTTGACGAACGCGCACCCACGGTGCTGCTCGGCCATCCAGAGCTCCAGGGCGTCGAGCACCCCGAGCGTGCGCGCGGGCGTCGTCGCACCATCCATCTCGTCAAGGTGATGCTCGACGAACTCGCGCCACCGCTGCTGCCGGCGCTGGAGGTAGAGCACGACCAGGCCGTCCTTGGAGCCGAACCGGTCGTACAGCGTCTTCTTGGTCGTTCCGGCGACCTCCGCGATCAGGTCCACCCCCACCGCACGGATGCCGCGGTCGTAGAACAGCGCGCTCGCGGCGTCGAGCAGCCGCTGGCCGGCCGGTGTCAGCGGCCGGCCGGGGTCCCTGCTCGCGGCGGCTCGCCGGGTCGCGGTGGGTGCCATCGGTCCTCCGTCGTCCGTCGGTGCGCTGGTCGGTTCGCTGACTGGTGCACTGCGAGTATACAGACCGGTATGGTTACCTGTCGCCATGGAGCGCGTACGCGGTGCAGAGGTGTTGGCCGGGGCGACCCTGGTGGTGATGTGGAGCTCCGGCTTCGTGGGCGCCGCGCTGGGCACCCGTCATGCCCCACCCGACACTCTGCTCGCCTGGCGCTACCTGGTCGCGGCCGCGGTGCTGCTGGCCGCTCTGGCCTACCGGCGCACACGCCCCCGGCGCGGCGCGCTGGCCCGCCAGGCGGGCGTCGGCCTGCTGTACCAGGCCGGCTATCGCGGCGGCGTGGTCACCGGGGTGGGCCGCGGCGGCGCGCCGGGGACCGCCGCGCTGGTGGCGTCCCTGCAGCCGCTGCTGGTGGCCGCCCTCGCCGGTCCCGTGCTCGGCGAGCGCACTGGGCGAGGGCAGCGGGTCGGTCTGGTCGCCGGGCTCGCCGGCGTCGCGCTGGTCGTCGGGGACGACATCCGTCTCGGGCCCGCACCCGTCTGGGTCTATCTGCTCCCGTTCGCCGGCATGGTCGCGTTGTCGGCGGGCACGCTGGTGCAGCGCAGGCAGCAGGGGCCGGAGACGCTGCTGGAGGCGCTTGCCCTGCAGACGGCCACCGCCGCGGTGGTCTTCACCACCGAGGCCGGTCTCACCGGCCGGCTCGCCCCTCCCGCGGACGCGGGGTTCTGGACGGCCGTCGCGTGGACGGTCGTCCTGTCCTCGTTCGGCGGCTACGGCAGCTACCTGCTGGTCCTGCGCCAGGGCGGAGCCACCCGCGTCAGCACCCTGCTCTACCTGACCCCGCCCACGACGACGCTGTGGGCGTACTGGATGTTCGGCGAGAGACCGGGCGCGCTCGCGGTCGCCGGCATGGCGGTCTGCGCGGCCGGCGTCTACGTCGCGCTGCGACCGCGTCGGCGGCCGGAGCCCCACTCGCGCCCGATAGCGTGCAGGACATGACTGACACCCGTGCCGGCCAGGCCGAGGAAAAGGCCCAGGGAAGGGCCGAGGAGAGGCCGACCACCCCGCCCGTCGCCAAGAAGGTGCCCAAGGAGCGCACCTTCCACGGCGACACCTTCGTCGACGACTACGAGTGGCTGCGCGACAAGGAGTCCCCCGACACGGTCGGCTACCTCGAGGCCGAGAACGCCTACACCGAGCAGCAGACCGCCCACCTGGCCGACCTGCGCGAGCAGATCTTCACCGAGATCAAGACGCGCACGCTGGAGACCGACCTCACCGTGCCGACGCGGCTGGGCGACTGGTGGTACTACACCCGCACGGTCGAGGGCCAGCAGTACGGCCTGCACTGCCGTACCGCCGCGCGGTCGAGTGACCGGTCAGGCGACCGGTCAGGCGGCCAGTCGAGCGACCGGCCCGGCGACTGGGACCCGCCCGCGCTCGAGCCCGGAGTCGAGGTGCCCGGCGAGGAGGTACTGCTCGACGGCAACGCCCTGGCCGAGGGCAAGGAGTTCTTCTCGCTCGGGACCTTCTCGGTCAGCACCGACGGCAACCTGCTGGCCTACTCCACCGACTTCGCCGGCGACGAGCGCTACACGCTGCGGGTCAAGGACCTGCGCAGCGGCGAGATGCTGCCCGACGAGGTGCCCAACACCGTCGGCGGCGCCACCTGGGACCTCGGCGGGACCACGCTGTTCTACACGACCGTCGACGAGGCCTGGCGGCCCGACAAGGTGTGGCGGCACCGGCTGGGCACCGACGCCTCCGACGACGTGCTGGTCTTCCACGAGCCCGACGAGCGCTACTGGAGCGCGGTCGGCCGTACGCGCAGCGACCGCTACCTGATGGTGGTCAGCGGCTCGAAGACCACCTCGGAGTACCGCGTGCTGGACGCCTCCGACCCCGAGGGCGAGTTCCGGGTGGTCGCCCCCCGCCGCCAAGGCGTGGAGTACAGCGTCGAGCACGCCGTGGTCGCCGGCCAGGACCGCTTCCTGATCCTGCACAACGACGGCGCCGTCAACTTCGAGCTGGCCGAGGCGCCGGTCGACTCCTCCGGCCCGGACAGCTGGCGCACGCTGATCGCGCACTCCGACTCCCAGCGCCTCGAGGACGTCGACGCGTTCGCCACCCACCTGGTGGTGTCGCAGCGCAGCGAGGGCATGACGCAGGTGCGGATCGTGCCGCTCACCGACGAGGGCTACGGCGAGGGCTACCTGGTGGGCTTCGACGAGCCGCTCTACACCGTCGGCCCGGGCGGCAACCCCGAGTTCGGGCAGCCGGTCGTCCGGCTCGGCTACACCTCGCTGGTCACGCCGACGTCGATCTACGACTACGACGTACGCACCGGCGACCTGCTGCTGCGCAAGCAGACGCCGGTGCTCGGCGGCTACAACCCCGACGACTACGAGCAGCACCGCGAGTGGGCCACCGCCAGGGACGGCACACAGGTGCCGATCTCGCTGGTGTGCCGCAAGGGCACCGCGCGCGACGGGTCGGCCCCGATGGTGCTGTACGGCTACGGGTCCTACGAGATCAGCAGCGACCCCGCCTTCGGCATCCCGCGGCTGTCGCTGCTCGACCGCGGCGTCGTGTTCGCGATCGCGCACGTGCGCGGAGGCGGCGAGATGGGCCGCCGCTGGTACGACGACGGCAAGGTGCTGAGCAAGAAGAACACCTTCACCGACTTCGTCGACTGCGCCCGCCACCTGGTGGAGCAGCGCTGGAGCCGGCCCGAGCGGATGGTGGCACACGGCGGCAGCGCCGGCGGGCTGCTGATGGGCGCGGTGGCCAACATGGCGCCGGAGGCGTTCGCCGGGATCGTGGCCGAGGTGCCGTTCGTCGACCCGCTCACCAGCATCCTCGACCCGTCGCTGCCACTGACCGTGATCGAGTGGGAGGAGTGGGGCAACCCCCTCGACGACCCCGACGTCTACGCCTACATCAAGTCCTACTCGCCGTACGAGAACGTGGCGCCCCAGGACTACCCGGCGATCCTTGCTGTGACCAGCATCAACGACACCCGGGTGCTGTACGTCGAGCCCGCGAAGTGGGTGGCACGTTTGCGGGAGACCAGAACGGGGAATAGCCCGCTACTGCTGAAGACCGAGATGGGGGCAGGTCACGGAGGGCCCAGCGGTCGCTACAACGCGTGGCGGGAGCGAGCCTTCTCGTACGCCTGGATGGTGGATGTGCTCGGGGCGTCCCACCCGCCGACCTGAGCCGCCGACCTAAGAAGTTCCTGAGGACGGCAACTAATCGGGTCCGTGGAACGTATTCCCTGTCACCAACGGAATCTTCGGCCTGGTGCGCGCGTTATGCGTGACACCAGCGGATTCACCAGGAAGGGAGCGTTCGTGGCAGACCGTCGTACGCAGGGGCACGAGGCCACTGAGGGCCGCGACAGCGTCGGGATGTACCTCGACGAGATCGCGCGTACCCCGCTGCTCGACGCGGCCACCGAGGTGGAGCTGGCCAAGACCATCGAGGCCGGCCTGCTGGCCGAGCAGCTGCTCGCCGAGGGCAGGGTCGGCCGGGCCAAGGGGGGCGCACCCAAGCGAGCCACCCGCGAGGAGCTGGAGTGGCTCGTCGCGGAGGGCCACCGTGCCCGGGACCGCTTCCTGAGCGCGAACCTCCGCCTGGTCGTGTCGATCGCCCGCAAGTACGGGCGCTCTCAGATGCCGCTGCTGGACCTGGTCCAGGAGGGCAACACCGGCCTGATCCGCGCGGTCGAGAAGTTCGACTACGCCAAGGGCTACAAGTTCTCGACCTACGCGACCTGGTGGGTCCGGCAGGCCATCACCCGCGGCATCGCCCAGCAGGCCCGGGTGGTCCGGCTGCCGGTGCACGTCGTGGAGGAGCTGAACCAGATCGGCTCCGCACGGCGCACGCTGGAGCGTCAGCTGGGTCGCGACCCGGAGCCCGAGGAGATCGCGCACGAGCTCGACATGCCGCTGGAGCGGGTCACCGACCTGCTCGGCTGGGGCCGCGACCACGTGAGCCTCGACACACCGATCGACGAGGACGGCGGCACGTCGCTGGGCGACCTGGTCGCCCGCGAGACCATGCCGGGGCCGGACAGCACGTTCCTCGACGTGGAGTCCCGGGCGCGGCTGGAGTCGCTGATCGACCTGCTCGACGCCCGGGCCGCCGACGTGGTGCGCTCGCGCTACGGCCTCGGTGACGGCAAGCAGGAGAAGCTCGCCGACATCGCGGCCCGGCACGGCATCTCCGCCGAGCGGATCCGGCAGATCGAGCGCGAGGCGATCGCCAAGCTCCGCCAGATCGCCGACCCCGACCTCGCCGCCTGAGGAGCATGACGCGCTAGTGCGCGCGTCTGCGTAGATCGTCGAAGACCTCCGCCACCGCAGGGCGGAGGTCTTCGCGTTTCCCGGTGTTGTCGATCACGTAGTGGGCGACGGCGCGGCGCTCGTCGCGCGTGGCCTGGGCGCGGATCCGCGAGCGCGCGTCGTCCTCGTCCATGCCCCGGGCCGCCAGCCGCTGCACCTGCAGCTCCTCGGGCAGGTCGACCACCACGACCGCGTCGAACCGGTCGGCCTGGCCGGTCTCCACCAGCAGCGGGATGTCGTGCACGACCACCGCGTCGTCCGGCGCCTCCCGCTCGATCTCGTCGGCGCGCTGCCGCACGCGCGGGTGGATGATCGCCTCGAGCTGCGTGCGCGCGGTCGGGTCGGCGAACACCCGCCGGCCCATCGCCGGCCGGTCCAGCTCGCCGTCCTCGCCGAGCAGGTCCCTGCCGAAGGTCTGCACGATCTCCGCCAGCCCGGAGGTGCCGGCAGCCACCACCTCGCGGGCGAGCACGTCGGCGTCGATCACCACCGCGCCGAGCTCGGCGAACAGCCGCGTCACCTCGCTCTTGCCGGAGCCGATCCCGCCCGTCACGACCACCCGGATCATCGCCGCATCACGGCGGTCAGCCTCCCACAGCGGCGGTGGGCGACAATGACCCGATGCCCGACCCGACACCCGACCCGCAGCCCGAACCGCAGCATCGCTCGATCCGCGTCACCGCCGCCGGCTCCCTGGCCCGGCAGCGTCGTACCGCCGGTGCGCTGCGGCGTCGTGGCCTGGGCGAGGGCGACCGTATGGCGCTGCTCGTTCCCGGGTCGTGTGACTTCGTGTCGGCGGCGCTGGGCGCGCTGCGGGTCGGGGTGGTGCCGGTGCCGCTCGACCCGCGCCTGACCGCACGCGAGCTCGATGCGCTGCTCGGCGACATCGAGCCGGCGCTGGTGGTCGACGACCCGGCCATGCTCGACGAGCTGGCGGCGGGCCCGGAGGAGGACCTCGCGCCGTGGCCGCTGGCGCGCCCGATGCACGTCACCAGCGGCACGACCGGCCGGCCGAAAGGCGTCTGGTCCGGCGTGCTGCCCGCGGACCGGGCGGAGGCGCTGACGCGCGAGGAGCAGGAGCTCTGGGGGTTCGGGGCGGGCGACCGGCACCTGGTGCTGTCGCCGCTGTACCACTCGGCCCCGCTGCGCTTCGCGATCGGCACGCTGCTGGCCGGCGGGGACGTCGTCGTGCCAGGTCCGTTCGAGGCCGCCCGCACCGCCGAGGTGGTGGCCGAGCACCGTCCGACGACGACGTTCTGCGTGCCCGCACACCTGCAGCGGCTGTTCGCCCACCTCGACGACGCCGGAGGCGATCTGGACCTGTCCTGCTTCCGGCTGGTGGCGCACGCCGGTGCGCCCTGTCCCCCGCCGGTGAAACGGCGCGCGATGGCCGAGTTCGGGCCCGAGGTGCTGTGGGAGTTCTACGGCTCGACCGAGGGGCAGTTCACCGCCTGCCGCTCCACCGAGTGGGAGCAGCGGCCCGGGACGGTCGGGCGGGCGCGGCCGGGCCGCACGCTGTTCGTCGACGACGGGGTGATCTGGTGCGTGGTCCCCGAGCATGCGCGGTTCTCGTACTGGGGCGCGCCGGACAAGACGGAGTCGGCCTGGCGTGAGACGCCGGACGGGCCGGCGTTCACGGTCGGCGACCTGGGCCGGCTGGACGAGGACGGCTACCTGTATCTCGACGGTCGTCGCGAGGACCTGATCATCAGCGGGGGCGTGAACGTCTACCCGCTGGAGGTCGAGCAGGCGCTGGGCGAGCACCCGGAGGTCAGCGAGATCGCGGTGTTCGGGGTGGCCGACGAGCGGTGGGGACAGCGGGTGTGCGCGGCGGTCGTGGGCGCGGCAGACGCGCAGGCGCTGGACGCGTACGCGCGCGAGCGGCTGTCGCCGCCGAAGCGGCCCAAGGAGTACTTCGCGATGGCGGAGCTGCCGCGTACCGCCACCGGCAAGGTGCGCCGGCTCGACCTGCCCGAACTGGTCGCGCGCGGAGCCTGGGGAGGCGGGCCGGCTCAGGCGTGGGAGAACGTACGCCGGTAGGCGGCCGGGGTGGTCCCGCGCGCCTGGGCGAAGTGGTGGCGCAGCGTCGCGGCGTTGCCGAAGCCCGTACGGCTGGCCACCAGGTCGATGGACGCGTCGGACTCCTCGAGCAGCTGCTCGGCCAGCAGCAGCCGCTGCGCGGTGACCCACTGGTGGGGCGTCGTGCCGGTCTCGTCGCGGAACCGGCGGGCGAACGTGCGCGGCGACATCGCGGCGCGGCGGGCCAGGGACGTCACGCTCATCTCCTCGTGCAGGTGCTCCTGCATCCAGGTCAGCACCGGCCTGAGCGTCTCGGCCGCCGGCACCGACACCGGCGTCTGCACGAACTGGGCCTGTCCGCCCTCGCGCTGGGGCGGCACGACCATCCGCCGGGCCACGTTGTTGGCGGCCTTGGCGCCGAACTCCTTGCGGATCAGGTGCAGACAGGCATCGAGGCCCGCAGCGGAACCGGCGCTGGTGATGATCGGGTCCTCATCGACGTAGAGCACCCCGCAGTTGACCTTGGCCTGCGGGAAGCGCTGCTCGAGCTCGTCGACGTAGAGCCAGTGGGTCGTGCACTCGCGGCCGTCGAGCAGACCCGCCTCGCCCAGCACGAACGCGCCGGAGCACACCGACATGATCCGCGCCCCGCGGTCGTGGGCGGCGCGCAGCGCCTCCAGCACGGCCGGCGGCACCGGCTTGTCTCGCGGCATCGCCGGAACCGCCACCAGGTCGGCCTCGGCCACCCGGTCGAGGCCCGCGTCGACGTCGAGGGCGAAGCCCATGCTGGTGGGCACCCTGCCCGGCTTCTCCGTACACACGGCGAAGTCGAAGCTGGGGCCACCGGTCTCGGAACGGTCGACGCCCCAGGCCTCGCACAGCACGCCGAGCTCGAAGGGTGCGACGCCGTCGAACACGACGGCGGCGACGTTGCGGATGCTCATGCCTCCAGCATGGCACGTCGTTGGCAGGAATTCGAGTAACCATGGCATAACTGCCACTCGTGGCATGATCTTTCGCAGGAAACAATTACTGCCATGAGCATCTTCATCGCCTTCCTCATGGTCTTCCTGCTGTTCGCCCTGCTGGGGCTGACGCTCTGGTCGGTGGTCCGCGCCGTCTCCTCCGACGGCCTCGGCCACCGTCCGGCGCCGCGCTCGCACGAGCACGACCTCGACCCGCGGCCGTGGGTGGCCATGTTCCCCCGCTGAGCCCCGACTTCCGTCCGCACGCGAAAAGGCCCCGCCCGGACATAGTCCTGGGCGGGGCCTTTCGCGTATCTGCTGCTACTGGCCGCCGGTGAGCTTCTCGCGCAGCGCCTGCAGCGCCTCGTCGGAGGCGAGGGAGCCGCCCTCCTCCTCCTTGGCCGGAGCCTGCTGCTGCGAGGAGTACGACGAGGCCTCGCCGGCCTCCACGTCGGCCTTCTGGGCCTCCTGGATCTGCTTGCGGTGGGCCTCCCAGCGCTTGTGCGCCTCGGCGTACTGGGTCTCCCACGTCTCCCGCTGCTCGTCGTAGCCCTCGAGCCACTCCCCGGTCTCCGAGTCGAAGCCCTCGGGGTAGATGTAGTTGCCCTGCTCGTCGTACGACGCGCTCATGCCGTACAGCGTCGGGTCGAAGTGCTCGTCGCTGGTCGGGGCCGACTCGTTGGCCTGCTTCAGCGACAGCGAGATGCGGCGACGTTCGAGGTCGATGTCGATGATCTTGACCATGACGTCGTCGTTGACCTGCACCACCTGCTCGGGGATCTCCACGTGGCGCTCGGCCAGCTCGGAGATGTGCACCAGGCCCTCGATGCCCTCCTCGACGCGCACGAACGCACCGAACGGCACCAGCTTGGTGACCTTGCCCGGCACGATCTGCCCGATCTGGTGGATGCGGGCGAAGTGCTGCCACGGGTCTTCCTGGGTGGCCTTCAGCGACAACGACACGCGCTCGCGGTCCATGTCGACGTCGAGCACCTCGACGGTGACCTCGGTGCCGACCTCGACGACCTCGCTCGGGTGGTCGATGTGCTTCCAGGACAGCTCGGAGACGTGCACCAGGCCGTCGACACCGCCGAGGTCCACGAACGCACCGAAGTTGACGATGCTGGACACGACACCCTTGCGGATCTGGCCCTTCTGCAGCTGGGTGAGGAAGTTCTGCCGGACCTCGCTCTGGGTCTGCTCCAGCCAGGCACGGCGCGACAGGACCACGTTGTTGCGGTTCTTGTCGAGCTCGATGATCTTGGCCTCGAGCTCCTTGCCGACGTAGGGCTGCAGGTCGCGGACGCGGCGCATCTCGACCAGGGAGGCCGGCAGGAAGCCGCGCAGGCCGATGTCGAGGATCAGGCCGCCCTTGACGACCTCGATGACGGTGCCGGTGACGACACCCTCCTCCTCCTTGATGGTCTCGATCGTGCCCCAGGCGCGCTCGTACTGGGCGCGCTTCTTGGACAGGATCAGCCGGCCTTCCTTGTCCTCCTTCTGCAGGACCAGGGCCTCGACCTTGTCGCCGACGGACACCACCTCGTGGGGGTCGACGTCGTGCTTGATCGAGAGCTCACGCGAGGGGATGACCCCCTCGGTCTTGTAGCCGATGTCGAGCAGGACCTCGTCCCGGTCGACCTTCACGATGGTGCCAGCCACGATGTCACCGTCGTTGAAGTACTTGATGGTTTGGTCGATCGCGGCGAGGAAGTCCTCCGCCGACCCGATGTCGTTGACCGCTACCTGGGGGGTCTCCTGGGTGGCCGTAGGAGGTGCCTCTGTGCTGCTCGTCATGTAGTAGGTGCTCCGCTGGATGGATGTTGTCGTGATGCAGTGCCTGAGGACCGTTGGATCGCGGTATGCCGTGCTGGCGACAGATTGCGAGCACGAGCCTGCTCCGTCCGAGGTCGCGCAGGCCCACAGCGCACTGCAAGTCTACGGGCCGCGCGCGATACGGTGCAACGCGGGCCAATGTCAACCTGGGTGCCGTCCCAGGCGTGCCGGGGCCGGTGTAGAGGCCAACTGTCGCCGCCTGGCTTGTCCGAGTTCGTCTGCCGGGCTCTGTGCGAGGCCGGACGGCGCTCAGTCGGGCCCCGGTCGGGGCCTCAGTCGGGGCTCAGTCGGGCGGCTTGCCGGTGACGCAGAAGACCAGGCCAGCG
>CBFGZI010000070.1:0-19465 GCA_965653225.1 uncultured Propionibacteriales bacterium | reverse complement strand
ACCGACGCGAGCGCGCGAGCGCCTTCGCGCTGACCACCCCGGCGAGGTTGAGCAGCACCACGAACAGCGGGACCTCGAACGCGATCCCGAACGCGAGCAGCATGCGGATCGTGAAGCTGAAGTACATGCTGACGTCGACGAAGTTGGAGATGTGCGCGCCGGTGAAGCCCAGCAGCACCTGGATGCCCTTGGGCAGCACGAAGTAGCCCAGGACGACACCGGCGAGGAACAGCGGGCCGGCCACCGCGCTGAAGACCAGGGTCCACTTGCGCTCGCTGCGGTGCAGCCCCGGCATGATGAACGCCCACATCTGGTACAGCCAGACGGGGCTCGCGAGCACGAGTCCGGCGATGCCGGAGATCTTCATCTGCAGGATGAAGGGTCCCGCGATGGTGTTCTGGGTGAGCTTCGCGTTCAGCTGCTTGGACGAGAGGTTCAACGCTTCTAAGAACGGCTGCTGAAGCAGGGCGAGCAGGTGGGGGTAGAAGTACCACGCGACCGCGGCGCCGAGGACGATGGCGATGAGGCTCTTGAACACCCGGTTGCGCAGCTCGCGCATGTGCTCGACGAGCGTCATCCGCCCGCCCTCGGCGGGCTGGTCAGCAGCCGTGGTCTCGGTGGCGGCGGCCATAGCAGCCGTCGCCGTCAGCTGTCGTGCGTGCGCTTGGCCGGGTCGTCGACCGGCTGGGACGTCGAGGTGTGGTCACCGCTGGTGATGCCACGTGGCTGGCGGTCCGCGGGCTCCTCGGTCGAGTCCTCGTCGTCGTCGCGCAGCCCCTTGGTCTCGGCCTTGAAGATGCGGAGCGCCCGGCCCGTACCGCGGGCCAGCTCGGGCAGCTTCGCCGCGCCGAAGAGCAGGATGAAGATGGCTAGGATCAGGAACCATTCGGCTCCCTGCGGCATGCCGATCATCGGAACATTCATGTTCATCGGTCCTTGATCTGTACGTTGTGGCCATCAGCAATGCTACGCCGCGCCGCGCTCGGCCCGACTCGAACACAGGAATTCGGCCGCGAGGTTAACGATGTGTTGACGCAGCCCGGGGGCGGCTCGACCGGCACCGGCATGGTCACTGTGCGTATGCCTCCAGGGCTCGCTCGGCCCGTTTACGGACACGCTCGGCGACCTCGGAGGGTATGACGACCCGCGCCTGTCCGCCCAGGCGCATCGCGAGCCGGACCAGCCAGGCCGGGTCGCTCACCCGCAGCCGTACCCGCAGGCCGCCCTCGGGAAGCTCCTCGACGCCCTCGTGGGGGTAGTACTCGGCCACCCAGCGCGCCGTGGGCGCCAGGTCGACCGTGGCCAGCATGTCGTCGGGCGCGGGCTGGAAGAGCCCCTCGGACAGGTCGCGGGGCCGCGCCTCCGGCGGCGGGTCGGCGCGTACGTCGAGCTCCTCGGCCGCGGTGACACGGTCGAGGCGGAACATCCGCAGGTCGTCGGTGCGGTAGCACCAGGCCTCGAGGTAGGTGTGCCCCTCGGCCATCACCAGCCGCAGGGGGTCGACGTCGCGGTGGGTCGTCTCGTCCCGGGCCGGCACGAAGTAGGACAACCGCAGCCGGTGCTTGTTCTGCAGCGCCGACGAGACGGTGTCGGTGACCTTCGCGTCGGCGCCGTCGATGCGCACCTCGACCTGGTCCATCACCGCGACGGCGTCGCCGGCGGCGTTCTCCAGCTTGACCAGCGCGCGGTCGATGGCGTCGCGCTCGTCGCTGCCGGCCACCTCCCGCAGCGTGCGCAGCGCGACGATCAGCGCCAGCGCCTGGTGCGCATCCAGGCGCAGCGGCCGGTCGAGGAAGTCGGTGTTCTCGACATGCACGACGCCCTCGCCCTCCAGCGCGTCCATGTCCACGTCGATCAGGTCGTCGGGCATCGCGCCCGGCAGCCCGCAGAACCACAGCACGCCGAGGTCCTCCTGGACCTGCTGCGGCGTCACCCCGAAGTCGCGCGCCACCTGGTCGATGCGTACGCCTCCGCGCTCGCGCAGGTACGGCACCAGCGCCAGCAGCCGCTCGACCTGGCTCTTCGCCCCCTCACTCATGCGCTCACCTCGGCGTTGGCCTCGACCAGCCTGCGCAGCCGGGTCACCACGGCCGCCCGGAGCTCCTCGGGCTCCTCGACGACGACGTCGTCGCCGTGCGAGGTGACCAGCTCGGCCATGGACTCGACGCTGCCGTAGGGCACCTCGAGCCGGTACCACCCGTCGTCGGCGGCACCGGTCGTGCTGGCGCTGCGGCGCAGCGCGAACCCGTGGCCGGACCGCACCCGCAGGGTCGCGGAGCCCGCCGGGGACTCGTCCGGGGCCAGTCCGGACGCCAGCGCGCGGATGTCGGTGCCCTCGGGGACGGTGAACGACCCGGCTCGTCCGACCTTGGTGACGGTCCCCTCCACCCGCGACAGCCGGAACATCCTCGGCGCGTCGCGATCACGGTCGTGGCCCACGACGTACCAGTGCCCGTGCCAGGAGACGATCCCCCACGGCTCGAGCGTGCGCATGGCGGGCTCGCTGTGCGGCGGCGCGTCGGCCCGCCGGTAGCCGAACTTCACCGCGGTGCGGGACACGACGGCGTTCCACAGCGGCTCGAAGGCCGGCTCCGGTGCCGCCAGGTGGGGCTCCACGACGCTGAGCGCGCTGGTGTCCACGTCGACACCGCCGGCGCGCAGCTTGACCAGGGCGCCGGACGTCGCCTCGGCGAGGCTGGCGTGCTGCCACACGCGGGCGGCCAGGCCCACGACCGCGGCCTCGTCGCCGTCGAGCCGGATGTCGGGCAGCTCGAACGCCTTACGCCGGATGCGGTAGCCCGGCTCGTCCTCGAAGGCGCGGTCGACGTAGCCGACCTCGATCGGCACGCCGAGCTCGCGCAGCTCTTCCTTGTCGCGTTCGAACATCTTCTCGAACGCATCGTCGGACTGGCCGTGGTAGCCCTGCACGACCTCGCGGATGCGGGCCTTGCCGACGTAGGTGCGGGCGACGAGGAGGCAGATCACCAGGTTCATCAGCCGTTCGCTCTTCGCGCTCTTGGCTGCCGCGGCCACGTGTCCTCCTCGCCTTCTCCTCCGACCGGGCGGCTGGTCCGCCGCCGCGCCCAGTCTGCCCCGAACGGGGCTAGCTCGCGCTGAGCAGGTCGACTGCGAAGATCAGCGTGTCGGTGCCCTTGACGCCGGCCTGTGGGTTGCCCTTCGGGCCGAACGCGCTGTCGGGCGGGCAGATCAGGATCACACGGGAGCCCACGTTCTGGCCGACGAGCTGGTCGAAGCACGGCAGCGGCTGGCCCTGGCCGATCGGCACGCTCTGCGGACTCGACGTGTAGGTGTTCACCAGGGTCTTGCCCGCGGGGTAGATCTGGCCGAGCAGCTTCATGGCCACGGTCTGGCCCGACTTGATGGGGTCGCCGGTGCCCTGGATGACCGGCTGCACCACGACCTGCTTGGGGGCGGGCATGGTCGTCTTCACGGCGTGGAACTGACCCGGCAGCCCCTGCGGGTCGGTCAGCAGGTGCGGGAAGTCCGCCGGCGGCGTGACCGGCTTGCCCTGGGCCTCCGAGGGGGTGACCCCGCGGATGTCGATCACGAACACCAGCGTGTCGGTGCCCTTGATCCCGGCCTGCGGGTTGCCCTGGGTGCCGTAGCCGTCCTCGGGCGGGATGGCGGCGACCACCCGGCTGCCGACGGTCTGGCCCGTCAGCGCCTTGTTGAAGCCGGTGATCATCCCCGGCCCGAGGGAGAAGGTGGCCGGCTGCCCGGTCTTCCAGGACGAGTCGAACTCCTGCCCGTTGCGCCCGTTGATGCCGACGTAGTCGACGGTCACGGTGTCGGTGCCACCGACCTTCTCCCCGTCGCCCTTGACCAGGGTCTTCACCTGCATGTTGTCGACGGAGTAGCCGTTGTCGACCTGCACCTTCGGCTTGCTCTTGGTGTCGCCCTGCACGGTGACACCGGGCAGCGCCTGCTCGCCGCTGCTGCCGCTGCTGCCGCTGCCACCGCCGCCACAGGCGGCGAGGAACAGCAGAGGGAACACCACAAGGGCGGCGAGCAACCGACGCACTGAGCACCTCAAACGCGGTCCGGCGACCGTAGGGAACAGGAACAACCTTGTCAGCCTATCCGCCGCTCACATCGAGTCGATCAGGCGCTCGACCCGCTCGTCGTGTGCCCGGAACGGGTCCTTGCACAGCACCGTGCGCTGGGCCTGGTCGTTCAGCTTCAGGTGCACCCAGTCGACGGTGAAGTCGCGCCGGCGCTCCTGCGCCCGGCGGATGAACTCGCCGCGCAGCCGCGCCCGGGTGGACTGCGGCGGCTTGGACTTGGCCTCGAAGATCTTCAGGTCGGTGGTCACCCGGGCCACCGCGCCGCGCTTCTCCAGCAGGTAGTACAGGCCGCGGTTGCGGTGGATGTCGTGGTAGGCCAGGTCGAGCTGGGCGACCCGGGGGTGGCTCAGCGGCAGGCCCTGGCGGGCGCGGTAGCGCTCGATCAGCTGGTGCTTGATCACCCAGTCGATCTCGCGCTCGACCAGCGACAGGTCGCCGGACTCGACCGCCTTCAGGGCCCGCTCCCACAGGTCGAGCGCCTTGTCGACCACCGGGGTGTGCAGGTCACGACGGTCGACGAAGTCGCGGGCCTTGGAGAGGTACTCGTTCTGGATGTCCAGCGCGCTGACCTCGCGCCCGTTGGCCAGCCGGACGGTACGGCGGCCGGTCATGTCGTGGGAGATCTCACGGATGGCGCGGATGGGGTTCTCGATCGTGAGGTCGCGCATCACCACGCCCTCCTCGATCATCCGCAGCACGAGGTCGACCGAGGCGACCTTCAGCAGCGTGGTGGTCTCGCTCATGTTGGAGTCGCCGACGATGACGTGCAGCCGGCGGAACCGCTCGGCGTCGGCGTGCGGCTCGTCGCGGGTGTTGATGATCGGGCGCGACCGGGTGGTGGCGCTCGAGACGCCCTCCCAGATGTGCTCGGCCCGCTGGCTGACCGAGTAGATGGCCCCGCGCGGGGTCTGCAGCACCTTGCCGGCACCGCAGATGATCTGCCGGCTCACCAGGAAGGGGATGAGCACGTCGGCCAGCCGGCCGAACTCCCCGTGCCGGCCCACCAGGTAGTTCTCGTGGCAGCCGTAGGAGTTGCCGGCGGAGTCGGTGTTGTTCTTGAACAGGTAGACGTCGCCGGCGATGCCCTCGTCGCGCAGCCGACGCTCGGCGTCGATCAGCAGGCCCTCCAGCACCCGCTCCCCCGCCTTGTCGTGCGCGATCAGGTCGACGACGTCGTCGCACTCGGGCGTGGCGTACTCGGGGTGGCTGCCCACGTCGAGGTAGAGCCGGGCGCCGTTGCGCAGGAAGACGTTGCTGCTGCGCCCCCAGGACACGACCCGGCGGAACAGGTAGCGCGCTACCTCGTCCGGCGAGAGACGCCGCTGCCCCCGGAAGGTGCAGGTGACGCCGTACTCGTTCTCGATCCCGAAGATCCGACGGTCCACATGACAACCTTAGGTGCCCGAAGCCACCTGCGGGAGCGACTCAGCCAACCGGGGGCGGGTTGTCCTCATCGTCCGCCGCCGGCGGAGGCGGCGCCGCGGGCTTCTCCCCGTTGCCGAGCAGGTCCGCGAGCCGCGGCCCGGTGATGCGCCGGAACTTCCGGGCCTGGCTGCGGGTGCGGTCGAGGACCGCCACCTCGAGCTGGTCGGAGCGCAGCGTACGTACCTGTGGGCCGTCGTGGCCGAGCGCGTCGACGGCGAGCCGCAGCGCCTCCTGCAGTCCCATCCCGGGGCTGTAGTTGTCCTTGAGGTACTGCCCGACCAGGTCGGCCGAGCCGCCCTCTACCGCGAAGCCCTGCTCGTCGGCGACCGACCCGTCGTAGGTGAGCCGGTAGATCTGGTCGCCGTCGGCCGAGTCGCCGACCTCGGCGACGAAGATCTCGATCTCGTACGGCTTCTCGCCGCCGGAGGAGAAGATCGTGCCCAGCGTCTGCGCGTACGCGTTGGCCAGCCCGCGCCCGGTGACGTCGGTGCGGTCGTAGGAGTAGCCGCGCAGGTCGGCGAGCCGCACGCCGGCGATCCGCAGGTTCTCGAACTCGTTGTAGCGGCCCACAGCGGCGAACGCGATCCGGTCGTAGATCTCGCTGATCTTGTGCAGCGCCTGGGAAGGGTTCTCGCCGACGAAGGCGATGCCGTCGGTGTACTGGACCACCACCACGCTGCGCCCCCGGGCGATCCCCTTGCGCGCGAAGTCCGCCCGGTCCTTCATCAGCTGCTCGGGCGAGACGTAGAACGGGACGGTCACAGACGGTTCCCTTCTGCTGGTTCGGTCGGAGCGGGGGGTCAGCCGGTCGGGAGGGTCGGGTCAGCTCAGCGGTGCGGCCGGGCCGTCGGGGCGGCGCATCCGGCTCGACACCACCTCGTCGGCGATCGTGCCGACCTCGTCGTCGGAGAGCTCGGAGTAGCCGTCCTCGGTGACCACCGCCACGACCGGGAAGATGCGCCGGGCGAGGTCGGGCCCGCCGGTGGCCGAGTCGTCGTCGGCGGCGTCGTACAGGGCGTGCAGCGCCGCCATCACGCACTCGCGCTGGTCGAAGTCGTCGCGGTAGAGCTTCTTCAGCGACCCGCGCGCGAACAGCGAACCCGATCCCACGGAGTGGAACGCGGTCTCCTCGTAGCGGCCGCCGGTGACGTCGTAGGAGAAGATCCGGCCGGCGCCGCGCTGCAGGTCGAAGCCGGCGAACAGCGGGACGACCGCCAGGCCCTGCATGGCCATCGGCAGGCTGCCGCGGATCAGCGTGGCCAGCCGGTTGGCCTTGCCGTCCATGGACAGCGTCGTGCCCTCGATCTTCTCGTAGTGCTCCAGCTCGGTCTGGAACAGCCGCACCATCTCGACCGCCAGGCCCGCCGAGCCGGCGATGCCGACGCAGGAGTACTCGTCGGCGGGGAACACCTTCTCGATGTCGCGCTGGGCGATCACGTTGCCCATCGTCGCGCGCCGGTCGCCGGCCATGACCACCCCGGCATGAAACGTCGCCGCGACGATAGTGGTGCCGTGCGGCGACTCGTCGCTCATGTTGGCGCCCGGTGGGGTGCGACGGCCGGGAAGCAGGTCAGGTGCATGCGCGGACAGGAACTCGGAGAACGACGAGCTGCCGGGCGTGAGAAACGCCATCGGCAGCCGGCCGATGTCTGCGGAGGGGGTCGTCACTGAGCGATCACCGGGCCTACTCTCCACCCTTCTGCACGAACCCACGCACGAACTCCTCGGCGTTGGACTCGAGCACCTCGTCGATGTCCTCGAGAATCGCGTCGATGTCCTCGTCGAGCTTCTCCTTGCGCTCGGCGACATCCTCGCCGCTCTGGACCTCGGGCGCCTCTTCGGCCTCAGACGACTTCCTCGGGGTCTTGTGCTGCTGGCCGCCCTCTCGTGCCATCGTCCACCTCCGGTGCCTACCCAATGGTCGAGCTACTACCAAAACCCTACCCGTGCGGGCGTGCCCGTGCGCGCGACATTCAGGAGCCGGTGATCTCCCGTACCAGCGCCTCGGCGGTGTCACAGCGGTCCAGCAGCCCGGCCACGTGCCTCTCGGTGCCCCGCAGCGGCTCCATCGTCGGGACCCGCTGCAGCGAGTCGCGCCCGGGGAGGTCGAAGATCACCGAGTCCCAGGAGGCGGCCGCGACCTGGTCGGCGTACTTCTGCAGGCACCGGCCGCGGAAGTAGGCGCGGGTGTCGGACGGGGGCTGCTCCACCGCCCGATGCACCTCGTCGTCGCCGACCAGCCGGTCGATCTTCCCCATCCGGACCAGCCGGTGGTACAGCCCCTTGTCAGGACGGATGTCGGCGTACTGCAGGTCGATCAGGTGCAGCTTCGGATGCTCCCAGTCGAGGCCGTCGCGGTCGCGGTAGGACTGCAGCAGCGCCAGCTTGGCGACCCAGTCGAGCTCGCGCTTGCACTCCATCGGGTCGCGCTCGAGCCGGGACAGCACCGACTCCCAGCGGTTGAGGACGTCGACGGTCTGCTCGTCGGCGTCGGCGCCGTAGCGGTCCTCGACGAACTTGCGCGCCTGCTCGAGGTACTCCAGCTGCAGCTGGACCGCGGTCATCCGGCGGCCGTCCTTCAGCTCCACCGTGTGCTGCAGCGTCACGTCGTGGGAGATCTCGTGCAGCGACCGGACCGGCTTGGCCAGCGACAGGTCGACCGACAGGAACCGCTCCTCGATCATCGCCAGCACCAGCGAGGTCATGCCGATCTTGAGGTAGGTCGAGATCTCGCAGAGGTTGGCGTCGCCGATGATCACGTGCAGCCGGCGGTACTTGTCGGGGTCGGCGTGTGGCTCGTCGCGGGTGTTGACGATCGGCCGCTTGAGCGTGGTCTCCAGGCCGACCTCGACCTCGAAGTAGTCGGCCCGCTGGCTGATCTGGAACCCGTGGCTGGAGCCGTCCTGCCCGAGGCCGACCCGTCCAGCGCCGGTGATGACCTGCCGGGAGACGAAGAACGGGGTGATGTGCCGGACGATGTCGCCGAACGGCGTCTGCCGGCGCATCAGGTAGTTCTCGTGCGCGCCGTACGACGCGCCCTTGTTGTCGGTGTTGTTCTTGTACAGCAGGATCGGCCGCGTGTTGGGGATGGTCGCCGCACGCTCGGAGGCGTCGAGCATGAGCAGCTCGCCGGCCTTGTCCCAGACCACGACGTCGCGCGGGGAGCGGCACTCGGGCGTGGAGTACTCCGGGTGGGCGTGGTCGACGTAGAGCCGTGCGCCGTTGGTGAGGATGACGTTGGCCAGTCCGAGGTCCTCGTCGGTGAGCTGGCTGGGGTCGGCGACCTGACGCGACATGTCGAAGCCGCGGGCGTCGCGCAGCGGGCTCTCCTCCTCGAAGTCCCAGCGCGCGCGCCGTGCCCGGACGGTGGCGTTGGCGTAGGCGTTGACGATCTGTGACGACGCGAGCATCGGGTTGGCGTTCGGCTGGCCGGACACGGAGATGCCGTACTCGGTCTCCGTGCCCATCACGCGATGCACGCTCATCCGCGCTCTCCGCTCAGGCGTGAGACGCGGCGGGCGCTCTCGTGGGGTCGTCTCATGGGTACGAGCGTACGCGCAGGGACCGCACGCACCCGTCACACCGTCGGCCGGAGCCCGGGCAGGAACGCCTCCGCCTCCGGGACCGTGGCCAGGTGCTGCTCGAGGTCGAGCATGGCCACCGGCCGGTGTGGCGGAGTCCCGGAACCGAACAGTCCTCGGATCCCGAGACGCAGGGATGCTTCTCGGCCGGTGGGGTGGCTGCGGGTTGGCTGTGGCTGGGAAGGAAAAGCAGGCAGTGAGGCGGACTTGGGGCCCGGCACGCGACGCTGCCGGGAACGCGCCGCCGTGGGTAGCGAGTGCACAATTCCATGCCCTGACGTGCGAAAATGTCGGTCGCTTGCGGCCCAGGCTCGACAATGCGCAGCGACACGAAGCAACCGAAGATCGTGGCGGGCGGCGTAGCCAGGATCCTCCGTAGCCGCCACGGACGACCCGCACCCTCCCCGCGGCACTCGACCGAACCCCTCCTCATTGCCCTGCCGATCGCAACCACCCACGGTCCGGCGCTCACCGAGCATGGCGTCACCCGACAACGCGACCCGGACGCTCACCGGCCCATCCCGCGCCGGTCGAGGTCCCACCGGCCGGTGGGTGTCATAACCTCCTCGGGCGCGTCGCTGGCCAGCAGCACCACGCCCGGGTAGCCACCCAGCAGCGCCCGCATCTCCCCCTGCCCGTCCTGTCCGATCTCGGCGTCGAGGTGGTCGAGGACGAGCAGCGGCGGCTGCCCGAACACCGCCCGCGCCAGCAGCAGCCTGGCGCGGTCCGGGAGGGTGAGGGGCTCCCCGCCCTGCCGGAGCATCGCCTTCTCCCCGCGCGGGAGGCTCGCCACGCGCTCGGCCAGCCCCACCTGGGCGAGCATGTCCCCGACCGACTCCGTGGCGGCGTCGGGATGGCGATACCGCACCGCACGGGTGATGGTGGTCCGTTCCAGCCGCATCCCCTGTGCGGCGTACCCGACGAGGGTCCGGTACTCGCGGAACGGTGTGGTGGCGAGGTCCTTCCCGCCGTCGCGGACCTTGCCGGCGAGCGGGCGCTCCAGCCCCACGACCGCCGCCAGCACCGAAGAGGTCCAGGCGCGGTCCTGTGAACGGACGACGACCCGGTCACCGGGCCGTGCGAACAGCGGCGGGACCTCGACGTCGGGCGCCTCGGCGAGCCGGAGGCCGTGCACGACCAGCCCCGCCTGCCCGTCTGACGTCGCCGACCGCTCGTGCCGCCGCACCCACTCGTCCGACCCGGTCGCGCCCGGATGTGCTGCCGGCGCCTTGGCGGGGGCCGACGGCGGCGTCGCGGGCGGCCTCAGGGCAGGTGCCAGCACTGCACGCGCGGCCCGGAACGTCTGCCGGTACTCGACCACGCGGCCGAGGTCCTGCACCGGCGACGCCATCAGTCCGACCACGGTCAGCGCGGCCGCCAGGTGGGCCCCGCTCAGGCCGGTGAGCATGCTGGTGGCGATCACGCTGGCGGTCACGATGCCCGTGGCGGTGGTGGTCGCGCCGCGGATGCGGCCGAGTACGCGCGCCCGGTCGATGGAGGCCTGCACCATCGTGGCGCTGCGATGGTCCAGCCGCTTGAGCTCGCGGTACTCCCCGCCTCCCGAGCGGATGGCCATGGTCGCGGTGAGCGTGTCCGCCAGATGACCGGCCAGGCGGCCCCGCTCCTTGCGCACCCGTCTCGACTTCTGGTACGCGGCGCGGCTGCCCAGCCACAGCGCCACGGCGAGCACCAGCAGCGGAACGAGCACCGCCACCGCCAGCATCGGGTCGATCGCCCCGAGCACCAGCGTGCACCCGACGACCAGCGGGATACCGACCGCGATGGGGCCGATGCCCATCGCGACCCAGTTGCGCACCGACGTCAGGTCGTTGCTGGCCCGGGTCAGCGTCGTACCCAGCGAGCTTCGCCGGTGGCCGTCGAGGACCTGGCGGATCAGGCACAGCCGGATCTCGTGCGCGTAGTCCTGCCCGAGACGCTCCGACAGCAGGCGCTCGCGCGACCTGGTCCAGCCGACGGCGCACGCGATCAGCCCCAGCACCGCAACGGTCACGATCTCGGCCCTGCGCGTGCCGGCGTGCAGCCCGTGGGTCAGCGTCAGCACCGTGCCCGCGGCCGCGGCCGTCTGCGCCAGCCCTGCGAGGACCAGGCCGCTGAAGTACCAGCGCCGCCTGCCGGTCAGCAGTGGGGGCAGTGCTCCCGCCTCCTCGTCGGCGCTGCCCAGCGTGCGCAGCCTGCCCAGCAGCGTCACCGCATGCTCCTCCTGGCGGGCAGCAGGCAGGTGGCCACCTCCGGCTCGGTCAGGTCCAGCGTGTCCACCACCGGGACGTCGAGGATGGAGCGCGCCTCGCGCACCGCGAGCGGCGACGAGGTCAGCACGCCGGTCACCGCGGCCACGTCGATGCCCAGCCGACGCATCTCGTGCACGCCGGAGGCGGCGTTCAAGGCATCGCTCGCCGTGAACACCACGTGGTCGACGTACTCGGTGAACACCGGGTCGGCCAGCAGCCTGGCAGTCTCCAGCTGGAACGCGCCGTCGGCGATCTCCACCAGCACGGCGTCGCAGTCGGTGGATGCCAGGTGGTGCACCACCGACGTGAACACCGCGACGACGTCGTCGTGCTTGAGCCGGTACGTGGACACGTGACCGAAGTCGGTGAAGTCCAGCACCGCGACCGCGCCGCCGTCGACGTACATGCCCGGGTCCCCGCCCGCGCCGGTGCCGGTGGCCTTCCCGGCGGCGACCCGCATGCCCCCGTGCGTGAGCCCGTGGGTCAGACATGCCATCGCCGTGGACTTGCCCGAGTTCATCGAGGTGCCGACGACCGCGACGACCGGGGGCCGGTCCGGCCGGGACCGGGGCGGTGTGAGCTTCACCGGCGCCAGCGGGGCGTACGGCGCGAACGCGGCGAGCGTGACCACGCCGTGAGCGTCGTGCAGCAGCCCGAGCGGCTGCACGACTGTCGGGTCGTCCAGCCCCTCCTTCGCGGAGAGCGCGTGGCCGACGACACCGCCGGCGGCGACCAGGTTGGTCAGGGCCAGGTCCTCGGGCACCTCCGCCTCGAACTGGTCCGGTGCGTAGCGGTTGCCGTAGGCGACCACGATCTCGTCGCCGACGAACATCGTCGCCCGCCGGCCGATGGGGCTCTCCAGGCGCTTGTGCTGGCCGATCCAGACCACCTCGGCGAGCACGACGTCACCGGGTTGCGGCCGGACCACCGGACCGGTGTCCAGGAAGTAGCCTCGCGGCTCGCGCGCGACCTCGGCGGCGACGAAACGGGTGGTGTACGCGTACTTTGCGGCGACCAGCCTCTGCGGATCGAGGGCGGACATGGCCGGGCGCCGGAACGGGCGAAGGTTGTCGGTGGACGAGGCTCTGGCGTCGATCGCCACGCTGAGTCCCTTTCGTCGAGCTCCCCTAGCTCTGCTGAAAGTTCTACGACCCCGAAGCTCGTAGAGATTGCCTCGTCTCGCTTGGTCAGATTCGCTTGCCCAGGTAGAGGCTGCCGTCCTCGTCGGCGTAGACCCCGAACGCGCCGATCTCGACATAGCCGGCGGATCGGTACAGCGCGACCGCCTCGGGCTGCCTGTCGCCGGTCTCCAGCACCAGCCAGTCGACCCCCGCGGCGTCCGCCGCGCGCTCGAGCTCGGCGAGAACGCGCCGTCCCAGACCGCGGCCGCGTGCCTGCTCGCGGACGAACATCCGCTTGATCTCCGCGGGACGTTTCCCCGGCAGAGCCGGCCCAGCAGCGCGCAGCCGCCAGCCACCCATGGTGACCGGCCGCCCGTGCACGTAGCCGACCACGAAGTGGCCCCGCGGCGGCACGAACTGCTCGGGCGACATCGGCGTCTCGTCGCGCCCGCCGTACCGCTCGACGTAGATCTGCTGCAGCTCCTCGTCCAGCGCACGCACGACCTCGTCGTCGTAGCCGGTCGGCACCAGGTGCAGCCCCTCGGGCTCCCTCGGGCCGCCGGCGGTCTCAGGTACGGTCACCGGGTCATTGTCGCCGAGAGCCCAGCCGCAGCGACAACGGAATACAGGCCGCGACGACGACCGCGGAGACCAGGTAGCCCGCGGGGAAGCCGGCGGCTCCCGCCACCAGGCCCAGCATCACCGAGCCGAGGCCGGTGCCGGAGTCGAAGCCGATGTTCCAGACCGCGCTGGCCGAGCCGTAGTGCCGGGGACCGACCTGGGCGAACGAGCAGACCAGGGTGACGTTCTGCAGCGCCCCGTAGCCGAACCCGACGACCGCCATCGACAGCAGCAGAAGCCACGACCGCTCGTTGTCCCCCACCGACAGCGCGGTGAGCACCAGGCCGACGGTCGTGAGCACGAGCAGCGGCGCCATCAGCCGGTCGGCGCCGGTGCGGTCTCCGACCCGGCCGATCCACCACCGGCTCAGCGCGGCGACGGCTCCGATCGTGAGCAGGCCCGACGACGCCAGCGTGGCCGAGGTCACCGCCTGCGGCAGGAAGGTCATGATCCCGCCGCCGGCCAGCGTGACCACGAACAGCACGACGGCGGGAAGCGCGACGCGGAGCAGCACCGACCGGGGCAGCGGCACGCGATGGTGCCGTGCCCGCGTGCGCTCGTCGTGTTCGCCGGCAGCGCGCAGCACCCGGCCCAGGCGCAGCGCCGCGGGGATGCCGAGCAGCGACATGGCACCCAGGGCGAACACCCACCCGAACCCGACCGACTCCGCCAGCGCGACGCTGGCGGGCAGGATCACCAGGTTGGGTACGGCCACGCCGAGGCCGTACAGGCCGACGGCCTCGCCGCGTCGCGACTGCGGCACCAGCTCGGCGACGACCGCGCTGCCGGTCACGGTGAGGATGCCGAACCCGATGCCGCGGACCGCGGACACCGCCAGCACGGGCAGCAGCTGGTCGGACAGCCCGTACAGCGGCGCCGGGAGGCCCAGGAACGTCAGCCCTGCCGCCAGCACCAGGCCGTGCCCGTACCGGTCGAGCAGCATCGGCACGAACGGCTGGGTGAGGATCGTGAGCAGCAGCAGGACACCGGTGACCAGACCGGCGCCGGCCTCGCCCGCGCCGCCTTGGGCGACCCACAGCGGTGCGACCGACAGCAGCGCGATGAAGCCGCCGAAGCCGGCCCCGGTCAGCCACACCAGGGCGCCCATGCCCGGCAGCCGCCAGACGGGAACGTCCTCTCCGCGGACCTGCTCGGGCTTCACGGGCCAACCCTACGGATCGCCGCGGGGCCGGCGCCGCGGGCAGCCGCCCGGTGGCTGGCTCGTTGGCCGGTCCGGTGGCTGCCCCTGCGGCTATCTCACAGGTACTGGCCGGTGTTGGCGACGGTGTCGATCGAGCGGCCGGGCTCGGTGCCCTCCTTGCCCGTGATGAGCGTGCGGATGAAGACGATCCGCTCGCCCTTCTTGCCCGAGATCCGTGCCCAGTCGTCGGGGTTGGTGGTGTTGGGCAGGTCCTCGTTCTCCTTGAACTCGTCGATGCAGGCCTGCAGCAGGTGGTTTACCCTGATGCCTTTCTGCTTGCTGTCGATGAGGTCCTTGATCGCCATCTTCTTGGCGCGGTCGCAGATGTTCTGGATCATCGCGCCGGAGTTGAAGTCCTTGAAGTACAGGATCTCCTTGTCGCCGTTGGCGTAGGTCACCTCGAGGAAGCGGTTCTCCTCGCTCTCGGTGTACATCCGCTCGACCGCGCGCTGGATCATCGCCTGCACGCACGACTCGCGGCTCCCGCCGAACTCGGCGACGTCGTCCTCGTGCAGCGGCAGCTTGGGCGTGAGGTACTTGGTGAAGATGTCACGCGCGGACTCGGCGTCGGGGCGCTCGATCTTGATCTTCACGTCGAGGCGACCCGGTCGCAGGATCGCGGGGTCGATCATGTCCTCGCGGTTGGACGCACCGATCACGATGACGTTCTCGAGGCCCTCGACACCGTCGATCTCGCTGAGCAGCTGCGGAACGATGGTGTTCTCGACGTCGGAGGAGACACCGGACCCACGGGTGCGGAACAGGGAGTCCATCTCGTCGAAGAACACGATGACCGGCGTGCCCTCGCTGGCCTTCTCGCGGGCCCGCTGGAACACCAGGCGGATGTGCCGCTCGGTCTCGCCGACGTACTTGTTCAGCAGCTCGGGGCCCTTGATGTTGAGGAAGTAGCTGCGCCCCTCGGTGCCGGTCTTGGCGGCCACCTTCTTGGCCAGCGAGTTGGCCACGGCCTTGGCGATCAGCGTCTTGCCGCATCCGGGCGGGCCGTACAGCAGAACACCCTTGGGCGGCTTGAGCTCGTGCTCGAGGAACATGTCGGGGTAGAGGTACGGCAGCTCGATGGCGTCGCGGATCTGCTCGATCTGGCTCATCAGCCCGCCGATCTTGTCGTAGTCGATGTCGGGGACCTCCTCCAGGATGAGCTCCTCGACCTCGGACTTCGGGATCTTCTCGTAGACGTAGCCGGCGCGGGCGTCCAGCAGCAGCGAGTCGCCGGCGCGCATGCGGGTGTCACGCAGCGGCTCGGCGATACGGACGACGCGCTCCTCGTCGGCGTTGGCGATGACCAGCGCGCGCTCACCGTCGGCGAGCAGCTCCTTGAGCATCACCACCTCGCCGACCTCCTCGTAGTCGAACGCGTCGACGACGTTGAGCGCCTCGTTGAGCATGACCTCCTGGCCCCGGCGCAGCCCCTCGACGTCGACGTTGGGGCTCACGTTGACCCGGAGCTTGCGGCCGCCGGTGAAGATGTCGACGGTGTCGTCGTCGTTGCGCTGCAGGAAGGTGCCGAACCCGGCGGGCGGCTGCGCGAGGCGGTCGACCTCCTCCTTCAGCGACACGATCTGGTCGCGTGCCTCGCGGAGGGTCTGGCCGAGGCGCTCGTTCTGCGCGGTGGTCTGGGCCAGGGCGGCCTGGGTCTCGGCGAGGCGCTGCTCGAGGGCGCGTGACGAGCCGGGGTGGCGGCCGAGCCGCTCACGGAGCTCGGTTACCTCGCGCTCGAGGTAGGCAACCTGAGAGAGTAGATCCTCGCGCGTACGCTTCTGCTCGTCGTGGGCTGGCACCGCAATCACCTCCGCAGCAGGTCTCTGACAATGACCCTACCCGGGCAAGGACGTGATGCGGGCAGCGTTCGCCATCCGTGTCGGAATCCGCAACCGTTCGCTCTTTGTGCCCCGCGGAGGGGCTGGTCAAACGCCCGCCCGAACGGTGCTCGGGCCGCCGACGAAGTCGCTGGTCACGCCCCTGTTCACGTCCCTCGTCCGGTCATTGGTCCCGTCACTGGTCACGGGGATTCTCACGCGGCTGGTCGCGGGGCTCGGCCCGGGGGTCGTCGCCCGGGCGGGGGCCGGTGTAGTCGCTGCCGTACGCCCCCGGCGCGGGCCGCCGGCGCTTGGCCGGGGCCTGGACCCCGTGCGCCATCCGCCGGGCGGTCACGAGGAACCCGGTGTGGCCGTTCATCTTGTGGTCGGGCCGCACGGCCAGGCCCTCCACATGCCAGGAGCGCACCAGCGTCTCGAACGCGTGCGGCTCGGTGAACTCGCCGTGCGCCCGGAGGGTCTCCACCACCCGGCTGAGCTGCGGGGTCGTGGCGACGTAGGCGCACACCAGGCCACCGGGGACCAGGGCGTCCGCGACCGCGTCGACGCACTCCCAGGGTGCGAGCATGTCCAGCACGACCCGGTCGACCTGGCCCGCCTCCCCCGCGGCCAGGGCCTCGGTGAGGTCGCCGACCCGCAGGCGCCACGCGGGGTGGGCGCCGCCGAAGAACTTGTCCACGTTGGCGCGGGCGATGTCGGCGAAGTCGGCGCGGCGCTCGTAGGAGTGGACCACGCCGTACTCCCCCACCGCGCGCAGAAGTGCGCAGGTCAGCGAGCCGGAGCCGGCCCCGGCCTCGACCACCGTCGCGCCGGGGAAGATGTCGGCCATCGACACGATCTGCGCCGCGTCCTTGGGGTAGACCACGGCCGCGCCGCGCTTCATCGACACGACGTACTCGTTCAGCAGAGGGCGGAAGACGAGGTAGTCGGTGCCGCCGCTGCTCTGGACGACGACCCCCTCGGGCCGCCCGATCATCGCGTCGTGGTCGATCGACCCCTTGCTGGTGAAGAACTGCTTCCCGGCCTCCAGCAGGATGTTGTGCTTGCGCCCCTTGGGGTCGGTCAGCCGCACCCAGTCGCCGACGTCGAGCGGGCCGCGCCGGACGCCCGACCACGCCCCGGTGGCTGCGGGCGCGCCGGTCTCGATGTCGGGCTCGGCAGGCATGCGGGGCAGCCTAGGCGCGGCTGAATGCGGCGTCGACGTCGGAGGTCGCCAGTACGCCGAACACGTCCCCGGACGGCTCGAGGAGCACGTACTCGCTGGCCGGGGTGGCCTGCATGGCGCGCAACAGCCGCTCTCCGTCGAGGTCGGCGTCGAGCAGCAGGCCGGGCTGCAGGTCGCGGGACACGGCGGCACAGGCGACCCAGGGCCGGCGCGCCTCCGGGGTCGCGGTCACGGCCGCCTCGTTGACCACCGCGCTGGGGCGTCCGTCGGCGGTGACGACGACCATCGCGCCCGCCTGAGCGCCGTTGGCGCGGCGGATCGCCTCGGACAGGGGCAGGTCAGCGGGTACGGCGATCGCGCGGCGGGCCAGCAGCCTCGCCTTCAGCGCCGGCAGCCGGCTGCGGATCTTCGCGCCGATGAGGGCCTGGGTGGCTCCCTGCCACAGGAAGAGCCCGACCACCGCGGACAGGACGAAGTCGTACGTCTGCGGCTGGTAGACCCCGAGCTGCTCGAGCAGCAGCGGGGCGGAGACCGCGAGGACGGCGACGCCGCGACCCGCCCAGCCGGCGACCGTGGTCGCGAGGTGGGGCTTGCGGCTGACCCACCACACCAGCGAGCGCAGGATGCGCCCGCCGTCGAGTGGCAGCCCGGGAACCAGGTTGAGCAGGCCGACGATGATGTTGGCGCCGGCGAGCCCGTCCAACATGAGCCGCACCAGAGTCCCGTCGGGGGTCACGTACGCCGCGCCGAGCGCGGCCACGCCGACGGCGATGGAGGTGAGCGGTCCGACGACCGCGACCACGAACTCGCGGGCCGGAGTCTCCGGCTCCCCGTCGATCTCGGTGACACCGCCGAGGAAGTGCAGGGTCACCGAGCGGACGGGCAGCTGGTAGGCCTTCGCCGCGAGCGCGTGCGAGAGCTCGTGCAGCAGCACCGAGAGGTAAAGCAGCACCGCGAACACCAGACCGGCGACGTAGGAGAGCCCGCCGCCCAGCCCGGGAGCCTGCTCGGAGATTCGCGGTGCCAGCAGCATCGCGATCACGATCGCGATGACGAACCATGACGCCCGCACGAGGATGTCGATCCCGGCAACCTGGCCGATCCGGACGGTCCCGGGCGGCCGGCTGCGAGGCGCGGGCTCGGCTGGTGACTGCACGCATCAAACCTAGTCGGAAGCCTTTGCGAGCGGCGTGCGGGCATCGGGGCGTGTGCTCCGCGCCGTTGTCGGTGGGTTCGCCTAGCCTCTGGAGCATGCAGCAGGCATCGGTCGTCACGCCCGCCGAGCCGCTTCCGCTCGAGGAGCCGGCGGCCGACCCGGTGCACGCGTCCCTGTCGCCGAGCCGGGCCGGCGACTTCATGGCCTGCCCGCTGCTCTACCGCTTCCGGGTGATCGACCGGCTGCCCGAGGCCCCGAGCCCGGCCGCGGTGCGCGGCACCGTGGTGCACTCGGTGCTGGAGCGGCTGTTCGACCTGCCCGCCCTCGACCGCACCCCCGAGCGCGCCGCCGAGCTGCTCCAGCCCGCGTGGGAGGACCTGCAGGCGGAGGAGCCCGAGCTCGCGCAGATGTTCGCCCGGCCGCAACGGGAGGCGGACTCCGACGATGCGGGCGCGGATCGGGCGGCGGCCGACCAGGCGGCTGCGGACGACCTCGCCGGGTGGCTGCAGCAGTGCCGGCGCCTGCTGGAGCGCTACTTCACGCTCGAGGACCCGCAGCGCCTCGAACCCGCCGAGCGCGAGGTCTACGTCGAGACGCTGCTCGAGTCCGGGCTCCAGCTGCGCGGCTACATCGACCGGGTCGACATCGCCCCGACCGGCGAGGTGCGCATCGTCGACTACAAGACCGGCAAGGCCCCGTCGGAGCTCTACGAGGCCAAGGCGCTGTTCCAGATGAAGTTCTACGCCCTGGTGTTGTGGCGCACGCGCGGTGTGGTGCCTCGGATGCTGCAGCTGGTCTACCTCGGCAGCGGCGAGATGCTGCGCTACTTCCCCGAGGAACGCGAGCTGCTGGCCACCGAGCGCAAGGTCGAGGCCCTGTGGGCGGCGATCAAGCGGGCCACCGAGACCGGCGAGTGGCGCCCCAGCAAGTCGGCCCTGTGCGCCTGGTGCGACCACCAGGCCATCTGCCCCGCGTGGGGAGGCACTCCCCCGCCGCTGCCGACTCGTGAGGTGGTGGCTGCGGTCG
>CBFGZI010000069.1:0-19653 GCA_965653225.1 uncultured Propionibacteriales bacterium | reverse complement strand
TTTGCGCCGGGGGAGTGGACCGATGACACGTCCATGGGGATAGCGATAGCCGAGGTCGCAGCGACGGGCGCGGATCTCCGTACCCCGGTTATGTCGGTGGTCCCTCCTATGGTGATCAGCGTCGCCACTTGACGAGGCAATTGGGGGGATCATGGGCGAGCTGACGATGCCTGAGATGCATGTCGGGCGGGGGAGCCGGCTGGGGCCGGTGACGGTGTTTCCGTTGTGGACGGGCGCTCCGGCGCCGCGGGGGTTGGTGACCGGGCGCGCGGCCAAGGTGGGAGTCGCCGAACGCGAGGGCAGCCCGGTGGTGCCCGAGCTGGTGGTCACCAACAGCGGCGACCGGCCGGTGCTGCTGGTGGAGGGTGAGCTGCTGGAGGGCGGCTGGCAGCACCGGGTGCTGCAGCACGACCTGGTGCTGGCCGCGGGTGGCTCGCTGGTCGCCGATGTCGCGTGTGTGGAGGCGGGCCGCTGGCATGGAGCGCGGGACCACGTGCGGCTGTCGCGGAAGGCCTCGCCGTCGCTGCGGGCGGCGGTGAGCTCGGTGCCCCGTGCGGCTCGGCAGCAGGAGGTGTGGCGGCGCGTGGGCCGTTACGACGCGGTCATGGGCGCCTCGCCGACCTCGTCGTACCTCGACCACCTGGACCGGCTGGAGCGCTCCGGTGAGAGGGCGGGGCGTGACCGGCGGGGCGAGAAGCAACAGGCGTGGCTCGATGGGGCTCGGCGGCTGCGACCGCTACCGGGCCAGCGTGGGGTGGTGGTCGGCATGGGTGGCCACCCGGTGCTGCTGGAGCTGTATCCCTCGACCGCGGCGCTGGCCGCGCACCTGGAGCAGATCCTGACCGGCGCGCTGCTGGACGCGGTCGCTGCGGGGCTGCCCGACGAGGAGACGCCGAGTCGCCGGGTGCGGCGGCTGGTGGCCCGTCTGGACGGGCTGTCGGCGCGACCTGACCGCGACGTCGACGCGGGCGCCGGCACGGCCCTGGCCGCCGACAGCGAGCACGCCCTCGTGCGAGGGGTCAGCCTCGACCAGCGGTGGGCGCACCTGACGGCGTTCAACCGCCGGCACGAGCTGCTCGAGATCGGGTGAGGACCACGCCGCCGGGGATCCCCTAGGTCAGGACTCTGCCTCTATCTCGTCGTCCTTGTCGTCCTCGCGCAGCGCCTTGGTCTCGCTCTTGAAGATGCGGATGGCCTGGCCCGTGCTGCGGGCGAGGTCCGGCAGCTTGCGCGCACCGAACAGCAGGATGACGACGGCGAGTATCAGCACCCACTCCATGCCTTCGGGTGGTGCCAACATCGGGATCAGCGGTGCCATGGGTTTCCTTCTTTCTCTCGTGTACGCAGGGACGGCCGTCGACGCTGACGGATGGACGGGGGCTATCGGGCCTCGACGGCTCTGGACGGCGTGGACGGATGACTCGGGCCGAACGCGTTCTCGGCCACCACCTCGAAGCGGTAGATCCCGGCGGGCAGAACGAACCTGTGCTGCCGGCGCCCCGGTCGCAGCTCCGATGCGGTGGACCGTGCGACCACGCGCGCGTGGGAGGCGCGGGAGGCCATTCTCAGCGCCGTGACGGTGTAGCCGGTGATGCGTGGCGACGCGGGGACGCGCGGCGGGTTCCAGTGCGCGGTCGCGGTCAGGCTGCCGCCGGCTCTGCCTGCCGTCGGCACGCCGATGACGGGTGCGGCCGGCACGGTGCCCGGCCGTACGGATGTCGACCGCGCGGAGAACGACCCGACGCCCACCGAGTTGGTCGCGGCGACCTCGACGCGGTAGCGGACGCCGTTGTGCAGCCGGTCGACGACCATGCTGGTGGCGGCGGCGTCGGCCTGGTGGACGAGGCCGACCTGTCGCCCGGCGGCGTCGAGCACCTTGACCTGGTAGCCGGTGATGTCCGCGCCACCGTCGTCGACGGGAGCCCGCCACGTGAGGGCGACCTGCCGGTCACCTGGTGCCGACGCGACGACGACCGGTGCACCGGGTGCCGTGGGTGCGGGTGTCACCGGCGCCGTCGGCTGCGACCAGGGGCCGTCGCCGAACTTGTTCGTCGCCTGCACGCTCATCGTGTACGTCTGGCCGTTGACCAGGCCGGGAACCGTCAGGTGCAGCGTCAGGCCGGTGGTCGACAGCACGTCGCCGACCTGCGTCCCGTCAGCGCCGATGACCTTCACGTGGTAGGCGGAGACACTGGTCTTGGAGGGCGGCTTCCAGCTCACCGTGGCCGAGGCGTTGCCTCCGGTGGCGGTCACCTTCGCGGGAAGGCCCGGGGCGACCGAGTCGGAGAACATCAGGTTCTCCACGTGGCTCAGCACATCGGTGCCGTCGGCACTCTTCCCGTTGGTGCTGATGACCTTCACCGTGTCGCCGTCCGAAGGATGCAGCGGGCACTGCCCGACGATGAGCGGCCCGCCGTTGACGCGGCAGTTGTAGCTGCTGTACTTGCCGGTGAAGACCACGGTGTCGGCGCTGCTGTCGGCCGGTGAGGCCCAGCGGATCGTGCGCACGACGGAGATGTCCGCTGGGTTGATGCGGCCGGCGAACACGTCGGGGAGCACGTCGCCGACCGAGTCGACCAGCCGGGTCGCGCCGGGCGGCCCCGCCGGGTCCGGGACGCGCAGCTGGACGTCGAGCCAGGCGTCGCCGTCGATGACGTCGTTGCCGCTGCCGCTGTCGATCGTGTCGTTGCCGGCGCCGCCGAGCAGGATGTTGCCGCCGGAGAACGACGTGGCTCCCGCGGGCAGCAGCTGGTCGAGGCCGCCGATGGCGCCGATGCCGCGGCTGTCGAGCGCGTTGTCCGCGCCACCGCCACGGATGCTGCGGTCACCGTGCAGGACGTCGTCGTAGGGCGACCCGGACAGCCCCTCGACCAGGTCGTACCGGTCGTGCAGGTTCTTGGGGTCCGCGGGCACCAGACCGGTGAGGTTCAGGTCGGCGTCCATGGGCTCGATGGCGTCCTTGTGCGTCACCCAGTCGAACCCGAGCCCACCGACGAAGTGCTTGGTGCCGGCGCCGCCGACCATGATGTCGTTGCCGCCCTCGCCGACGTAGAGGTCGTCGCCGCCGTCACCGCGAATGACGTCGTCGCCTCCCGCGCTGGTGCCGGGCAGCGGCATCGCGCTGTCGCCGTGGAGCGTGTCGGCTCCCGCGCCTCCCTCGAGCCAGTCGTCCCCAGGGCCGCCGAGCAGCCCGTCGGTGTCGTCACCGCCGAGCAGCAGGTCGCCGTCGAGCTCGCCGCTGAGGTCGTCGGGGCCGGTACCGCCGGCGAGCAGATCGGCGCCCGAGCCGGCGAGCACCTCGTCGACACCGGGACCCGCGTTGACCGAGTCGTTGCCCGGCCCCGCCTTGACCGTGTCGTCTCCGAACACGTCGGTCAGGACGTCGTCGTTCAGACCCCCGATCAGGGTGTCGAGTCCGGCGCCGCCCTCGAGATGGTCGGCCCCGTCGCCGCCGCGCACCGTGTCGTCGCCGTCCCCGGCTCGGATGCTGTCGCCGCCGGAGGTCCCGTTGAACACCACGTGCGAGGTGCCGGTGTAGCAGATCGTGCCGTCGGGCAGCCGGGTGAGCAGCGCCGACTCGTCGTAGGGCGTGGCCGGGTCGTCGAGGACGGGACCGGACGTCCCGAGCTCGGCCAGGTTGAAGGTGTAGTCGGGACGTCCGAACACCAGCGCCGGAAGGCCCGTGGCGGTGGTGTTGCGCTCGATCATCTCCGCGAACGAGTTGCCCTCGATCTGCGCGAGCAGGTTCGTGCCTGCCAGTCGGGACACGTAGTAGAACCGGTCCCCGTCCTGCAGGTGCAGCATCTGGGTCTCGAACACGTGCGTGAACGTGGGACCGAGCATGCTCCCGAACGGCGCCGGCTTCTCCGCCAGGCCACCGACCCACAGGTCCACGTCGTCGAGCCCGGTCGTGGTCACCCCGTCGGGCCCGCTTGCCCAGGAGCCGGTGCTGTCCATGAAGTCGGTCGCGTCCGCGGGTGCCTGCGGACCGCCGTCGACCAGCGCCTGCGCCGCGGCCCGCCGCTGCGTGAGCGTGCCGGTGATCGAGGGATGCGTGCCGTACGCCGCGACGAAGTTGACCAGCGACTCGTGATGGCGCAGAGCCCGGCCGAAGTCGTTCCAGCTCGTGTACGGCGCGAGCGAGGAGTCGTGGTCGGTGGCGGCGTAGAACTGGCGGCGTGCCTCGTTCAGCGGCGGGATGCCGGTCTCGCGGCCGCGGGCGATGTTCAGCGACGCCAGGTCGAGCGGCAGCCCCAGCAGGTTGTTGCGCAGCGTGTCGGTGACGAACTCGTCGATCTCGTTGCCGGTCTGGTTCGCCATGCCCATCGCGATCGACCCGGCCGCCTGCTGCGGTGTCAGGTGTCCCGCCGGGCCGCCGTCGGTGAACTCCGGCGGGTTGAGGAACGCCTCCAGCAGCGGAATGTCGTTGCGGGTGCCGTCGTCGTTCACCCGGTCGACGGTGTCGGTCAGCATCGAGTGCCCGAACCGGTAGACCGAGTGCGCGAACTCCGCCGTGATCGCCGGGTTGATGCTCGGGTCGTAGCCCGAGAACTCCGGCACCGCCGGGTCGACCCGGCGCACGAACTCCTCGAACGCCAGGTGCTGGTACTCCATCTCGTTGACGAAGCGCGCCGCCTGGAACAGCCGCTCCCCGTTCCACGACCCGTCGGTGAGCTGCCACTCGGGCAGGCTGGCCGGGTCCTCGGTGGTCAGCACGTTCTTGATGTCGCCGACCAGCCGGTTGTGCTCGTCGTGGAACACCTCGTGGATGGCGGTGAGCCCGATGTTCTCGTTGACCCGGCCGTCGCCGGCCACGTAGTGAGCGGCCAGCAGCTCGTCGTCGTAGGTGCCGTCCGGCCGGGGCACGTTCGGGTCGTCGACGCTGGTGTCCGCGTCCGGGACCAGCCCCGGTCCGGGAGTGGCGTTGTGCGCGATGTCGTCCAGGAACGTGTGCTGGGTGGGGACGGCCCCGTCGGTTGACACCGGGCTGGCCGGGTCGCCCTCACGCAGGGTGCCGTCCTTCAACACGATCTGGGGGTAGCCGTGCGGGCCGGGGATGAAGCGGCCGTACGGGTCGGTGGCCAGCAGTGGCACCGACAGCACGTCGGTGTCGACCAGGTCGATGCCCAGCATCGTGCGGGCCTGTTGCTTCACCGTCGCCCAGGTCGCCATGCCACCGTCAGGACCGGACAGCAGCCGACCGGTGGAGACGGGCCGGCCCGCGGCGTTGCGGGCGTACTCGCGGATGAACACCTGCTGTGAGGGGTGCGAGCCGTAGCTCTGCGACTGGTCCGCCCACGGGGTGTCGAAGTTGGTGGCGTCCTGCACGTCGTCGGCGGTGCCCGGCTTCCCGTCCGGACCGGCCTGGTCGGTCGCCCGGGTCAGCACCATGAAGTTGGTGTTGCTGTTCGGGTCGTACAGCGGGTCGTCGGGATTCAGCGGCATGAACACCGTGCCCCCGCTCTTGCCGGCGAAGTCCAGGCCGTGGTCGAAGAACTGCCCGAACAACGTGAACATCGAGTTGTACGGCGGCGACAGGCCCACGTCCGGCGACCGGTTCGGGATGAACAGGCTTCCGGAAGTGTCCGGCTGCGCACCCGGCCCGGCGGCGGCCCGTGCGGCCGGGTTGTTCGGCGTCTGGTCGACGATCAGGTTGCTGATCATCCGCGGCTGGGTGTCGAACACCGTCCCGGTCTTCTGGGAGTACGACGTCGCCGGTCCGCCGGGAGGACCGAACGGGCTGGACTCGGCGTCGGAGAACTTCGGCGTCAGCATCCGCGGGAACGGCTGGTCAGCGGCACCCACCGTGGACTTTCCGGGGGTCAGGTTGTTGCAGCTGCCGTCCACGGTGCGGAGGCCCCACGGGAGCTTCGGGTTCGGGATCTGGTCCGGTCCCGACCCGAGAAGGGTGCCGCACGGGTTGTCTGCTGTCGCCGTGGCCGCGTGCCGCTCGGCGATCTTGATCTGGGCCAGGATGAAGCTCAGGTCGGCCGGCGTCAGCACGAAGCCCTGGTCCACCGGCGCGCCGAAGGCGCTGTCCGGCATGAGCGTGTCGACGCCCAGCATGGCCGCCACAACCGCGGCGACCAGAAGCAGCGACGGCATCGCCGACAGGACCCGGCTCGCCGCCATACAGCGTGCGCGCAAGGACGAGACAACGAAGTACGAACCCCACATGAGCAGCCCCACTGGCCCACCGACGCGCACCCCCACGGCACACAATCTGGTTGGGCAATCCAACTGTTGTGAGAGTGGGGCCGCACCGTGAACGAGACGTCAACACCCCGGGCGAGCGCCTTGGCCGGCGCGACGGCTAGAGGAAGGGGAGCACCGTGCCCGCCGCCCAGAGGGCGAGCACGCCGAGGGTGACGCCTGCCGGCACGGTGAGCAGGCCGAGGTAGGTGAATCGGGTCAGGGACGGTGGCAGGCGATGGGCGCGGAGCACCCGGCGCCACAGCAGCGTGGCGAGTGACCCGGTGTAGGTCAGGTTGGGGCCCACGTTCACCCCGACCAGGACGGCCAGCACCGCCATCGGGCCCAGGGCGGCTGCGGGAGCGAGCAGGACCAGCAGGGCCGGCAGGTTGTTGACCACGTTGGCCAGGACCGCGGCCACTGCGGCCAGTGCCAGGAGGGCGGGCAGCTGCTGCGTGTGCGGCACCAGCTGCGCGACCCACGCTCCCAGCCCCTGGTCGACGGCGGCGCGCACGACCACGGCCAGGCCCAGCACGAAGCAGAGGAACGGCACGTCGGCGGCCGCAGCCAGCCCCGGAACGGTGATGAGGCGGCGCGACCTCGTGTGCACCGCCAGCACCGCCGCCGCCGCGACAGCCACCCAGAACGGCGCGACCCTGACGAACGATGTCGCCACGAACCCGCACAGCGCCACGCCGAGGACACCCACGGCGAACCAGGGGACCGGGCTTCTCACCACCGTCACCACAGTCGCCCCCGTCGCGCCGGCCGCCTCCGGCGACGACGTCGCGGGCACGGCGAGCTCGGCACGGAAGAACCACCGGAGCGCCACGTACTCGACCGCGAGCACCACCAGCCACGGTGCCGCCATCGCTGCCGCGAAATGAGCCAACGTCAGACCGCTCGCGGCCAGCGCCAGCAGGTTGGTCAGGTTTCCCATGGGCAGCAGCAGCGAGCCGGAGTTCGCCAGGTGGCCGCAGGCGTAGGCGTACGGCGTGGCGGGCAGCCGCATCCGACCGGCCGTCGCCAGCACCACCGGGGTCAGCAGCACGACGGTCGCGTCCAGGCTCAGCACCGAGGTTACCGCCGCCGAGAGCACGAACACCGCCGCCAGCAGGCGTACCGGACTGCCGGCGCTGTTTGTCGCCAGCCACTGCCCGGCGGCCGTGAACACACCCTCGGCGGCGCACAGCCGCGCGAGCACGAGCACGGCGGCCAGGAAGACCAGCACCGGGGCGAGGCGGCGAAGCTCGGCGGCCACCGCGGCGGTGTCCACCAGACCCGTCGACCACGCCACGGCGGCCGCCGGCACCGCCACCAGCGCCTCCGGGAGCCGGAACGGGCGCAGCACAGCGGCGACCAGCACAGCCGCCAGCAGCAGTAGTGACAGGACCACCCCGGACACGACGACGGAAACCTACCCGGTGGCACCCCCGCCGAAGCTCAGCGGCCCTCGCGGGAGGGTTCCGTAACGTCTGCCAGCAGCCACGGGTCGAGGTCGGGGCTGTCGGGAACGACGGTCAGGGACCCGTTGCGCTCGAGGACGACACAGCGCACGTCCTCCAGCCGGCGTACGCCGTGACGTCGCAGGACGTAACGGATCTCGTCCTCCACGACGTGCGTGCGCCGCATGTTCTGCGGCAGCAGGCGGCCGTCGGCCACGAGCATCACCGGCGGGCGGTTGATCCAACGGTCGAGGCGCGGGTTCTGGCGCAGGAAACCCAGCAGGCCCTGCATCGCGAAGAACGACAGCAGCGCGACGAGGCCGATCATCAGGGTCGGCTTGGCCAGCAGCGCCGTGCGGCCCAGGACCGCGCCGAAGGCGATCATGCACGCGAAGTCGAAGCTGGACAGGCTCGACAGGCTCCTGGGCCCGACGAACCGCACGAGCACGATGAACGCCAGGTAGATGCCTACGGTCGTGACCACCACGGTGGCAGCGGTCTCGGAACTGATCTCGAACTGCTCGGACACGGCGATCCCCTCACCGACGACGCTCTCGCGCCGAGACTGCGGAACACCTCAGAACCTACGGGTCAGGCGCGACGTAAGGCCCGCCGGCGGAGCGTCTCCGCCTCCTCGGGCTCGAGCCTGATCGCGAAACGCGACCCGAGCAGGTCCACGAGCTCGTCCGCCACCACCGTGCGGCTCTCCTCGTCGCCGTCCGGGCGGCTGGTGACGAGGTCGCTGCCTCGCAGCGCGTGGCGTTCGTCGGGCTCGGTCCGGATGGCGACCACCCGCTGCACGAAGGGCGAGGAGGGATACGTCGCGGTGAAGTGGTTGGCCATCACGTAGTCGACGTGGTGCTGCGGCTCGAGCGTGAAGTGGTACAGGTCCGACCACCCGTCGCCCTCACGGGACATGAGCCGCCACAGATGGTCACCGCCGGGTTGCAGCCGGTAGGCCCAGCCGCTCTGCGAGACCTCGAGGCCGGGCCGGAGCGGCATCGGCTGCCGAAGCCCCGCACCGAAACCGACGTCGGCGAGCCAGGTCGCGCCCTCCACCTCGACCGTGAGCAGCATGTGCGTCTTGGGTGGCAGCCGCTCGGGTGCACCGACCCGCGCGGCGAGCCTCGTGACGCGGAATCCCAGGCGTTCGAGCAGTGCAGCGAAGAGCAGGTTGTGCTCGTAGCAGTACCCGCCGCGAGCCCTGCGGAGCAGCTTGTCCTGCAGGGTCGCGATGTCGAGACCGGGTGTGCGGCCCAGCATGATGTCGAGGTTCTCGAACGGGATCGAGGAGGCGTGTGCGCTGTGCAGGTCGCGCAGCACCTGGGCCGAGGGCGACAGGTCTCCGGCATAGCCGATGCGGTGCAGGTAGGTGTCGACGTCGAGGTCGTCGACCGCCCATTCATCGTCGGCGGGCGGAGCGCCGGGTGCGTGTGCCATGGCTCGATGCTGGTACATGAAGCGTGGTTGAGGTCAATGTCCCTGTCCTAGGCTGACCCGTCATGGGAGCCGACAAGCGCCGAGTGTTCGCCGAGCTACACCAAGGTGACCTGTTCGTGATGCCGAACCCCTGGGACGTCCTGCCCACCGGGCCGTCCGTCGCCGAGCTGGCCGAGGCCGGTGTGCGCAGGGTGTCGACCGGCGGAGCCCTCGCGTGGGCGGCATACGCTGGCGCTACGCTGCCGGCGGCTGGTCCGGATCTGCGGGGTCGACGATGTACTGGGTCGGGTCACCCGCGGCATGCGGGTCCGAGGACAGCCAGCCGGAAAGTCCCGAAGGGTTACGGCGCTCGAGCTCGTCGAGGTAGCGCTGCCGTTGCTCGACGACCAGCAGGTGCGTCGTCAACGACCCCGAGCGCTGCAGCACCGAGTAGCTTCTGCGCCAGGCCTCGCAGAGCGCCTCGTCACTCATCGACTCAGGCGGCGACGCCTCGGCGGCGTGGAGGTCCGGTGCGGCAGGGTGCGGGGGAGCGGCAGGGCCCGGGCGCCGGAGACGACCACCGTGCCTCGTGTAGAACGGTCGGAGCCGCTGCAGCACCGACGGTGAGAACACGATCGCGGCAACCAGTACGAGGATCCCCGCGCTGCCGAGGAGGAACACCGCCCCGAAGGTAGCCAGCGAGATGCCGCCGCCGACGATCCCCACTCGCACGGCCGAGTGCCACGGCGTGGGAGTGCCGTGTCGCTCAATGGCGGCGGCCAGCGCGGCGACAAGTGCTGCGGACAACACGTACACGGTCGCCGCCGCGGTGAGCCCGAGCCGCTGGCACGCGACCAACAGGCCCAGGACGCCGACGAGGGCGCACACGGTACTCCACGCGCTGTGGTATCTCTGCACCCTTGGCGCCTCTCGCGACTCAGAAGTTCTGCTCGGCCGGGGCGGGCGAGGCGGGTGGTGAGCCGCGCCACATGCCTGCGGACCGTCGGTCGCGAGTATTCGTACCCCGGCTTGTGAGCATCTAAGCCCGACCGACCGGGATTCTCGTAGAGTCGACCGACCTGAAGGGTCGAGCCTTCCGGCCGAGGGGAGACGCTCTAGCGTTGTGCGCCGTCCTCCGGCTCTGCTCCCTGGTTCGCCGACTGGTTCTCGGGTTCCCAGTTGCTGAGCACGTCGCGCAGCGACGAGAGCTGGGTGACCATGCTGTCGCGGTGCTTCTCCAGCTGCTCGGCCTCCGCACGAGCCGATGTCACCAGCTCGTCGGCCTTGGCCTTGCTGTCGCCCTCGATCCTGCTGGCACGGTCGCGGGCGGCCGCGAGCAGCTGGTCGGCCTCGGCGCGGGCGCTGCTGACCAGGCGCTCGGCCTCGCTATGCGCCTCGTCGCGGGCCCGGTTGACCTCGTCGTTGACCGTGGCGGCGCGTTGTTCGGCCGCCGTGACACGCTCGTGCGCCTCGGTGACCAGCTTGCTGCTCTCCTGGGCGGCCTGCTGGTACTGCTCGCTGGCCTCCTTGCTGAGGCGCTCCTTCTCCAGTGCCAGGGTGCGGTGGGTCTCGGCCGCCTCGCGGTCGGCGCTGGCGCGCGCCTGCTCAGCCGCGCGATGAGCCTCGGTGCGGACGGCGTTGGCCTCCTGCTGAGCGCTGAGCCGCAGCTGTGATGCCTCGGCTTCGGCACCCTTCATCAGGTCGGCGGCCTTGGCCTTGCTCTCCCCCTCGATCTTCTTGGCGCGATCGCGCGCGCCCGCGACCACCCGGTCCGCCTCGGCCCGCGCCTCACCGACGAGCCGTTCGGACTCACTCTCGGCCTCGGCCCGTGTGCGGTCGGCCTGCTCGTTGACCGTGGCAGCACGGTCTTGTGCCGCTGCCGCGCGCTCCTGCGCCTCGGTGACCAGTCTGTTGCTCTCCTGGGCGGCCTGCTGGTACTGCTCGCTGGCCTCCTTGCTGAGGCGCTCCTTCTCCAGTGCCAGGGTGCGGTGGGTCTCGGCCGCCTCGCGGTCGGCGCTGGCCCGGGTCTGTTCTGCGGCGCGCTGAGCCTCGGTGCGGACGGCGTTGGCCTCCTGCTGGGCGTTGAGGCGCAGCTGGGAGGCCTCGCTCTCCACGGCCTTGAGCCGGTCGTCGGTCTTGGTCTTGATGTCGGCCTCGGCCTTGGCGGCACGCTCGCGCGCGGAGGCGACCAGCTGGTCGGCCTCGGCTCGTGCCGAGTCGCGGATCGACCGGGCCTCGTCGACCGCCTTCTGCCGCTCCGCGTCGATCTCGCCCTGCGCGTCGCTACGGATCTTCTTCGCCTCGTCACGGGCTTGCGACTTGACCTCTTCGGCCTGGGTCTCGGCGAGCTTCAGCAGCTCGGCGGCACGGTCGCCGAGGTTGCCGTACGACGGGGCCTCGGCCTCGGCGAGCTGCTTGCGCAGCTGTTCCAGCTCCTTCTCGAGGCCGGCGGCTCGTCGCTCCGCCTCCTCGCGGCGAGCCAGCTCCTTCCGGCGCTCGCCCTCGTGCTCACGCAGATAGGAGTCGACCGCGTCCCGGTCGTAGCCCCTGCGTGTGATCGAGAACGTCGCCACCTCCGCGGGCACCTGCGTCTGCTTGCCGTCTGGCATGTTCTGCTGGCTGGCCATGCTCACCCTTCGTCCCGCGCCAAGCTCGTGCACGCGCCGTCTGTAGGACCGCGGGGACCAACCATGCCGAGCATCCCGGCCGGCCGCAAGGTCGCCGCGCGGGAGTGGGTTCGAGGTCACGCCCGGGCATGACTCTCCGCGGAAGAGTTCTGCCGACATTCACCCGCCGGTCGCCGGTCGCCGCTTACCCGCGAGTACCGCGAACGCAGCGAAAGCCGAGGTGGGTCACTTCTGGGGCCTCCTCGTTTGCGGATTCACTTATATGTACTAACTTACTCGACATTAGTGCACACGAGTGAGCGGAGATGCGGATGACGGACACGGTCGGGCGAAGCGCCACCGCGTACGCAGAGCCAGGTGAGCTCAGCACGGACGTGGGCCGCAAGGTCCCGTTCAAGGACTACTTCATGGTGTCGCTCGCGTCGGGACTCGGCTACGGGTTCGACGCGTACGCAGTGAACATCTACGGGATCATCCTGCCCGCGATCACCGCGAGCCTCGGTGCGAGCGCGAGCCTGATGGGGCTGATCGGCTCGATCCAGCTGGTCGGCTACACCCTCGGCACCATCGGGTTCGGGATCGCCGCCGACAAGTTCGGCCGCAAGGACACCCTCGGCGCGTCGATCCTCCTGTACGGCGCCACCACGACGCTGGGCGGGCTGAGCCACAACATTCCCTTCTTCGCCGCGATGCGGTTCCTCACCGGCGTCGGCGGTGCGGGCGAGCTCGCGGTCGGAGCGCCCTACACCGCGGAGATGTGGCCCTCGAAGGTCCGCGCCATCGGCGTCGGGGGGATCATGTTCTCCCTGTACTCGCTCGGCTACATCACGGCCGGTCTGGCGGCGCTGTTCATCGTCCCGCGCTTCGGGTGGGAGTGGACGTTCATCATCGCGATCATTCCCGCGATCGGCGTGTTCGCCCTCCGCATGCTGCTGCAGGAGTCCGTGCGGTACGTGATCGAGCAGACCGAGGACAAGTTCAAGGTGGCCCGGCTGCTGCAGGAGGCCGAGGACGCCGGTGGCAGCACGCGCAACCGTGCCAAGAGCGTGCGCGCCATCCAGAAGAGAATGCGCGACGAGTCTCGCGCCGAGCAGGCGAACGGCGAGCGCAAGCAGCGGCTGTGGCACATCCCCGGCGTGAGGCGCCGGATCGGCATCGGCTGGCTGCTGTACACCGCCAACGCGGTTGGCTACTGGGGCCTCACGGTGTTCCTCACCACCTTCATGGTGGACAAGTTCGGCGCATCGGCGACCGAGGCGATCAAGTACGCGATCATGTTCTACGTCGCCCAGTTCTTCTTCGCCTACCTCGGAACCGGGCTCGCGGACTTGGTCGGCAGGCGGCCGGCCGGGATCCTCGGTGCAGTCATCATGATCGGCTCCACGCTGCTGGCGGCCAGCACCGACTCGCTGACGACGTTCCTCTTCTTCGGCGGCCTGATGATCGCGACCCTGGGATGGCTGTGGGGTGTCGGCGACACCTACATCAGCGAGCTGTTCCCGACGAGCATCCGTGGCTCGGCGTTCGGCATCGCCGTCGGCGGTGGCCGCGTGCCGTCGATCTTCGCGCCGCTGCTGGTCGGCATGGGCATCGACGCGCTCGGCGGAGCGACGATCCCGTTCATGATCAGCTCTGGCCTGTGGCTGCTGACCATCACCGGCTACCTGCTCGGCCCCGAGACCAAGGGCAAGGACCTGGAGAGCATCAGCCGGACGATGGACGCAACGGCTCGCTAGCACCCACCGCTTCTCGCGGGCGAAGTCGGAGCGACTTCCGCCGCCCACTCCATGGTCGAACACGCCTCAGGCGTCTAATGTGTTCGGCCGTAAGGAGAGGAGTGGGCGGTTGTGAGGTTACTTCAAGGCTTGGCTTCACTTGGTTTGGCCGCGGTGGGGATCTGGATGCTGGTGATAGTGGGGGATCCCGTGGCGGCTGCAACCTCTGGTGCGGCCTTCGCCTTGTTGTGCGTGGCCTGGGTGGTCCGCCCCAAGGCGCCTCGGGGCACCGGAACCGCCGCTGACATCGGCGCAGCACCGGGCATGAGTCCGGACCGGACCGGACCGGGACCGGCGGGCTGACCCGCCCGGAGATCGAGCCGGCACCTCTCTGCTGGGATGCTGCACGCGGGGAGGTGCCTGATGCCGAAAGACGACCTGGGGTTTGACGGAGCGCTGTGGCGGGTGCCGATGCGCTCGCGGGATGTCGAGGAGTCCAGCCGCGTCGCGACCCCGCTGGAGCTGCTGTTCGACCTGACGTTCGTGGCCGCCGTGGCGCTGCTGGCCTCGGAGCTGGCACACAGCCTGGCCGCGGACCACGTCGGTCAGGGCGTGCTCGGGTATCTCATGGTGTTCTTCGCGATCTGGTGGGCCTGGATGAACTTCACCTGGTTCGCCTCGGCGTACGACACCGACGACGTGGCCTACCGGCTGCTGACCATGGTCCAGATGGGCGGCGTGATCCTGCTTGCCGCCGGGGTCCCCGAGGCGTTCGCCTCCCAGGACTTCGCCGTGGTCACGCTGGGGTACGTGGTCATGCGCGTCGCCATGGTCACGCAGTGGCTGCGTGCCGCCGCCGGCGACCCGGAGCGACGAGCCACGTGCCTCCGCTACGCCGGCGGAACGACGCTGCTTCAGCTCGGCTGGGTCCTGCGGCTGCTGCTCGACCCGCCCTGGGGACTGTTCGGCTTCCTTGCCCTGGTCGCCGCGGAGCTGCTCGTGCCGCTGTGGGCAGAACGAGTCCGCACGACCACCTGGCACCCCCACCACATCGCCGAACGCTATGGCCTGTTCACGATCATCGTCCTCGGTGAGTGCGTGCTCGCGGCCACCGCCGCCGTCCAGGCCGCCTTCACCGAGGCCGGCGGCAGCATCGACCTGGTGGTGCTGGGCTCCGGCGCGCTGATGCTGCTGTTCGGCCTGTGGTGGTTCTACTTCCTCAAGCCCGCCGCGGCCGGGCTGGAGAACCGTCGCGACCTGGCGTTCCTCTGGGGCTACGGGCACTACGGGATCTTCGCCGGCCTGGCCGCGCTCGGTGCCGGGCTGGAGGTGGCCACCGAGGCGATCACGCACCACATCGCCGCGCCCCCGGTGCTGGTGGGCTTCACCGTCGGGCTGCCGGTGGCGATCGTGCTGGTGCTCGTCTGGGCGCTGCACGCACCGCTGGCCCGTCCCGGCCGCAGGCACAGCGTGGCGGTGTTCGTCGCTGCCGCCGCCGGCCTCGTGCTCGCGGCCGCGACCGGCGCAGGCCTCCCGCTCTCGTGGGCCGTGCTGCTGATGTGCGTTCCGGTGGCCGCGCTGGTCGCCATCGGTGTGTACGACCAGCACCACCGTGCCGCGGCCACGGGCGGTCGCATCGTCGGCTCGTCCTGATGGCGGCGCCGTTGGCGGGCGCCTGCATAGACTCACCGACCATGCATGCAACGAAGGCGCCATTCGCATGAGCGTGAGAGACCCGGCAGGTTCCGCTGTGCGTACGTTGTTCACGAACGCCTGTGTGGTTGACCCGGCCGCGGGTGATGTGGCCGGGGATGCGCGGGTGCTGGTCGAGGGCGACCGGGTGGTGGAGGTAGGCGGGTCGGACGTGCGCGCCCACGACGCACGGACCGTCGATGTCGCCGGTGGGTTCGTGGTGCCGGGTCTGGTGGATGCGCATGTGCATGTGACTGCGGCAACGGCGGACCTGACGGCGCAGGCGGACTGGGCGAGCAGCTACGTGACCGCGCATGCGGGGCGGATCATGGCCGGGATGCTGGAGCGGGGGTTCACCACGGTGCGCGATGTGGCCGGGGCGGACTTCGGGCTGGCGGCGGCGGTGGAGGAGGGTCTGCTGGCGGGTCCGCGGTTGGTGTTCGGGGGCAAGGCGTTGTCGCAGACCGGTGGGCATGGTGACCCGCGTCCGGCCGGTCGGCAGGTGCTGGACGACCATCCGTGCGCGGCCAGTCTGAGCCTGGTCGTGGATGGGGTGGAGCAGGTGCGTCGAGGGGCGCGGGCGCAGCTGCGCACCGGTGCGCACCATCTGAAGATCATGCTCTCGGGTGGGGTGGCGTCGCTGACCGACCGGGTGGACTCGGTGCAGTTCAGCGAGGAGGAGATCACCGCGGCGGTGCAGGAGGCGACTGCGGTGCACCGTTATGTCACCGGGCATGCCTACACCGCGGCGGCGATCAACCGGGGGCTGCGGTTGGGGGTGCGTTGCATCGAGCACGGCAACCTGCTGGACCAGGACAGCCTGGAGCTGTTCGTGGCGCGCGACGCGTTCCTGGTGCCCACGCTGGTCACCTACGAGCGGCTGGCCACCGAGGGACCGGCGCACGGGCTGCCGGCGGCCAGCGCGGCCAAGGTCAAAGACGTGCTCGACGCCGGGCTGGGTGCGCTGGAGGCGGCGCACCGGGCCGGGGTCAACCTGGCCTTCGGCACCGACCTGCTCGGCGGCATGCACCCCGCCCAGTGTGAGGAGTTCCGTATCCGCGCCGAGGTCCAGCCCTCGGTCGACGTGCTGCGCGCGGCCACCTGCAACGCCGCACGGCTGCTGAACATGCAAGACCAGATCGGGGTGGTGGCACCCGGCGCCTACGCCGACCTGCTGGTGGTCGACCAGAACCCACTCGAGGACGTCACCGTGCTGGCACGACCCGAGAAGTACCTACGACTGGTGATGGCACGCGGCCAGATCCACGCAACCCGCGACGGCTGACGGGTGTTCGTCACGCGTCGACGAGCTCTGGCTCGCGTACGGGACGGATGAACGCGGCCGCTGTGGCCGCACCGGCGAAGGCCACCGCCGCGGCGACGAGACATGCAGAGTGCAGGGCGGCGACGAAGGCCGACGCGAACGCCCCGTGTCCTGCGTTGGCGGGTCCGGAGGGCAGGAACGCGCCGAGTATGGCGATCCCGAACACCCCGCCGACCAGGCGTCCGGCGAGGTTGGTCGAGGAGGCCATGCCGGCACGTGCCCTCGGCACAGAGTCGAGCACGGCCGCGGCCATCGGCGTGGACAGCAGCCCGTACCCCAGCCCGAGGACGGCGAACGGCCACCACGTAACGCCTGGGTCGGTATGCACGTCGGTGTTGAGCAGCAGCAGGTTGCCCGCGCCGAAGAGGGCGGCGCCGGTGGTCATCAGCGGGCGATGACCGACGACCGCGATCGCGCGACCCGCGAGCGGCCCGACGACGACGAACGTGACGGTGAGCGGCAGGAACCGCAGGCCGGCCTCGAGCGGCGAGTCACCGCATACCCGCTGGAAGTACAGCGAGTAGACGAACAGCGTGCCGATGGTGACGAAGCCCATGACGAAGGCGTTCGCGTTGGCCGCGCTGTAGGACGCCCGGCGGAAGTACGACAACGGCAGCATCGGGTGCCGGCTGTTCCGCTCCACGGCCACGAAAGCGATGAGGCTCAGTGCTCCCGCGACCAGCAGCCCCGATGTCAGTGACGTGCTGACTCCGGGGCGGCCGCTCTCGATCGCACCGGCGGCCAGCAGCGCCAGCCCGGTCGTGCCAAGCACCTGGCCGGGCACGTCGAGCGGGCCACCGCCCTTGGCCACGTCCCGCACGCTGGTCAGGACCAGGACTGCGATGAGCAGCACGACCGGCAGGTTCACCAGGAACACCGCACGCCAGCCGAAGGCCGACACCAGCGCGCCGCCGAGGACGGGCCCGACGACGAGCGCACTGCCGGCGGCCCCGGTCCACACGCCGACGGCCTGGGCCCGCTCGTTCCGCTCGACGAACGTGTGCGTGAGGATCGCCAGCGTCGCCGGAAGCTCGATCGCGGCGCCGACGCCCTGCAGAACCCGAAAGCCGACCAGCGCGGCGGTGGAGGAGGCCAGGGCACACAGCCCCGAGCCCAGTGCGAACACCGCGAGCCCGGCCAGGTACACCCGGCGATGGCCCGACCGGTCTCCGAGGCGGCCACCGACGAGCAGCAGGCTGGCCAGCGCGAGGTTGTAGCCGTCGACCACCCACTGCAGGCCGGGCACCGACGTGTCCAGGTCGCGGCCGATGTCGGGCAGCGCGACGTTCACGACGGTGAGGTCGAACTGGATCAAGAACTGGCCGAGGCAGATGGCCACGAGAACCAGCGCCTTCTTCGAAGTCACAGCTGCAGTCCCGGGATGTCGGTGCGATGGGCAGACCCCAGTCTGGCCCCGCAACACTTCGGCGCAGCCCGAACTGCGCCGGGGTTACCGTGGACCGCATGGCTGGCGACGCCGACATCTCGGTTCCCGCGGCTCTGCTGAGCAACCCCAGCCGGGCCCGCGTCCTGCTGGCACTCGTCGACGGGCGGGCTCTTCCGGCCAGCGTCCTGGCACTCGAGGCAGGCGTGGCGCCCTCGACCGCATCCGAGCACCTGGCGAAGCTGTGCGAGGCCGGGTTCCTGGTGTCGGAGATCCAGGGCCGGCACCGCTACTACCGCATCGCCTCGCCGCAGGTGGTCGCAGTCGTCGAGGCGCTCGCCGGGCTCGCGCCTACGGTGCCGATCCGCTCGCTCAGGCAGGGGACGCGTGCGAACGCGTTGCGCCGGGGCCGGCTGTGCTACGACCACCTGGCGGGACGTGTCGGCGTCGAGCTGATGCGGGCGATGCTCGACCGCGACGTGCTCACCGGCGGCGACGGCACGTACGACCCCGGCAGCGCGCCGACAGACCGGCTCTCCGCGCCCGGGCACGACGTCGACTACCGCCTCACCGAGTCCGGTGCCGGGCTGCTGACCGACCTGGGAGTCGACGTCGACGCGCTCTGCGGCGGCCGTCGGCCGCTCGTCCGGTACTGCCTGGACTGGACCGAGCAGCGGCACCATCTCGCGGGCGCCCTCGGCGCCGCGGTGACCGAGCGGCTCCTGCAGCTCGGGTGGCTCGTGCGGACACCGCAGCCCCGCACCGTCCGCGTCACGGACGCGGGCGCCATCGGTCTCGCCGACACGTTCGGGATGCCCCGCGAGGCGTACGAGACCACCCACGACAGCGGATCGGTCGGCCGTCCGGTCCGCTTGGGCAGTGCAGCCCGCGCCTAGCGACGGTCAGCCCGTACCCGACTCCGCGACCACGGTGGGCCAGACCTCGCGGGCGAACCTGTCGATGCGCTCGGCCAGCCCGGGGCTGAACACCTCGAGCGTGACGACGAAGCCGGTGCAGCCCGCCTCGACGTGCTCGAGGAGCCGGGAGGCGATCCAGTCGGGAGGTCCGGCGATGCCGTACCTGCCGCGCTCGTCCCGCCCGTCCCTGTTGGGCTCGTCGGCGAAGCTCACCCCGACGCGGTGGACGACGGCGGCGTCGGGTCGTTGCGCCCGCAGCTTCTCCGCGCCCTCGCGGACCGCGTCCGGCGTGTGGGCGACCGGATGCCAGGTGCCGACGCCGGCCGCCCGTCGCAGCGCGGCGGCCGAGCCGCCGGCGACCCAGATCTCCAGACCGTCGTCCCGCGCTGGCGCAGGCGACATCCAGTGCCCGGCCATGTCGACGATCCCGGAGTGGCCGATGGGACCGGGCGCCTGCCGCTGGACGCCGCGGGCCAGCTCCAGCCAGCCGTCGAGCCGGCGGCCGCGGTCGCCGAAGGAGGCGCCGAGCAGGTCGAACTCCTCTTCGATCCACCCTGCCGCGACGACCGTGACCAGCCGGCCTCCGGACAGGTAGTCGAGGCTCTGGAGCTGCTTGAGCGCGAGCACCGGCTCCCGCTGCGGCACGACGAGCGCGGAGGTGCCCAGCCGCAGGTTCGTGGTGTGCCCGATCGCGAACCCGAGCGTGACCAGCGCCTCGCTGATGTTGCCGTACACCGGTGCGGCGTGCTCGGGGACCGCTACGTGGTCGGTGGTCCACGCCGAGTCGAAGCCGTGCGACTCGGCAGCCTGCAGCGCCTCGACGAGGTTGTGCGGGCTGAGCTGTTCGCCGTAGTTCGGCAACGCCACGCCCAGGTGAAGCTTGCCCATGTCGTGCTCCTCCTTCGCCGGCCGCGCCTGTAGCCGCTGTCGCGGGTCTC